>JAZBPO010000463.1:0-6504 GCA_036351675.1 Pseudomonadales bacterium
GACGCGCCCGGACATCGAGGCGGCGCGCGCCGCGCTCGCCGCGCTGCGACTCCCCGGAGACGCGCGCCTCGAAGCGATCACCTCCGGCCACGTCAACGAGAGCTGGCACGTGCATGTCCCGGGTGACGAGGTGCTGCTGCAGTGGCTCAACCACGGCGTCTTTCCCGAGGCGGACGCGGTGCAGGACAACGTCGAGACCGTCCTCGATCACCTCGATGGAGGCATGCCCCGCCTTGCGGTGCCGACGCTACGCCGCGCGGTCGACGGCGCGCGTCGCGTGCGCTGCGAGAGCGGGCTCTGGCGCGCCTTCGCCTGGTTGCCGGGTCGCGTCGTCCACGCATGGCCCGGCGACGCGGCCCTGGCCCGCGCCGCCGGCGTCGCCCTCGGCGCAGCGCTTCACGCCCTCGGGGCCCTGCCCGCCGACCGCATCAGGCCCGTACTCGCACGCTTCCACGATCTCGAGGCGCGCCTCGACGACCTCGACGAGGTCCGTTCCGGCGCGACGGCGCAGCGGCTCGCGGACGCCGCGGTGCTCCTTGCGCGCGTGGACGACGAGCGCGAGGCGCGGCGGAAGCGCGCGCCGCTCGCACTGCCGCCGCGTGTCCTGCATGGCGATCCCAAGTTCACCAACTTCCTGTTCCCGGCTACGGGTACGGGCGCCGTGGCGCTCGTCGACTGGGACACGGTCATGGTCGGGCCCCTCGCCTGGGACCTCGGGGACTTCCTGCGCTCCGCAGCCTGCCGTGGTGGCGAGGACGACCCCGGCGGCGCCCGTGTCGACGCGGAACTGCTGTGCGCCGGTGCGAGCGGTTTCCTCGAGGGGCTCGCCGAGCCGCTTGCGTCCGCTGAACGCAGCGCGCTCGTCGCGGCGCCGGCGCACATGGCCTTCATGCTCGCGGTACGCTTCCTCACGGATCATCTCGCTGGCGATCGCTACTTCCGGGTGCGCCGCCCGCGACAGAATCTGGACCGGGCCAGCGCGCAGCTCGCGCTGGTCGACGGCTTCGATGCGGCCGAGGACGTCCTGCGCCGTCTCGTCGAGGACACCGACTCCGAGGAGTGATCATGCGACCCCGTTTCCATCTCGCCGTACCCGTCACGGACCTCGAGCGAACGCGCCGCTTCTACACGGAGCTGCTCGGCTGTGGGGTCGGCCGCGAGAGCACGCGCTGGATCGACTTCGACTTCTCGGGGCACCAGGTCACCGCGCATCTCGTGGATGCAGCCGAGGACGGGCCCGCGACCAACGCCGTCGACGGCCACGACGTGCCGGTGCGCCACTTCGGCGTGATCCTCGACGTCGACGCCTGGGACGCCCTGGCCGAGCGCCTGCGCGGCGCCGGCGTCGATTTCCTCATCGAACCGCACGTCCGCTTCGCCGGCGAGGCCGGAGAGCAACGCACCCTGTTCCTGCTCGATCCCTCGGGCAACGGCCTGGAGTTCAAGGCCTTCGCCGATGACGCCATGGTGTTCGCGAAGGAGGCCTGACGATGGAGCTGAAGTCGACGCGCTACGAGGTCTCCGACGGCATCGCCACGGTCATCCTGCACCGGCCCGAGCGCATGAACGCCTGGACCGGTCGCATGCACACGGAGTACCGCTGGCTGATGGATCGGGCGGACCGGGACGCGTCCGTCGGCGCCATCGTCGTGACCGGCGAGGGCCGCGCCTTCTGTGCCGGCGCCGACGCGAAGGCACTCGAAGGACATGTCGCCAAGGGCGGCTACGATCCGGGCACGCCCGACGATCTCGCGGAGCCGGGTCACGGCGTTCGGCCCGAGTTCGACGCCTTCTTCGCCTGGCACTGCGGTCTCACCAAGCCCGTGGTCGCAGCTGTCAACGGGCCCGCAGCCGGCGTCGGCTTCGCGCTCGCGTGCTGGTGCGACCTGCGCTTCGCGGCTGCCGGGGCGAAGATGACGACGGCGCACGGGCCCCTCGGCCTGCCTGCCGAGTACGGCCTGTCCTGGCTGCTGCCGCGCATGGTCGGTCTCGGCCACGCGAACGACCTGCTCCTCTCCTCGCGCAGGTTCCTTGCCGAGGAGGCGCTCGCCATGGGGCTGGTGAATGCCGTGCTGCCGAAGGAGGCGTTGATGGACCACGTCCGCGCCTGGCTGCTGGACGTGCTCGCGCGGGTGGCGCCGAGCTCGCTCACGTCGACGCGGCACCAGATCTACAGCGACCTGCACAGGAGCGCGGCGGAGTCCGTGCGCGATTCCGAAGTGCGCCTCGAGGCGATGATGAGGTCCGAGGACTACCGCGAGGGCGTCGCAGCCTTCGTCGGCAAGCGGCCGCCGCAGTGGCGCCGCAGCTGATCCGTCAGGTCGCCGGCTCGTTCTCCACGCGCGTCAGCCAGTAGTCCACGTCGGCGCCCGGCGAGCCGATCATGTGGCGCCAGAGCCGTGCCCGTTCGAGCAGTTCGAGGCGACCGGTGTCGTCCTCGTACCAGGCCTCCGGCCGCGCGAGGATCTCGTGCAGGTCCTCCGGGTCGCCCGGCCCCTTGCGCAGGAAGATCGGCCGCTGCGCGCCGCCGTCCTCGGGCAGGTCCGACGTGTCCCAGGTTCGCACCTGCGGCACGGTCGGGTTCAGGCGGATCTTGTACATGGCGCGCATGCCGGTACCGCGATTGATGCCGCCGCCGTGCCAGATGCCGTGGTGCAGCACGAGGAGCGTCCCCGCGGGACACACCACGTGCTGCTGGCCGACGACGTTCTGGTAGCGGGCGATCGCCGCTTCGCTGACGACGCGCAGATGGCTGCCGGGAAGGTAGCGCGTGCCGCCGTCCTCGGGACCCACCTCATGCGGGTAGTACATGATCTGCAGGTCGAAGGCGCGCCGGCGCGGATCGATGGTCGAGTCCTGGTGCAGATGCTGCGAACGCTGGGGCGGGTCCGTCTCCCGGTACGCGGAAGGCGGGAAGGCCAGGTGCAGGAAGTGGTGATCGAAGCGCGGCGCAGCGCCGAGAAGCGAGGTCACGATGCCGCGAAAGACGGGCAGGGCGAACAGGCGACCGAGGGGCGAGGCACCGTCGAAGGCGCCCTCGAAGGGCAGGCCGGCCGGAATCTCGGGCACGCCGCAGCGCGCCAGCATGCGGCCATAGGCCACCATCAGGGGCTCGCCCTCGCCGCGCTCGAAGGGAGGGACCTCGCTCATGAAGGCGTCGTTGATCTCCGCCGGCACCACGCCGTCGAAGCGCAGGAAACCGCGCGCCACGAAGCGCGCGACCTGCCGTGAGTCGAGCAGTGGTACCGGTTCCGTCATGGCGTGTCTTCCGTCTCCACGAGCTTCTCGAACATGAACTCGTACTTCTGATAGCCCGTGACGAACTCGGCGCCCGGTGCGTGCTGGATCAGCGGCGACATCTGGATCAGGCGCCAGCCTGCGCGCAGCGCCTCGAGGCCCGTCGCGAAGGGCGGCCGGTCAGCGTCGCCGGGCATGTGTTCCTCGCGCCCGGTGCCGTCCCAGATCGCCCAGGACACGACCTTCGAGTCGAGTGCCGAGTTCTGCAGGTAGAGCACTAGCACCTGTTGTCGCTGCACTGCCCCTCCCCGAGCCTTCGCGCGTGCTCGGCGAAAGGCTGGCGTCCGGTCATCTGCGTTCCGACGGCATGGTGCCGTCCTCGGCTCGGGTGTGCGCGTGACCGCATCGTCCACACCCGGAAAGCGGCCCGGCAGCGCGCTCCGGATCGCGCTCCGGATCGCGCTCCGCGGGGCATCGTGCGACCGGCTCGAGCTTCTCGGCCTCGTACGCCAGAGGGCTCGGGTCAGGAAGCGAGCGCGCGCTCGATCAGCGCGCCGATCGCCGTTTCCAGGGCCTCGGCACTAGGGTACAGGCGCCTGGAGTACAGCCAGCGCTTGTGTGATCCGATGTCGACGACCGGTCGGCCCTGCTTGGATTCGTAGGCCTGAACCGAGCGCACCGCTTCGAGGGGTTCGCGCCACTGCACGACGCGATTGCCGGCACGCGTGCGCTGGTCGTCGAGCAGGCAGTAGAGGTGTTCGTCGGTGACCACGAGCCAGGTCCGCTGCGCGCGAGGGCGGTAGAGCAACAGGCGGTCGACCACCCTTGCACCTGGCTGCGCCTGAGCGAGTACCGCGTGCTCGATCTGCTCGTCCGTGAGGAATCCGTCGACGCGCCAGGGTCGTTCATCGGACTGAAGCCCGCTGGACGTCTGGTCGATCAAGGATATCCTGCTCTGGCCCGGTTGCTCGATGCTGAGCTCCCCCGGCTCCTCCGGCACGATGCCGGCCACGTCCGTCTTGTTGAAGTAGTCGTCGAGGCCGCCGGGATCGCTCGGGAACGGGGTCATGTCGAGCACTGCTTCGAGCTTGTCATCGTCCTCGAGATGGTCGCCACGCAGCTTCTGCCCTTCCTCGTCGGACGCGATCATCTCGATGATCAGCGACGGCCTGGCGCTCACCAGTTCGTAGAGCTCCTGATTCCGGTACTGGATCATCAGCAGGGCGCACAGCACCTGTTCGTCGTAGTTCTCGATCTGGCTCGCAAGGTTGTGGTTGAGAGCCAACGTGTTGATGAAGCGTTTCACCTGCCTCGGGTTGTCTCCCAGCCCTTCGGCGAGCTGCTCACGGCATCTCCCCAGCTGCGACGGCAGCAGCGAGTCGATGAACAGGTGCATGTCGGCCCTGGCGATCGGTGGCACGGTGAAGGGCAGTTGGATGATCTTGTCGAGGTAGCTCACGGTATCCGTCGGAGTGCCGGCGTAGCGGCTGTCGACGCTCTGCTGCAGCGCCTGGCGATCCACGCCCAGGAAATAGATGCAGTCCTCGACGTTCAGATAGAGCTTGAGCGCGTCGAGCATCTCCAGGCCCTTCGTGGCGGTACATCGGTCGAGGTCGTCGATGAAGCAGACGACTCGTTCGCGCCCGGTGGCCCGCAAGGCGTCGCGTACGAGTTCCTGCAGGTGTTCCCCGAGCCGCAGCGCGTCGTCGCGCGCCTCGAAGGCTTGTTCTTCGTGGGACTTCCCGAGCCCCAGCAGATCCAGAAGGCTCATGCCCGTCGCGGCCTGCGACACCCTGTTGCCGAAGGCCGCGGCCACGAGCGTCACCAGTTTCCGGACGTTCCTGTTCGACTCGTAGCCGGGAATGCTGGCGGCGAAAGTCTGTGCGAACGCGACGACCGGGTTCTCGACGTTCTGATGCGCCCACAGGTTGAACCAGACGACGTGATAGCGGGCGGGGTCGAGCTTGCTGTGGATCCTCTGCATGAGCGAGGTCTTGCCCACGCCCCAGGTCGCATAGATGCCTACGGCGAGCGGCGTGGCGCAGCCGCGGCACAGCTGCGCGAGCGCTTCGGCGTACTGGTCCCGGTTGAGACTGTCGCTCGCGGTCGGTTCGTCGGCCGTGTAGGAGCGTTCCGCGGGATCCTGGGCGGGCGAGTCCATCGCACAAGTCCTTGCTGACCGGACCATGAGTGTATGCCAGGTCGCCATGGTGCACGTGTGCGACGGTGAAGCGTCCACCCCGCGTCCTGGAGCGTCGAGGAGGCCACTTTCGAGTCCGACGACGAGTCTGCAGGTGTGCCTGCGCTTCGGGCTTCGCGGTTGCGGGAAAGTTGACCGGGCTCAATTACCGGGCGGAGCGCTCGGTCCAGTGTGGTCGTTGGGGATGCAGTGCAACGAGCACGAGAATGGGGGGGGCGGCCATGAGTCGGGTCGATTCGCAGCGAACCGTTGTTGCACCAGTCAG
This sequence comes from Pseudomonadales bacterium, assembly GCA_036351675.1. Taxonomy (GTDB): domain Bacteria; phylum Pseudomonadota; class Gammaproteobacteria; order Pseudomonadales; family Azotimanducaceae; genus JAZBPO01. Next base: position 5,703 of record JAZBPO010000463.1, read on the forward strand.
GTCTGCACTCCGCGCTGGGCGAGGTATGCGGCGTCGAAGTCGCCTGCTCCGCGACGGCCGGGCGAGTGCCGCGGCCCTCGCGGTCACCGTCGCCGCTGCGACTCTGAGTCCCGGAGCGCACGCCACGAAGTTCGATGTGGGGCCCTTCGAGGCGACGTTGACCTCGCGCCTCTCGGTCGGGGCGAGCTGGCGTACGGAGGACCCCTCGAATCGCGTGGTCACGGCGGGCAACACCGCGGGAGCCGGGCGCGCGTCCGCGGGCACGACGGATGACGGCAACCTCAACTACGAGCAGGGCGACGCCTATTCGCTGATCTTTCGAGGATTGCACGACCTCGACCTGAACGCCGGCAGGATGGGGCTCTTCACGCGCGTGAAGTACTGGTACGACTACGAGCAGGCGGAGGGATCGGTACGGCACGGTCACGCGGCGAACGACTACGCGGCGGGCCGCCCCCTGAGAATGTCGGGCTTCGAGGATCTCGCCCAGGACAAGGGCTTCGTGTTCCTCGATTACTACCTCTACGGGGAGTTCGATCTCGGCGAGATGCCCCTCGAGCTGAGAGCCGGGAACATGGTGCTCAACTGGGGCGAGAACCTTTTCATCCAGAACGGCGTCAACGTCGTGAGCCCCTTCGACGTCACCGCCCTCCGGCGTCCGGGCAGCGAGATCCGCGAGGCACTGTTGCCCGTGGGCATGATCTACGGAAACCTCGGCGTGACCTACAACCTGTCGGTCGAGGCCTTCTACCAGTACGACTGGCAGCGCAGCATCCTCGACGAGTGCGGCACCTACTGGAAC
>JAZBPO010000464.1:0-10806 GCA_036351675.1 Pseudomonadales bacterium
ATGAAGCCCGGGGCGTTGCCCGAGAGCACGGCGACCTTGCCGAGGGTCTTGCCGAGCTTCATGGCCGTGGCGATGGTGCTCGCTGAGGTCTTCGCGCCGCGGACGACCTCCAGCAGGCGCATCACGTTCGCCGGGCTGAAGAAGTGCAGGCCGATGACGTCCTCCGGCCGCGAGGTGACGTCGGCCATGGCGTCGACGTCGAGGCCCGAGGTGTTCGAGGCGATGATCGCGCCGGGCTTGCAGACCTTCTCGAACTCCTCGAAGACCTTCTTCTTGACGTCGAGGTTCTCGTAGACGGCCTCGATCACGACGTCGGCCTTGCCGAGGTCGGCGTAGTCGAGGGTCGTCGAGATCAGACCGTAGCGCTTGTCCGCCTCTTCCTGGCTGATGCGGCCGCGCTTCACCATGCCGTCGAAGTTGCGCTTGATCACGCCCATGCCGCGGTCGATGGCTTCCTGGTTCATCTCCAGGACCGTCACCGGGATGCCGGCGTTGGCGAAGCACATGGTGATGCCGCCGCCCATGGTGCCGCAGCCGACCACACCCGCCGTCTCGATATTCTTGACCGGCGTGTCCTTCGGCACGTCCGGGATCTTCGCGACCTCGCGCTCGGAGAAGAACAGGTGGATGAGCGCCTCGCGCTGCGGGTGGTTCAGGCACTTGGCGAAGTTCTCGGCCTCGACCTTCATGCCCGCGTCGAAGTCGCCGGTCTCCACGGCGGCTTCCACGCACTGGATGATCATCTCCGGGGCGAAGCGGCCGCGCATCTTCCGCGCGGCATTCTTGCGCGCTTCCTCGAAGATCTCCGGCTTGCCGCGATCCTGCTGCACCACGGAGGCATCGTCGCGGATGCGCTTCTTGCCCTTGCCGTCGGCGACGGCCTGGCGGGCCCAGGCGAGGGCGCCGGCGATGAAGTCGTCGTCCTCGATGAGCGCGTCGGCGATGCCCATCTGCGTGGCGGCCGGGCCGGGGATCGGATCACCGCTGAGGATGAAACCGAGGGCCTTCTCCGCGCCGATCAGGCGCGGCAGGCGCTGCGTGCCGCCGGCGCCCGGCAGCAGGCCGAGCTTGACCTCCGGCAGGCCCACCGGCGCCTTCGGCGCGATGACACGATAGTCGGCGCAGAGGGCGACCTCGAGGCCGCCACCGAAGGCCGTGCCGTTGATGGCGGCGATCACGATCTTCGGTGACTGTTCCATCATCTGCAGGCACTCGTGCAGGCCCGGCCCCTTCGAGGCGCCACCGAACTCGCCGATGTCGGCGCCGGCAATGAAGGCGCGGCCCTCGCCGTACATGACGATGGCCTTGATCGCGTCGTCCTCGATGGCGGCCTTCAGGCCGTCGTGGAGGCCCTGGCGCACCCCGCTCGAGAGTGGATTGACCGGTGGGTTGTCGATGCGCAGGACGGCCAGTTCGCCGTCCGTGGAGTAGTGCACGGTGCCTTTCAGTTCGCTCATGTGGTGTCTCTCTCCCGAGCAAATGACGGCCGCTGCGGGCCGGAATTGCGGCGGGGAGAATACAGCACCCCCGAGCAGGGTTCAGTCCACGCGCGCGCGGTAGCGGAGGGAGAAGGAGGGGGCGGTCGCTCCGCGCTGTCCTGCCAGGGCGCCGGTCAGGCGGATGCGGAAGGCCTCGACCCTAGGATCGAAGCCGTCCACGACGACGGGCTGGTAGCTCCAGTCCAGCGGGTTCGCCGAAGCGTCGTCCGTGAACTCCACGCCGTCGACGGGGCTGTCCACGGCGATGAACTCGAAGGCCAGACCGCTCGCTGCGTCGCCGTCGACGAACTGGAAGGGGCTGCCCGATCCGAGATCGCCGAGGAAGAGCGCGAGGCCGGGCGGCAACGTGTCGGTCACCACCACCGAGTCAGGGTCCGTCGCCGCCTTGTCCGCATTCCGCGCCGTGATCGTGTAGTCGATGAGCGCGCCCGGGATCCGCTTCGGGCTGCTCGTGCCGTTGACCGGATCCGCGCTGACGAGGGAGGACTTCGACAGGAGGATCTCGGGCTCCGAGGGGCACCAGTCGAAGGCGCGCTCGAAGGCGAAGACGCTGACCGGCTCGCCGATGTGCGTGCGCTCGGCGTCGCCGGCGCGATCCTCGTCCACGTGCAGGCCGATGCTCGTCGTGCCCGGCGGGCTGCAGCGACGAAGCCAGCCGCCGTTGTTGCCATTGCGTGCGTTCTTGTCGGCCACCGCGAGCGGCGGCGAGACGAAGGTGCCGTCGAAGGCGACGGCGTCGCAGCCGTCGTCGAACCCCTGCACCTCGGCGCCGGCGGCGAAGTCGTACGCCACGGGGGTGCCGTCGCGCGCCACGAGGGTTCCACGTACTCCGCGCTCGGCCGCGAACCAGGCGATGCGTTCGTCCACGGTGACACTCCCTCCGATCGTCTCGGAGCGCTCGAGGGCGATCTCGGCGCCGGTCGCGTCGAGAGTGCGGACGACACTGGTGAGGAACGGTACGGAGGGCCCGGAGGGATCGATCGTCGGCTCGTTCGCGACGGTCTGGATCTGCGTCAGGAGTGCGGGGGGCGCATCGAAGGCGTTCGCGCCGAAGCGGATCGAGTCCCAACTGGTCCCGGTGAGCCGTGTGCCCTGCTGGGCCCTCGAGTCGACGAAACCGGCTTCCACGCGCCGCCCGTCGTCCAGCCGATGCGTACCGGCCTCGACGGCGACGTAGTCGATGGTCATCGCCTCGTGTGCGCCGAGCTCGCCTTCGGGTTCGACGGCTGCGACATCGAAGCCGGTCCGGTCGACGTCGCGTATGCGAAGCGTCGCCGGTGCCGTATCGCCCTCCGTGGGCAGCGTGAAGACCAGCGGGGTCACGCCCGGGTCGAAGGGGTTCGGGAAGCTCACGCGCGTGAAGCGCGCGGTGCTGCCCGAAGCGGCGGGGATGAAGCCCGAGCCGACCTCGCCGTCGAAGGGCTTCTCCGCCAGTCGCGGCGCGACGCGGCGGGCCGTGAAGTCCCGCTGGAAGGAAAGGAGGCCTGCGCGCTCGGTCGTGTGGGCACGCTCGCCGTCGTTGATGCGATCCTCGTCGACGACGAGCGACACCGAATCCGCGGTACTCTCGCAGCGACGCAGCCAACCCCCATCGCCGCCGTCGCGCGAATTCTTGCTGCCGAAGACACGGGGTGTCCCCGCGAAGCTGCGTCCGAGCGGAACCCCGACGCAGCCGTTGTCGTGACCGACGATCACGTCGGCCGTGCGCGTGCTCCGTGCCTGCACCGTGGTCCCACCTGCATCGAGGAAGTCGAAGTCGACGTCCGCGTCGATGGCGAAGTAGGCGATGGTCTCCGGATTCGCCAGCGCACCGCTGTCCTCCGAGCGTTCGATGGCCAGCTCGAAGCCGCTCGCGTCCGCGCGTTCGACGAGCGCCGTCATCCAGGGATCGGCGACGAATCGCTGATCGCTGCCCTGCTGGAGCGGAATCCCGGGCTGGTTCGCAGCGCTCTGCAGCTGCGCGAGCACGACCGGCGTCCCGGACTTGCCGCGCGCGAAGTCGATGGTCAGCGTGCCGCCGCCGGCGATGAAGCGGCCCTCCTCGGTCGCGAAGCCCGAGAGGATGCCGGCTTCCATCTCCACGCCGGCGACGTTGCGCGCGAAGGGCTCCACGGCGAAGTAGTCGAAGCTGGTGCTCGCCGTCCGGCCGTCCTCGCCGGGCGGCTCGAGGACGGCGACGTCGAAACCGGTCGTGTCGACGGCGAGGACGCGTATCGTCGAGGGATCGGGGTTGCGCTCGTCGGGGAGCACGAACACCGCCGGCGTGGTGGCATAGGGCTGCTGGAAGGCGATCCGCGTCACGCTGGCCACGGTGCTGCTCGGGCCCTCGAGCGTGACGCGATTCACGCTGAGCACGACGCTGTCGGCGCCGCGGGCCCCCACCGTGGCGAAGAGGGGAGCAAGCAGTACCAGCAGTCGGAGTATCGCGTCTACGGTGCGTCGGTTCATGGTTCGCGATTCTAGGTTCGACGTTCCGTCGACATAAGGCCGGATCGGGCCAATGGTCGCGGCTGCGGAACCACTGGGTAGCAGCGATCGAACGGCAGGCGTTGCGTGCCGGGCGCCGGCAGATTCTAATTCGACTGAATTGAAGCTGTTGGAGGGGAGCCATGACGCTTTCGAGATCGCGCGCCTTCACTGCGCCGCTGCCCGGCGAGGACTTCACTGCCATCGCCGCCCGCTGTCTGCCGGACCTGCCGCGGGAGGAAGCGCTCGAAGCACTCCGGAGCTGGAACCTGCATCTGTTCGCACGCCAGCCCTCGGGCGTGGTGCTCGGCGCCGACGTCGTGTTCACCGAGCCGCCGTTGCCCGAGGGGAACTGAGCACCGGTGGTGCTGCGCATCGAGGGCGCGGAGGTCGCGCCCGGTCACGACGGCCATGCCGAGCTGGTGGTGCTGCTGCGCCACGGCAACGGCGCCACGGATCGTCTGACGCTCGACGCCGCGGCCGCCGAGCGCCTGCTCGAGCGCTGCGGCGTGGACGACATCGCGGCGCTCGCCGGTCAGGACTGGCGCCATCTCATGCACGTACTCGAATCGACCGCGCCCTAGGGAGGGGCTTGCACATGGATCTCATCATCAGGGGCGGACGCATCGTCGACGGTACGGGCCTGCCGGCCTTCGTCGGCGATCTCGGTATCGCGGACGGCGTCATACGCCAGGTCGGCGGCACCATCGCGAATCCCGGCGGCGCGCGCGAGATCGATGCGGCGGGCCGCATCGTGAGCCCGGGCTTCATCGACCCGCACACGCACTTCGACGTGCAGCTGCTCTGGGACGGCCAGGCGCGCCCGGCGCTCGAGCACGGCATCACCACGATCGTCCCGGGCAACTGCTCGCTGTCGCTCGCGCCGCTCAAGGCCGAGCACCGGCCGCGCCTCGTGGGCATGTTCCAGCAGATCGAGGAGATGCCCGACGCCGCCTTCGACGGCGCCTTCGACTGGACCTGGGAGTCCTTCGACGGCTACCTCGATGCGCTGCGCGGGCAGCTCGCCATCAACGTCGCACCGCTGGCCGGCCACTCGGTGATCCGGCTCTGGGTCATGGGCGAGGCCGCGACGCAGCGCGCCGCGAACGCAGAAGAGATCGCGGCCATGCAGGACCTGCTGCGCCAGTGCCTCGAGGCCGGCGCCGTAGGCCTGTCCACGAGCTTCGTGGACGTGGACGAGAACCTCATGCCAGTGCCGTCACGCTATGCGCACCTCGAGGAGATGGATGCGCTCGCCGCCGTGCTCGGCGAATTCGGCCGCGTCCTGCAGGTGGTCCCGGAGTTCTACGCCACGGACATCACGCGGGCGCGCGTCGATCAGCTCGCGGAGCTGTCCCTGAAGTACCGGATTCCGACCACCTTCTCGCCGCTCTTCGACTCTGCCGCGACGCCGGACAACGTCGCGCGGGTCATGGAGCGGGTGCACGAGCAGATGGCCCGTGGCGCACGCGTCTGGCCGCAGGTGCAGACGCGTCCCATCGACATCAGCTTCACCTTCGAACAGGCGTCGCTGATGTTCGCGTTCATTCCTGCCTGGTACATGACCATGCGCCTGCCCCTCGAGGAGAAGCGCGCCGCGTTCTCGAACGAGGAGCACGTGAAGGGACTCCTCGAACTCGCGGAACCCGGCGGTGACGTCTCGCGCTGGGCCGGAATCCGCGTGCGGACCGTCGAACGGGCCGAGGACGCGTATCTCGTCGGCCGCACGCTCGGCGAGATCGCCGCGGAGCGCGGCACGAGCCCGGCGCGCGTGATGATCGAGCTGTCGCTCGCGAACGATCTGAAGGCGAGCTTCCTGGCCGCGAACCTCGGTCACGACGACGTCGACCGCGTGGGTCCACTGCTGGCAGACCCCTGCGTGCATGTCGGCGCTTCCGACGGCGGGGCTCACATCCAGACCTTCTCGACCTACGGCGATACGGGTTACCTCTTCAGCGCCTTCGTGCGCGGCGGTCACCTGACGCTCGAGCAGGCGGTGAAGAAGATCACCTCCGATCCGGCACACATCTGGGGCATCCGCGATCGCGGCCTGCTGCAGCCGGGTCTCGCCGCGGACGTCACGGTCTTCGATGCGGAGACCATCGACCGCGACGAGGAAGTGGCGGCCCACGACATGCCCGAGGGCGGCATGCGCTACGTGCGCGGCTCCAAGGGCGTGGAGACGGTCATCGTCGGAGGCGAGATCGCCTGGTCCCGCGCGACCGGCTACACGGACGCGCGCCGCGGCGCCGTCGTCAGCGGCTGAGGTCGGGCATGTCCGAGATCCGTCATCGCGTCGTCGACGCGAAGGGCGCGCGCATCCATCTCGCCGAGGCCGGCGAGCCGGGGCGCCCCGTGGTGCTGATGATCCACGGCTTTCCGGAGTCCTGGTATTCCTGGCGCTACCAGCTGCCGGCACTCGCGAACGCGGGCTATCACGCCGTGGCCATGGACGTGCGCGGCTACGGCCGTTCCTCGAAGCCGACGGCCGTCGCCGACTACCGCATGATGCTGAAGGTCGCCGACGTGGTCGGCGTGGTGGCTGCGCTCGGTTCGGACGACGTCACGGTGGTCGGCCACGACTGGGGCGCCCCGATCGCCTGGACGAGTGCGCTGCTCCGTCCGGACCTGTTCCGGGGCGTCGCCGGTCTGTCCGTGCCGTACTCCGCGCCGCAGCGCGAGACGCGGCCGCTCGCGGCGATGCGCGCCATGGCGGGCGAGGAGATCTTCTACATCGACCACTTCCAGGAAGTGGGCGTCGCGGAGGCGGAGATCGAGGCCGACGTGCGCGGCTGGCTGCTCGGCTTCTACTGGTGCGCCTCCGGCGATGTCGAGAACGGCCCCAACATCTCCCTCGTGCCGAAAGGCGGCACGCTGCGCAGCAAGTACGTGTACCCCGAGACCATGCCCGCCTGGATGAGCGACGCCGATCTCGACGTCTACACCGCAGAGTTCGAGTACTCGGGTTTCTTCGGGCCACTCTCGCGCTATCGCAACGTCGATCGGGACTTCGAGGACCTCGCGCCCTTCGCGGGTCAGCCGATCCGGATCCCCGCGCTCTTCATCGGCGGCGACCGTGACGGGCCTACGATCTGGGGCGCGCCGGCGATCGCGAAGTTTCCGGAGACGCTGCCGCAGCTCCACGCCTCGGAGATCCTCCCCGGCTGCGGGCACTGGGTGCAGCAGGAGCGTCCGGAGGACACGAACCGCCTGCTCCTCGATTTCCTGAACGCGCTGCACTGAGGAACACGTCATGACCGCATTGCCCCTGCTCGGCCGCCGGGCCGTCGTCGTCGGCGGCTCCCTCGCCGGCATGCTTTCCGCCCGTGCCGTCGCACCGCACTTCGAGGAGGTCGTCGTCCTCGAGCGGGCGGCGCTCGACGGTGCCGCCGAGGGTGCACCTGCACCGCGCATGAGCGCGCCGCAGACCTTCCACCTCCACGTGCTGCTCAAGGGCGGCGAGAACGCCATGGAGGAACTGGTGCCGGGCTTCCGCGAGGCCATCGAGGCGAGCGGTTCCGTGACGCTGCATCCGGGCCAGGACTTCCACAGCGCGTCCGAACTCGGCGTGGCGAGGAAGTTCGAGACGGAGATGCGCGTGCACGGCCAGAGCCGCTGGCTGCTGGAGCAGTGTCTGCGCACTCGGGTGCTCGAGCTCACGGAGAACCTCGACCTGCGCACGGGCATCACGGTACGCGGCCTCGTCCACGATGCCGGCGCGAACGAGATTCGGGGCCTGGTGATCGAGGCGGAAGGCGAGCGCAGCGAACTCGCCTGCGATCTCGTCGTCGACGCTTCGGGCCGTGGCGAGGGGGCCGTGCGCTGGTTCGGTGCTCTCGGCATTCCCGCGCCGGAGATCGAGGAGGTGAAGGTCGACTTCGGCTACGCGAGTACGGTGCTGCGTCTCGCCGAGGATCCCGGCCGTGACTGGCAAGGGCTGGTCGTCGGCAACCTGCCGCGTGTGGGTGCGCGCGGCGGCGTCATCATGCCCATCGAGCCCGATGCGGACGGGCCCCGGCACATATGCTCCCTCGGCGGCCGTGCCGGTGATTATCCGCCGGGCGATCGCGAGGGCTTCGTCGCCTTCACCGAGAGCCTGCCGGATCCGGGTCTGCACGAGGCCCTCTCGAAGGCCGAGTTCCTGGCGCCCATCTCGCGCCTGATCTACCCGGCGAACCGGCTGCGCCACTACGAGCGCATGGGCGATGTGCTGCCGGGCGGCTTCGTGCCCGTGGGCGACGCCCTCTGCAGCTTCAACCCCACCTACGGTCAGGGCATGAGTTCTTCCGCGTTGCAGGCGCGGACGCTCGCGACGACGCTCGCGGCGCGCGCGGCGAACGACGATCTCCGCATGCTCGTGCAGCGCCACCTCGATGCGGCTGCCGAGGTCGTGCGCCTGCCCTGGCGGCAGGCGAACTTCAACGACTTCCTCTACCCGACGACCGAGGGTGATCGGGGCATGTTCAGCGAGGAAGAGATGGCCTATCGCTCGCAGGTCGGCATCGCCGCGCTGAAGGACGATTTCGTCCGCGACCTGTCCTCGGCGGTGCAGAATCTGCTGGTGCCCTACGAGCGCCTGCTGGAGGACGACGTGCGCGAGCGCGTGGCCGCGGCGCTGGCGGCATGAGTCGACGCTCGAGCGCCTTCCCGTCGATCTGCAGGCTGCATGGCGCGTTCATCGGACGTCTGTTGCGTAGGATCAGCGGATGACGCGTCTCCCGGCGCGCCTGCAGACGGAGAAGCGACGCGATGACCGCTGAGGATTCGCAGCACCGATCGCAGCCTTTCCCGCATTCGGGCTGGGGTTCCTGGGTATTCGTGGTCGTCGCGGCCGCGGTGATGCTGCAGCCGTTCGCCGAGGCGCTGCCGAATCACGGTGCAGACGTGAGCTGGCCGGCGCACGCACAGTTCCATCTCGCGGCGGGACTCGCGAACCAGTTCTTCCTCGGCTTCGCGGCGGTTCTCGTGGCACGCATGCCCTTCCGGCGTGGGGAAGCCTGGAGCTGGTGGGTGCTCGCGGGCTTCGCGTTGGCCATGGTCTGCCTGATTCCTGCGACGCTCTGGTTCGGTAGCGGGCCGGCGCGGACCTTCTGGCCGATGATCGGCGCGCAGATCCTGGCGATGCTCGCCGCCCTCGTCGCGACGGCGCCGATGCTGCGCGCGCGCTGACGGCGCGCGATACCGTCTCGATGGGATCGATCCTGGCACCCGGGAGGAGTTCGTCCATGAACAGTGATCGAGCCATACGCTGCCGGCGACGACCGCGATCACTCGCCGTCGGGATGCCGCCGCGCGGTCCGGGCAGTGGAGGCGCAGCGCAGTGATCCTCGAAGGAGAGACTCACCCGGCGTTCCGCCCGCTGCAGCAGCGTCTCGAACGCGCCTTCCGCCGTGGCGCGGAGACGAACGCGCAGCTCTGCGTCTACGTGGACGGCGAGTGCGTGGTGGACCTCTGGGGCAGCGCGTCCGGCGAGGGCGACGCGAGCTTCGGTCCGGACAGCCTCGTGAACATCTTCAGCAGCGGGAAGAGCCTCGAGGCCATCGCTCTGGCCAGCCTCGTCTCGCGCGGGCGTCTCGACTACGAGACCCCGGTCGTCGCGTACTGGCCCGAGTTCGGCGCCGAAGGGAAGGAAAGCGTCCGCGTCTGCGACCTGATGCGCCACGAAGCCGGCCTCGCAGCCTTCGACCGGAGCATCGCGCCGGAGGATCTGCTCCCGGAGAACATCAGGCTGAACCGCGTCGGCCGCATCATCGAGGGCCAGGCGCAGCGTTTCCGCAGCAACGGCGAGGTGCGCGAGTACCACGCGGTCACGCGCGGCTGGATCGCGAACGAGCTCTTTCGGCGTGTCGATCCGGCGGGCAGGACCATCGGTGAATTCCTGCGCGAGGAGATCGCCGGTCCTCTGCAGGCCGACGTGCACATCGGCGTACAGGAGGAGGACCTCGCGCGCGTCGCGTCAGTGAAGCCGCTGCCCCAGGGCCGCTATCTGCTCGAACTCCTGAAGCCGCCGATGGCCGAGCGCGCCATCGAGCATGACGCCTTCTCGCTCGCTGCCAACGTGCTCCCGCTCCTCGGCGGCTTCAAGCATCGCTCCACGGCGGACGCGCCACCGCCGATCGAGGGCATGACCGACGTGCGCATCTTCAACGACCCGGTGGTCCGCCGTGGCGAGACGCCGTCGGCGAACGCCCACGGTTCCGCGCGCGGCCTCGCTCGCCTCGCGGCAGCCATGGCCTCGGAAGGAGCGCTCGGTGAGCACCGCCTCATGAGCCGGGCCGCCTGGCGCGCGCTCCACGCGGAACCCGTCCGGCGCCCCATGGGCATGGAGACGACCTTCACCCAGGGCGGCGTCGCGCACTTCGGGCCGCACTCGCGCGATCCGCAGCGCATCGTCCGGGCCCTCAATCTCGGCCGCGACGGCTTCTACGGCTGGATGGGCCTCGGCGGTTCGATCTTCCAGTGGCACCCGGAGCGGCGCATCGGTTTCGCCTTCGTGCCCACTTCGCTGCACGTCCCCGATTTCGTCAACGAGCGTGGCAAGGCCTATCAGGCGCTCGCCGTGGACTGTCTGGCGCGCGCCGGCGCCGCCTGAGACGATCGGACCCGCAACGCTTCCGGCAGCCGGGGAGGGCAGCCATGGTCTTCGACACGATCCTCGTGGAGGACGTCGACGGCGTCCGCGTCATCATCCTCAATCGCCCCGAGCGCATGAACGCCTGGACCTACCAGATGGGGGCGGAACTCGCGGCCGCCGTGAAGGCGGGCAACGAGGACGACGAGGTCGAGGCCTTCGTCGTCACGGGCTCCGGGCGCGGCTTCTGCGCGGGCGCCGACATCGGCG
>JAZBPO010000465.1:0-7111 GCA_036351675.1 Pseudomonadales bacterium
GAAGTCGCGCCAGCGATGCCAGCGCTCGAGCCCCGCGAGCGCGTCGCTGCCGAGCACCCAGCCGAGGGCGACCTCGGGCCCGAGCGCCGAGCGCAGCGCGGCCAGCGTGTCCACGCTGAAGGACGGCCCCTCGCGCTCGAGCTCGAGCGCATCGATCCGCAGGGCGCGGCCGCCCGCCGCCTCAGGGATCCCGGCGAAGGCGAGTTCGAGCATGTGCAGCCGCTGCGCGGGCGTGGCGCCCGGCGCGTCGCGATGCGGCGGCAGGGCCGCGGGAATGACGCGCAGCTCGTCGCAGCCACTGCGTGCGATCACGTCGAGGGCCGCACCGACGTGACCGAGGTGCACCGGATCGAAGGTGCCGCCGTAGCAGGCCACGAAGGGCCGGCAGGCGGCACCGACGCTGCCGCTCACGTGCGGACCTGGCCGTCCCCGAACACCACGTACTTGCGCGTCGTCAGCCCTTCGAGGCCGACCGGACCGCGGGCGTGGAGCTTGTCCGTGGAGATGCCGATCTCGGCGCCGAGACCGAACTCGAAGCCGTCGGCGAAGCGCGGCGAGGCGTTGACCATGACCGACGCCGAATCCACCTCCGCGAGGAAGCGGCGCGCCGCGGACCAGTCGTTCGTGACGATGGCGTCCGTGTGCGCCGAGCCGTAGCGGTTCACGTGCTCGATGGCGGCATCGAGATCGTCGACCACGCGGACGGCGAGCACGGGCCCGAGGTACTCGGCGTACCAGTCGTCCTCCGTGGCCGGAACCGCGTCCGCGAGGATCGCGCAGGTCCGCTCGCAGCCGCGCAGTTCGACGTCCCGAGTGGCAAGACGGCCGGCGATGCGGGGGAGCAGTCGCTCCGCGACGTCCGCGTGCACGAGCAGGGATTCCACCGCGTTGCAGACACCGTAGCGCTGGCACTTGCCGTTGAAGACGATCTCCTCGGCCATGGCACCGTCCGCAGCGAGATCGACGTAGACGTGGCAATTGCCGTCGAGATGCTTGAGCACGGGGACGCGTGCCGTATCGGCGATGCGCTCGATGAGACCGCGCCCGCCGCGCGGGATGATCACGTCGACGTACTCGCTCATGCGCACGAGCGCGTCGACCGCCGCCCGGTCCGTGGTGCCCACCAGCTGCACCGCATCCTCGGGCAGACCGGCACGCTCGAGACCGGCACGGATGCAGCCGGCGATGGCGCGATTGGAGTGGATCGCCTCGGAGCCGCCCCGCAGCAGGGTGGCGTTGCCGGACTTCAGGCACAGGCTCGCCGCATCCACCGTCACGTTCGGCCGCGACTCGTAGATGATGCCGACCACGCCGAGCGGAACGCGCATGCGTCCGACCTGGATGCCCGAGGGCCGCGTCCGGAGCTCCGAGATCTCGCCCACCGGATCCGGCAGGGAGGCGACCTGGCGCGCGCCGTCGATCATGCGGTCGATGGCGGCATCGTCGAGGCGCAGGCGATCCAGCATGGGCGCGTCGAGCCCCGCGCGCCGGCCCGCGTCGAGATCGCGGGCGTTCTCGCGCTGCAGTTCCGTGCGCGCCGCGTCGAGCGCGTCGGCGATCGCCTCGAGGGCCGCCGTGCGCGCCGCGGTCGGCGCTCCTGCGATCTGCCGCGAGGCGGCGCGGGCACGTACGCCGAGCGTCTGGACGTAGTCCTCGACGGAGCCTTCCGCCGCACCGGTGATGTCGGGTCGAACGCTGCTCACGCCGCTGACCTCGTGTTCGTGGAACGCTGGGGGCGCGCTAGTCTAGCTGCGCAGTGCCCAGCTCGCGAGGCAAGCCTGGAGAGCATCCGACCTTGGAGCCATCGTCCGCGTCCGGCCTCTTCGACACGCTCGCGGCCCGGCCCGGTGCCATCACCGCGGCTCTGGGGCTGCTCGCCTTCGTCGAATCGCTGGCCTTCGTCGGCATCGTGACCCCCGGAATCGCCCTGCTCGCGGCCGGCGCCCTCGCGGCCGGCGCCGCAGGCGTGCCCCTGTCGGCGATCCTCGCCGCGGCCTGGCTGGGCGCCGTGCTGGGCGACGGGCTGAGTTTCCTGGTCGGATACCGCTACGGTCCTGCGCTGCGAGCGCGCGTGCTGCCGGCGCGCTTCCGCCCCTGGCTGGTTCCGGGAGAGCGCTTCTTCGCACGCCACGGCATCCTCGGCGTGGTGCTGGGGCGCTTCCTAGGGCCGCTGCGACCCGTCGTGCCCATCGTCGCGGGCATGCTGCGCATGGACCTGCGCCTGTTCTTCGCCGTGAATCTCGCGTCGGCGCTGGCCTGGGCACCCAGCTACCTGGTCCCGGGCTATCTCGTGGGGGCCTCCCTCGGCCAGGCACTGCGACCGCCAGCGGATTGGCCCATCGCGCTGGTGATCGCCGGACTGCTGCTCTGGGGCACGGCGCGGGCGACGCGTCGCGCCTGGCGCGAAGGGGAGCGGGATGGCCGCGCCGCGCAGGCGTTCGGGCACGGCGGCCCGGCCGGGCGCTGGCTCACGGCTTCCCTCACGCGCAGCGGCGGCGCCGATACACGCCTGTCGCTGCTGCTCGCGAGTACCGTGCTGCTGAGCGGCGTGATGCTCGCCTGGAGCCTGCTGAAGCTTCCCGCCGCCGCGGGGTGGCGCGCTTTCCTCGCCGACCTCGTCGCGCTCCTGGTGCGCCTGTGGTGAAGGGGCTTCAGTCCTGCGCGCTCTCGGCCTGCATGGCGTGCACGGCACGCTCGAGCTCCGCGAGCGCCAGGATCGGGTCGTCGAGTTCCAGCAGGGACTGCTTGAGCGGCGGCGACAGCGGCAGCAGCTCCGCGAGACGGCCGACGACGGAGCGGGCATCGGCGTAGTCCACCTCGATACCGAGGCGATTGACGTCCGGATGTGCAAGGAGCTGGCGCAGGATGTCCAGAAGCGCACCGTACTCGTCGGGGACCGAACAGTTGGGCGCCTCCGGGAGGGTTTCCACGCGCCCGACGAGCAGGTGGTCGTCCTGTGGGCTCGCCGCATGGACGCGGAAGCGCGAGCCGCCCTGGGCCGTGATGCCGAGGAGGTTGTTCGGGAGCTGCGTGAAATCGACGATGTGCGCACGGGTGCCGATCGCGGCGAAGCGCGGCGACGGGTCATCCACGTCGCGGCGCGCTTCACGGCCCTCGAGGAGCAGCACCACGCCGAAGGGCGTGCCTTCGCGCATGCAGCGCCCGACCATGTCGATGTAGCGCGTCTCGAAGATCTGCAACGGCAGCAGACCACCCGGGAACAGGACGGTCGACAGCGGAAAGAGCGGCAGGGTCTCGGGGGCGTCGGTCTCGCTCACGGCGTGCTCCTGCGAAGCGGCGTGCGGACGGGGCGAAAGGGGGCGCGACGCTAGCAGGGGCCCGACGGGCGCTCAAGGTACCCGCGCCGTGCGGCGCCGGCGATGGACGCAGCTGCGGCAGGCTCCCTAGAATCGCGCCGCCGCACCGGCCGCCGCACCATCCCGCCCCCCGACAGGAGTCGTCGCTTGGATCTTCTGCAGGCCCTGCTCCTCGCGATCGTCCAGGGCATCACCGAATTCCTGCCCATTTCCTCTTCCGCCCACCTGATCCTGCCGGCACAGGTGCTGGGCTGGCGCGACCAGGGGCTGGCCTTCGACGTCGCCGTGCACCTCGGATCGCTCCTCGCGGTGCTGCTGGCCCTGCGCCAGGAAGTACTCGGGATCGTCTCCGGCTCGCTGCGGGCGCTGGTCGCACGGCGCGCGAACGCGGAACTGCGCCTGGGGCTGCTCGTGATCCTCGCGACGCTCCCGGTGATCGTCGCGGGCCTGCTGCTGAAGGAAGCGGTGGAGACGACGCTGCGCTCGATCGCCGTGATCGCGACCACCACGATCGTGTTCGGCCTGCTGCTGGCCTGGGCCGATCGGCGGGCCGGCGTCGGAGCGCCGGGCGTCGGGCGGACGGAAGGCGACCTCGGTGTGCGCGACGCCCTGCTCATCGGCTGCGCACAGTGCCTCGCGCTCGTGCCGGGCACCTCGCGCTCGGGCATCACCATGACCGCCGGGCTCCTGCTCGGCCTGTCGCGCACGGCCTGCGCCCGCTTCTCCTTCCTGCTGTCGATTCCGACGATCGCCGGCGCGGCCGTGCTCAGCCTGAAGGACCTGCTGGAGAGCACCGTGCCCGTGGACTGGCCGGCCCTGGCCGTCGGCTTCCTGGCGTCGGCCGTCGCCGCGCGCGCCTGCATCCACTACTTTCTCGCCCTGCTCGACCGCGTCGGCTTCATGCCCTTCGTGGTCTACCGGCTCGGTCTCGGGTCATTGCTCCTGCTGCTGCTCCTGCTCTGACCGCGCCCGCCCGAGGCGGGTTCAGAAGGGGATGTCGTCGTCGAAGTCGTCGAGCGTGTCGGGGTTCGAGACAGGCTCCGGGGCGCGCTGCGGGGCGCGACCGCCGCCCTGACCGCCCCCGTAGCCACCGCTCTGACCGCCACCGTAGCCGCCGGACTGGTCACCGCCGTAGCCGCCTTCGCCGCCACCGCCCATGCCGCCACCCCGGGAGTCGAGCATCTGCATCTCGTTGGCGATGATCTCGGTCTTGTAGCGCGTCTGGCCATCGCTCTCCCAGGAGCTCGTGCGCAGCGCGCCCTCGATGTAGACTTTGGAGCCCTTGCGCAGGTACTCGCCGGCGATCTCCGCGAGCTTGTTGAAGCAGACGACGGAGTGCCACTCCGTACGCTCGCGGTTCTCGCCGGTGGCCTTGTCGCGCCACTGATCGCTCGTGGCGACGCGGAAGTTCGTGACCGGGGCACCGGACTGCATGTAGCGCGTCTCGGGATCGGCGCCGAGATTGCCGACGAGGATGACCTTGTTGATGCCTCGGGCCATGGGCGTACTCCTGTGGCGTGGGTCGGAGGGCGCGAGACCCCTCCGCCGTTCGGGGAACCGGGGCCGGCGCGCGGGCGAGGGGCCCGGACCGGCCGGCGGCGACACGGCGGCAGTGTAGCGCAGGGCCCGTCGAGCGTTGCAGGCGGGGTGCCCGCGGCCGGGTGAGAAGGCGCCCGCCGGGCCGTGCGAGCGCGTCCCCGGGCTCCGGAATCGTGACCCGGACGCGTCCCGGCCCGGGCGCAGCACGCCGTTGCCGCGCTCCCGACGGCGGCGTATCTTCTCCCGCTCTGCCCGCACCCGCCCTGCACGCCACGACCACGCGGACGCCGCCCGGCTCCGTGCGCAGGCGCTCCGGCAGGGTGCGCCCCGATTCCCGACACGGCCTGCTCATGGACAGCATCAGCATCCGCGGTGCGCGTACGCACAATCTCAAGAACGTCGATCTGGTCCTGCCGCGGGACAAGCTCATCGTCGTGACAGGCCTGTCGGGCTCGGGCAAGTCCTCGCTCGCCTTCGACACGCTCTATGCGGAAGGACAGCGGCGCTACGTCGAGTCCCTGTCGGCCTACGCACGCCAGTTCCTGTCGATGATGGAGAAGCCCGACGTCGACCACATCGAGGGCCTGTCGCCGGCCATCTCCATCGAGCAGAAGTCGACCTCGCACAACCCGCGCTCGACGGTCGGGACGATCACCGAGATCTACGATTACCTGCGCCTGTTCTACGCGCGCGTGGGCGAGCCGCGCTGCCCGGACCATGGCGAACCGCTGGCAGCCCAGACCGTCAGCCAGATGGTGGACTCGGTGATGGCCCTGTCCGAGGGCAGCCGCGCCATGCTGCTCGCGCCCGTCGTCGACCAGCGCAAGGGCGAACACTCCGGCGTCTTCCGGGAGCTCATCGCCGGTGGCTTCGTGCGCGCCCGCGTCGACGGCTTCGTCGTCGATCTCGACGACCTGCCAACGCTGGACAAGAAGAAGAAGCACACGATCGAGGTCGTGGTGGATCGCTTTCGCGTCAAGGAAGGCCTCGAGCAACGCCTCGCGGAGTCCTTCGAGACGGCGCTGGAACTCGCCGACGGCGTCGCGCGCGTCGAGACCATGGACGAGAGCCCCCACGGCGACGGCGAGGCCCTCGTGTTCTCGGCCCGTTACGCCTGCCCCGTGTGCGGCTACAGCATCAGCGAGCTGGAGCCGCGCATGTTCTCCTTCAACAACCCGGCCGGCGCCTGCAGCGCCTGCGACGGGCTCGGCGTGCATCAGTTCTTCGACCCGGAGCGCATCGTCCACGACGAAGACCTGTCCCTCGCCGAGGGCGCCATCCGCGGCTGGGACCGGCGCAACGTCTACTACTTCCACATGCTCAGCTCGCTCGCCGAACACTACGGCTTCGACGTGGAGGCGCCCTTCCGTGCGCTCACGAAGAAGCAGCGCACGGTGATCCTCGAGGGCAGCGGCGAGGAGCGCGTCGACTTCTCCTACGTCAACGACCGCGGCGACGTGATCCAGCGCAGGCACCGCTTCGAGGGCGTGCTGCCCAACATGGAACGGCGCTATCGCGAGACCGACTCCTCCATGGTCCGCGAGAATCTCGCCAAGTTCCTGTCCGTCGCGCCCTGCCCGAGCTGCAACGGCACGCGGCTCAAGCGCGAGTCCCGCCACGTGTTCGTGGACGACCGTCCCATCCACGAGATCACCCACATGTCCGTGGGCGACGCGCACGACTACTACGAGTCCCTGCAGCTCGAGGGCCGACGCGGCGAGATCGCCGAGAAGATCCTCAAGGAGATCCGGGCCCGGCTGCGCTTCCTCGTCGACGTGGGGCTCAACTACCTGACCCTCGACCGCTCCGCCGAGACCCTCTCGGGCGGCGAGGCGCAGCGCATCCGCCTCGCGAGCCAGATCGGCGCCGGCCTCGTCGGCGTCATGTACGTGCTGGACGAGCCGTCCATCGGCCTGCACCAGCGCGACAACGAACGCCTGCTGCGCACGCTCACCTACCTGCGCGACCTCGGCAACACGGTGGTCGTCGTCGAGCACGACGAGGACGCGATCCACACGGCGGACCACGTCATCGACATCGGCCCGGGCGCCGGCGTGCACGGCGGCCGCGTGGTCGCCGAGGGCACACCCGCGGAGGTCGCGGCGAACGAGGCGTCCCTCACCGGCGCCTACCTGTCCGGGCGCAGGGTGATCGCCGTTCCGGAGCGACGCATCCCCCTCGATCCGGAGCGCCTGCTGCGTCTCGAGGGCGCCCGCGGCAACAACCTGCAGGACGTCACGCTGGAGATTCCGCTC
>JAZBPO010000466.1:0-4155 GCA_036351675.1 Pseudomonadales bacterium
GAGCAGCGCCGGTTCGAGCCGCACCAGGGCGGCCAGTTCGCGGATGCGTGCCTCGATCTCGCCGGCCGCGCGTTCGAGATGGCGCGCGAGCAGGCTCACGTTCTCGCGCGCCGTGAGGTGCGGGAAGAGCCCACCCTCCTGGATGACGTAGCCCATGCGCCGGCGCAGTTCGAGGATGTTCGCATCGTTCAGCACTGTGCCCTGCAACGCGACCTCGCCGGTGTCCGGCGTGATCAGGCCGAGCATGAGGCGCATCAACGTCGTCTTGCCGCAGCCGCTCGGACCGATCAGCACCGTGGTCTGCTCCGCCGCGATCTCCAGATCGGTTGGCGCGAGCACCACGGCCTCGCCATAGCGTTTGGAGACGTCGCGCAGGAAGAGCATGGGCGGGTTATACCAGTGCCGGGTCGGGGCGTCGTGCAAGACCAACTCAGGGTGGCCAGTGATCCTTGAGGTCGAAGGAGAGTTGGCTGTGGTGCTTGATGGCCAAGAGGTCCAGCGTCTCGTCGCCTACGACGTAGAGAATCAGATAATCGCGGGCGATGTACTCGCGCAATGCCAAGCCCGTGCCGAAACGCGTGCGCAAGGCGGCGATCCGGTCATGTGCCTCCAGCGAGCTTGGCCGATGCTTGAGAAACTCCAGGCCCAGTTCGGGGAAGCGTTCGAGATTGGGGACGACGGTGTCGCACAGGTAGTCCAACAGGGCGTCGAAGGCCTCGGGCGGCGCTTCTAGTTCAAGCAGAAAGGCTTGGATCCGCTCTAGACTGCGCTCGAAGTTTGCCGTGATCCGCACCGTCCGCTGGCGCGTCGTCATGCCTCATTCGCCCTTGTTGCGGTAGCGAGCCCGCACTTCAGCGACGCTGCGAAACCGCCCTGCCTCGATGTCCTCTAGCCCGCGTTCGGCCTCGTCGAGCAGCGCGAGATGGATCTGTTCGCGCTCTAGACGGTGGTAATGATCGAGCCGCCGAGCATCAACGAGTGCTACGTAGGCCTCCCCGTTGCGCGTGAAGACCTTCTCCCGACCCTCACGCACGTCCTCCGCGAGTTCTGTGAGGCGGGCGCGAACCTGGTTGAACGGGACGATGTCGTCCGAGGAAATGGTCATGCCGGTACCCTCTCTTAAGCGTTAACGTATTCGTTAACACCTGTGGGCCCGCCGGTCAAGGAGCGCCGGTACGCAGCGCTACTCGAGGGCGGGCGGCTCGGCGGTGTACTGCCCGATGAGCCTGAGAAACTCCGCGCCGTACTTCTCGAGCTTGGCCTGGCCGACGCCGCTGATGGCGAGCAGCGACTCGTCGTCGCCGGGCTTTTCGCGGGACATCTGCACGAGGGTGGCGTCGCCGAAGACGATGTAGGGCGGCTTGCCTTCGGCGTCGGCGAGTTCCTTGCGCAGGCGGCGCAGGGCGTCGAACAGGGCCTCGTCGTAGGGGCCGTGTACGTCGACCTTCGGGCGCCGCGTCTTCCTGGTCTTCTCTTTGATGCGCGGTTTGGCGAGTTCGAGTTCGATCTCGCCCTTGAGCAGGGGGCGTGCAGCCGGCGTGAGTTTGAGCACCGAATACTGCGCGATGTCCTGCACGACGTAGCCGTGATGGATCAGCTGGCGGATGAGCGAGGTCCACTCGGTCTCGCTCTTGTCGGCGCCGATGCCGTAGGTGGAGAGCCGGTCGTGTTCGAGGCCGCGGATGCGTTCGGTGTCCGCGCCGCGCAGGACGTCGACGACGTGCTTGATGCCGAAGCGTTGCCCGACCCGGTAGATGCAGGACAGGGCCTTCTGCGCATCGACGGTGGCGTCGAAGCGTTCGGGGGGGTCGAGACAGACGTCGCAGTTGCCGCAGTCCTGTTCCAGCGGTTCGCCGAAGTAGCCGAGCAGCACGCGGCGGCGGCAGGTGACGGCCTCGGCGAGGCCCACCATGGCGTTCAACTTGTGCAGCTCCACGCGCTGCTGCTCGAGGTTCTCGTTCGCCTCGATGAGCCGGCGTGCGGTGACGACGTCCTGCGCGCCGTAGAGCAGCAGGGCCTCGGAGGGCAGGCCGTCGCGCCCGGCGCGGCCCGTCTCCTGGTAGTAGCCCTCGATGTGCTTGGGCAGGTCGTAGTGCACGACGTAGCGCACGTTCGGTTTGTCGATGCCCATGCCGAAGGCGACGGTGGCGACGACGGTCTGCAGCTCGTCGCGCAGGAAGGCCTCCTGCACGCGGGCGCGCTCCTGCGCGGGCAGGCCGGCGTGGTAGGCGGCCGCGCGGATGCCTTCCGCACAGAGTTTCTCGGCAACCTCTTCGACGCGCCGGCGCGAGAGGGCGTAGACGATGCCGGACTCCTCGCGGCGCGATTCCAGAAAACGCAGGAGCTGATCGGCCGGCTTGTGCTTCTCAAGCACGGTGTAGCGGATGTTCGGCCGGTCGAAGCCGGTGACGAAGCGTCGCGCCTGCCCCAGATGCAGGACGCGCACGATGTCCTCGCGGGTCTGTGCATCGGCGGTCGCGGTCAGGGCGACCATGGGTACGCCGGGCAAGCGCTGGCGCAGGCTGCCGAGTGCGGCGTACTCGGGGCGGAAGTCGTGCCCCCACTGCGAGACGCAGTGCGCCTCGTCGATGGCGATCAGGGCGATGTCGATCTCGTCGAGGCGATCGAGGAAGCCGCCCCCCGCGCCCTCGCCGAGCAGGCGCTCGGGGCTGACGTAGAGCAGGTCCAACTCGCCGCGATGCAGGCGCGCGAGGACATCGCGCGCGGTCTCGGCGTCGAGCGATGAGTTGTAGCAGGCCGCCGCGACGCCGTTGGCCAGAAGGGCGTCGACCTGATCCTTCATCAGCGAGATCAGTGGTGAGACGACGATGCCGACACCTGCGCGATGCAAGGCCGGTATCTGATAGCAGAGCGACTTGCCCCCGCCCGTCGGCATGAGCACGAAGGCGTCCCCGCCGCCGATCAAGGCGTCGATGATCTCGTCCTGCTGCGGACGGAACTGCGCGTAGCCGAAGACCGAACGCAGGGTCTCGCGCGGGCTCGGGCGCGTGCTGGGTTTCGGGCTCGCAGTCACGTGGGCCGCCGTCGGGGTGTCGGTCTCAGTTCCGGCGTACTGCCGCCGCGCCGCGCCAGACGTCGCGCGCTCTCGCGCTCGATCAGGGCGCGCAGGGCGCTGTCCAGGACGGCCCTTGTGTCCTTCGATTCGCTCATCTGCTTGGCCGTGGCGAGCAGTTCCTCGTCGAGGTCGATCGTCATCCGCATGGGGCCACCTCCGTGCATCCGGTCCTATGACACCACATACCCCGCCACGCGGTCTCGGTGGGGCTCGCCGGGGTGTGTGCCTGCATGCTCACCCCATCACCGCCCGCCGGAGCAGGTTCACGCCCAGCACCGTGAGTAGGATCAGCACCCCGAGGCGGAAGGCCGCCGGGTCGATGCGCCGCGAGAGCCGGCCGCCCAACCCCATGCCGGCCGCCGCCGGCAGGGTCATGAGGGCGCCGAGCAGGGCGAGGGTCGGGGTCAGAAAGCCGATCGACAGGAAGGCGATGGTGAGCATGACGCCGACGACGAAGAAGAACAGTCCGAGCGCGGCCTTGAAGGCCTCGGGCTCGGCCTTGGCGGCAAGCAGATACATGACCAGCGGCGGGCCGGTGACCGTGGTCAGCGAGCCGAGGAAGCCGGCGGCGAGCCCGACCCCGGCCCCCGCGGGTCGGATGTGCGCGGGCGCAAGGTGCAGGCGCCAGCCCGCGAGTTGGGTGATGCAGAAGGCGAGGGTGACGGCGCCGACGGCGCCGATCAGCCAGCGCGGGTCCAGGGTGGCGGCGAAGGCCGCGCCGACGCCGATGCCGAGCGGCAGGGCGAGCAGCACCGGCGCGTATCCGCGCCAGGTCTCGGCCACGCCGCGCCGCCCGCCGCTCTGCCAGAGATTGAGGATGAAGGGCGGGATGACGTTCAGCCCCAGGGCGAGCTCGATGGGCATGAAGGCCGAGTTGATGGAGATGACGATCAGCGGCAGGCCGAAGCCGGCCAGGCCCTTGACCAGACCGCCCAGTGCGAAGGCGCCTGCGGCCAAGGCCAGCATCAGCCAGGTGAGCCCTTCGGGCAGAGCGGGTAGGAGCGACATGAGGCGGCGAGCCTAGTCGCTCGCCGGGGCGGCGGTCCAGCGTGGGCTCAGTTCATCGCCAGATTGGAGGC
>JAZBPO010000467.1:0-10420 GCA_036351675.1 Pseudomonadales bacterium
AGGTGCTCGATGAGCAGGCCGTTGAGCGTGCGTGGCCCGTCGAGGGAGAGGTTCCAGCGCAGGGCGCGGTTGATGTCCCGCAGGAGAGCCGTGCCGTCGATGATCTGCGTGCCGTCTTCCTGCGGATGGATCTCCGGGATCCGGGCGGCCATGTCCGAGGTGAACTCGCCGACGATCTCCTCGAGGATGTCCTCGAGCGTGACGATGCCCTGGACGTCGCCGTACTCGTCGACCACGAGACCGATGCGCCGCTCCTCCTTCTGGAAGTTGAGCAGCTGCACGTGCAGGGGCGTGGACTCGGGTACGAAGTAGGGCTCCCGCGTCTCCTGCATGAGTGCGGCCTTCGTCAGCTCCTCGCTGCGCAGGAAGCGCGCGGCGTTGCGCAGGTGGAGGATACCGATGACGTCGTTGATCGATCCGCGGAACACCGGCAGGCGCGTGTGGTTCGAGGCGCAGATCTGCGCGACGATGGCGTCGATGTCGTCCTCCAGATCGATGCCGATGACGTCGGCCCGCTGCACCATGATGTCGTTCACCGTGACCTTCTCGAGGTCGAGGATCGACAGCAGCATGTCCTGGCGCTGCATGGGCAGCTGGGCGCCCTCGTCGAGCAGCGTGCGCAGTTCCTCTGCCGAGAGTTTCTCGACGCCTGCGTCGGCCTCGCGCAGGAAGGGTCGCACGACCCAGTTGGCGCACAGATTCAGGAACCAGACCACCGGATAGAGCAGGCGCAGCAGCGGCGTGAGCACGTAGGCCGAGGGGAAGGCGATGCGTTCCGGTGCGTGCGCAGCCACGGTCTTCGGCGCCACCTCCGCGAACACGAGGAACACGAAGGTGAGCACGAAGGGGGCGGCCGCCAGGCCGATCTCGCCGAACTGGCGGATCGCGATGAGCGTCGCGACGGTACCGGCGAAGAAGTTCACGACGTTGTTGCCGAAGAGGATGATGCCGAGCAGCCGATCCGGTTTGGAGAGCAGCGCGTCGGCGCGCATCGCGCCGCCATGATCCTGCTTGGCGAGGTGGCGCAGGCGATAGCGATTCAGCGACATCATCGCCGTCTCGCTACTCGAGAAGTAGGCCGACAACACGATCATCACGACGATCGTGGCGTACAGCCAGGGTAGGGGGGCGTCTTCCAAGAGCCGTCAGTCGCCGAGGATGACTTCGATCACGAGTTTGCTGCCGAAGTAGGCCAGCATCAACATCGCGAAGCCGGCCACGGTCCAGCGGATCGCGGTGCGGCCGCGCCAGCCCAGACGCCAGCGGCCCGCGAGGAGGATGGCGAAGACGACCCAGCTCGCCATGGAGAGCACCGTATGGTGCACCACGCGCTGGGCGAACATGTCGTCGAGGAACAGGAAGCCGGACGCGATCGCCATGGTCAGCAGGATCAGACCCGTCCACAGCAGCTCGAAGAGCAGACGTTCCATGGTCTGGAGCGGCGGCAGGGAGGCGAGCAGGGTGAGACGCTGCCGGTTCCGGAGCTGGCCCTCCTGCCAGCCCACGAGCAGGGACTGACAGACGGCCACGGACAGCACGGCGTAGGCCAGCACGGCGAGGATCACGTGCACGGCGAAGCCGGCGCCCAGCGTGGCCGGCGGGTGGTAGTGCGTGTCGATCACGATGGCGAGCGTCAGCGACATGGCCGCGGCGGGGAAGAGCACCACGAACAGGTTGTCCAGGGGACGGTTGAAGCTCGAGGCGAGGATCAGCACCACCATGGTCAGCGTCACCAGCGTGGCGACCCGGAACAGCCCGAGATCCAGGGCGTGCGAGAACATGAGCTGCCACACCAGCCAGGCATGGACCAGGGCCGCGGCGACGGCGATGCCGCGCACGAGCATGCGGTCGGGGAGCTGCCTGCGCACGATCCCCGTCAATTGCAGGGCCGCGCCCGCCAGGTAGAGGAAGACGCCGACGAGCCCCGGCAGGATGGTCGCCATCGAATCGGCCACGACGCAAGGAAGCGTGGAGTGTGCCACGGGCCTCGGGCGCGATGAAGCATGGTCCGGGTCGGCGGCGGTATACTCGTGGCCCAGCAGGTTCCATGGTCCTTCCGGAGAGACACCCCCCGTGTTCGACAGCCTGAGCGATCGCCTCACAGCCACCCTGCGCGCCATCGGCGGCAAGTCGAAGCTGACCGAGGAGAACATCGGCGACACCCTGCGCGAGGTGCGTCGCGCGCTGCTCGAGGCGGACGTGGCGCTCGACGTGGTCAAGGGCTTCGTCGACCGGGTCCGCGAGCGCGCCCTGGGCATGGAGGTGTCCACCTCCCTGTCGCCGGGTCAGGCCTTCGTGAAGGTCGTCCACGAGGAACTCGTGCACGTCATGGGCGACGCGAACGCCGCCCTCGAACTCGCGGTGCGGCCGCCGGCCATCATCCTGCTCGCGGGCCTGCAGGGTGCGGGCAAGACCACCACCGTCGCGAAGCTCGCGCGTTTCCTCACGGAACGCGAGAAGAAGCAGGTGATGGTCGTGTCGACGGACGTGCGCCGCCCGGCCGCCATCGACCAGCTCGCACGGCTCGCCGAACAGGTCGGTGTGGACTTCTTCCCGAGCACGCCGGACCAGGACCCCGTCGCGATCGCCGAAGCCGCCGTCACCGGCGCGAAGCAGCGCGTCAGGGACGTGCTCATCGTCGACACGGCGGGCCGTCTCGCCGTCGACGAGGAGATGATGGACGAGGTGCGGCGCATCCACCGTGCCCTCGACCCCGCCGAGACGCTCTTCGTCGTCGACGCCATGACCGGCCAGGACGCGGCCAACACGGCGAAGGCCTTCGCCGAGGCGCTGCCCCTGACCGGCGTGGTGCTGTCGAAGGCCGACGGCGACGCCCGCGGCGGCGCCGCGCTCTCCGTGCGCCAGGTCACGGGCGCGCCGATCAAGTTCCTCGGCGTCGGAGAGAAGATCGAGGCGCTCGAGCCGTTCCATCCCGAGCGCATGGCCTCGCGCATCCTCGGCATGGGCGACGTGCTGACGCTGATCGAGGAAGCCGAGCGCAAGCTCGACCGCAAGAAGGCCGACAAGCTCGCCCGCAAGATCCAGAAGGGCAAGAGCTTCGACCTCGAGGACTTCCGCGATCAGCTGCAGCAGATGAAGAAGATGGGCGGCATGACCGGCATGCTCGACAAGCTCCCGGGCATGGGCCAGATGGGGAAGGCTGCGGAGGCCATCGACCAGAAGCACTTCGACCGCCTCGAAGCCATGATCGGTTCCATGACGCCGCACGAGCGTCGCTTCCCGGACGTCATCAACGGTTCCCGCAAGCAGCGCATCGCCCGTGGTTCGGGCATGCAGATCCAGGACGTGAACCGCCTGCTGAAGCAGCACAAGCAGATGCAGAAGATGATGAAGAAGCTCGGCAAGAAGGGCGGCATGCAGAAGATGATGCGCGGCATGGGCGCCATGATGGGCGGCCAGGGCGGTCTGCCGCCCGGAGGCGGCGGCATGCCGCCGGGTGGTCTGCCGCCGGGCTTCCGGCGCTGAGCGGCGCGCTCCGCCCCGTCTTCCGTCCCCAGCGCGCCCGGCGCCCGCGCCCGGCGATGCTGCGCGTCGCGGTCCATGTACCATCGGGGAACACCGGCCGCCCAGGCTGATTGCCCAGCCGTCGCGAACGCATGCTCGAAGTCCGTCAATCCAATCGCCTCGACGTCCTCGCGCAGCAGTTGGTGGAGCGCCTGCGGGTACCCGGCGGCGGCGGTGTGCTGCAGAGTGACGTGGTCGTGGTGCAGAGCCCGGGCATGGCCACGTGGCTGCGCCATCGCATCGCGGAGACGCTCGGTATCGCGGCGGCCGTGGAGTTTCCGCTGCCGGCATCCTTCCTCTGGCGCGTCGTACGGGCCGTCATTCCCGACGTCCCTGCGGACTCCCCCTTCGACAAGCGCGGCCTTCGCTGGCATCTGTTCCGACTCCTCGCACCGGAGTCCGCGCTCCTCGCCGATCCCCGGTGTGCGCGCCTCGCACGCTACCTCGCCGATGACCAGGGGGGCCTGAAGCGCTTCCAGCTCGCGGAACGCATCGCCGACGTCCTCGACCAGTACCTCGTCTACCGTCCTGACTGGTTGCGTCGCTGGCGCGCCGGCGAGGACACGCCGGCGCTCACGGAAGGTGAACCCTGGCAGCCCGTGCTGTGGCGGGCGCTGGTCGCCTCCGTCGGTGACCGGCAGGGTACCGCGGCCGCGGAGCAGGACCGGGCCTCGCTCACGGCGCGGGCGCGCGCGCGGCTCGAGCGCGAGGACTGCCGTGCGCTGCTGCGCGCGGCGGGTCTGCCCGGGCGTGTCGCCGTGTTCGGCATCTCCGCCATGCCGCCGGAACAGCTGCGCCTGCTGCTCGCGCTCTCCGATCAGCTCGACGTGACGCTGTACGCCTTCAATCCGTGCCGCCAGTACTGGACGGACATCGTCAGCGAGGCCTATCTCACGCAGCTCGAGGCCGCCGAGCGCGTGCGCGACGAAGGCGCGCCGACGCATCCCTACTACGAGGTGGGTCATCCGCTGCTGGCGGAGCTGGGCGCCTCCGGGCGCGACTTTCTCGATCTGGTGCTGGAACTCGGCGAGGGTGCGGAGCTCGTCGACGCCTTCGTGGAGCCCGAGGGCGATCACGCCCTGGCCACGCTGCAACGCGACATCCTCGATCTCGACGGTGGGTCCGGCGACCGGGCCGAGCAGCGCACGCTCGCGCCCGACGACGACAGCGTCCAGCTTCTCGACTGCCACGGGCCGCTGCGCGAGCTCGAGGTGCTCCATGACCGCCTGCTCGAGCGCTTCGCAGCCGATCCCGCGCTGGAGCCGCGCGAGATCGTCGTCATGATCCCGGACATCGACCGCTACGCGCCCTACGTCGAGGCAGTCTTCGGCGGCGAAGCGGGTGAGGCGGCGATCCCCTATGCGATCTCCGATCGCGGTCTCGGCGGGGAGACGCCGGTGCTGGCGACGCTGGCGGCGCTCCTGCGTCTGCCGCGCAGCCGCCTGACCGCTTCGGAAGTGCTCGGCCTGCTCGAGGCACCGGCGGTGCTGAGGGCCTGCGGCCTCCGTGCCGAGGACGTGGAGCAGCTCGGCCACTGGGTCAGCGAGGCGGGCGTGCGCTGGGGCCTCGACGATGCGCACTGGTCGGCGCTCGGCTTTCCGCACGGCGAGGGCGAGAGCGAGGGCGCGGAGCGGGCGAACACCTGGGCCTTCGGCGCCGACCGGCTGCTGCTCGGCTACGCCATGGGCGAGGCGGAGGCGCCCTTCGCGGGCCGCCTGCCGCTGGCGGGTGTGGAAGGGGACGGCGCGGAGGCGATCGGCCGCCTGCTGGACTTCGTCGCGCGCCTCGCCGCGCACGCCGACGCCCTCCGGGGTCCTCACGCGCCCGCGGTCTGGGCCGAGCGGATCCGCGCGCTGCTGGAGGACTGCTTCGACGAGGAGTCCGGGGACACGGATGCCCTCAACGGGGTGCGTCAGGCGCTGCTGGACCTCGAGCTGCGCAGTGCCGCCGCGGCCGTGCAGGAGCCGCTGAGCCTGGACGTGCTGCTCGCCGTGCTCGAGCCCGCGCTCACGGCGCGGGAAGGAGGGCATCGCTTCCTCGGCGGGCGCGTGACCTTCTGCACGCTCATGCCGATGCGCACGATCCCGTTTCGCATCGTGGCGCTGCTGGGCATGAACGACGAGGACTACCCGCGGCGCGACGTTCCCCTCGACTTCGATCTGCTCTCGCGCCGTCCGCGCAAGGGGGACCGCGCACGGCGCCTCGAGGATCGCTTCCTGTTCCTGGAGGCGCTGCTGGCGGCGCGTGAGCATCTGATCGTGTCCTGGGCCGGCCACGACCCCGTCGACGACTCGGAGCGTCCGCCCTCCGTCGTCGTCTCGGCGCTGCTCGACGCGCTCGATCGTCGCTTCCTCACGGCGGGCGGTGGCCCTGCGCGCGAACAGCTGCTGCGCGCCCACCCGCTGCAGCCGTTCAGCGCCCGCTACGACGGCGAGACGCTGCATACCGCCTCGACGCTGTGGACGCTCGATGCCGCGGGCGCGGGTTCCGCGCCTGCCGCTGCCGCGCCAGGCCGCGTGCGCCTGCCGGAACCCGAGTCGCCCGCAGACGAGGCGCTGTCCCTGCAGCACCTCGCCGCCTTCCTGGTCGATCCTCCCGGAGCCATCCTGCGTGAACGCTTCGGCGTGCGACTCGAGGAGGTGCCGGACGAGGTCGAGGACGACGAGCCCTTCGATCTCGTCGGGCTGGCGCGCTACCGGGTGCGCGACGGCGCCCTGAACGTGCTCCTCGCCGGGGGGGACGTCGGCGCCTGGCTGCGCCGGGAAGCGGCGACGGGGCGCCTGCCTCAGGGGCACAGCGGGGCCGATGCGCTCGCGCAGGCGCGTGCGCTGCTCGAGGATTACGAGGCGCGACTCGGGCCCCTGCTCGCGCTACCGCGGTCGGCGGTCGCCGTCGAGGTGCTGCTCGGTGAGACCCGCATCGTCGGCGAGGTCGACGACTGCACGGCGCCGGCGCGCGTCCTGCTCCGGCCGGGCACGGCGTCCGAACGCGACCGCATGCGCGCCTGGGTCGCGCATCTGGCGCTCGCGGCCGCGGGCGAGGGTCGGGCCACGCTGCTCGTCGACGACAAGCTGGTGCATTGCTTCCGGCCCCTGGAGGCCGCCGTCGCCCGGGAGCACCTCGCCGATCTCGTGGCGGTGCGCGCGGCGCTGCTCGTCGAACCGGCGCCGCTCCTGTGCGCCAGCTCGGCGGCCTGGGCGCGCGCGGTGGCCGAGGGCCGGGACGCCGAGGCGCTCGACGCGGCACGCGCGGAATGGACGCCGAGCGATCAGGTCCCGGGTCGGCGCGAGGGGGAGCGGGCCGACGTCCTTCGCCTCTGGCCGCGCTTTCCCGGGGACGACGAGGCGCTGCGTCCGGATTTCGAGGCGCTCGCGGCGCGCGTCTGGGCGCCACTCGTCGCGGGCGGCGAGCGTCTGACCGCGACGCGGGTGGCGGCCGTCGTGGACGAACTGTGCGGAGTCGTGCATGGCTGATCCGGGCAACGAGCTCGATCCGCTGCGCCTGCCCCTGCATGGCCGGCGCCTCATCGAGGCGAGCGCGGGAACGGGCAAGACCTACGCGATCGGCTCTCTGTTCCTGCGCGCGCTGCTCGGTCACGGACGTCCGCCGCTCGGGATCGACGAGTTGCTCGTGGTCACCTTCACCCGGGCGGCGACGCTCGAACTGCGCGACCGCCTCCGCAAGCGCCTGGTGGAAGCGCTCGCAGCCTTCGAACTCGGAGCGCACTACGCGGCGGAGGCCGAGCGCCCCGATCCCTTCCTCGCGGCGCTCGTCGCCGAGTGCACGCCGCTCGCGACCTCCGTAGCGCTCCTGAAGGCTGCGCTGGCGAAGCTGGACGAGGCGGCGGTGTTCACGATCCACGGCTTCTGCCAGCGCATCCTGGTCGAGCGCGCCTTCGATTCGGGCGCCGTCTTCGAGCAGGAGTTCGTCCTCGACGATCGCGCCTATCGCGAGCAGGCGGCCCGGGACTTCTGGCGCCGCCAGGTCTATCCGCTGACAGCCGACGCCTCGGCATTGGTGCGGGAGGTCTGGGCCACGCCGGACGCACTGCTGGCGTCCGTACGCGCTCATCTCGGACGCCCGGATCTCGAACTCCGCGGAGCGGGGGACACGAGCTTCCCGGCGGCGCTCGCCTCGGCGCGGCAGGCTCTGCAGGCGCTTCAGCGCTGCTGGCGGGACGGCGGGGTGCGCGCGCGCATCGAGGGCTCCTCGGTACCGAAGGCGAAGACCGGTGGCGGGGGAGCCGCCAACCTCGATGCCGTCGATGCCTGGTGTGCGTCGGACGAGTGGGTCTTCGCGGCTCCGGGGCCTGACGGACGCCTGCGGTCCATCGCCGCGCTGCTCGGTCTCTACCGCCGCGAGGTGCTGCTGGCGAAACCGCTGAAGAAAGGCGAGCCACCGGAGCTCGACGACTTCTTCGAGGTACTCGAGGCAGCCCTCGATGCGCTCGACACCGCGCTGGCGCGGCTGCGCGCGGACGCGCTCCGGGCGATCCGTGCCGACATGGACAGCGCGAAGCGGACCGATGCGCGCATCTCTCCCGACGATGTGCTCCGCGAGACGGAACGGGGCCTTCGAGGCCCCGCCGGTGAGGCCTTCGCGCGGGCCGTGCGGCGTGCCTATCCCGTCGCCTTCATCGACGAGTTCCAGGACACGGATCCGGTGCAGTACCGGATCTTCGATGCGCTCTATCCGGACCCGGAGGACGCGGCGACGGCGCTCGTCATGATCGGTGATCCGAAGCAGGCCATCTATGCGTTCCGTGGCGCCGACGTCTACGCCTATCTCGACGCCGCCGCGGCGCTGGCGCCGGAGGCGCGCCTGGCGATGGCCACGAACTGGCGGTCGACGCCGGAAATGCTCGCGGCGATCGAGGCGCTCTACGAGGACGCGGACTCGCCCTTCGCCGTGGACGGCATCGAGTTCGTCGAGGTCGGACCACGCCCGGGCGCACCCACGGGGCGCTACCGCGATGCGGAGGGACCACTCCCGGCGCTCACCTTCTGGCATCTCGAGGCGGGCGACAGCGAAGTGGTCCGTACCGGCGTCCTGCGCACGGCGCTGACGCGGCAGCTGGTGCAGGAGGTGGCCGCGCTGCTGTCGCGGCCCGTGGAGGCGGGCGGCGACGTGCTGCATGCCGGTCGGATCGCCGTCCTCGTGCGCAATCACTTCGAGGCCGAACTCGTGCACGCGGCGCTGTCGCGGGCGGGCATCGCGAGCGTGCGTCAGTCGCGGCGGACGGTGTTCGCGACCGAGGAGGCGGGCGACCTGCAGGCGCTGCTCGCCGCTGCCCTCGAGCCGCGTGACGAGGCGCGCGTGCGCACGGCGCTGGCGACGTCGCTCCTCGCGCAGCCGCTGGATCGCCTCCACCGGGAACTGCACGAGGACGAAGCGGCCTGGCAGCAGCACCTCGATCGTTTCGCGCGCTACCACGAGCTCTGGCGGCGCCAGGGGCCCATGGTGATGCTCGGCGCGCTGCTCGCCGACTATGCGATCCCCCATGGTCTGCTGCGATCACCGGAGGGGCCGCGGCGCCTCACGGATCTGCGTCACCTCGGTGAGCTGCTGCAGCGGCAGACCGCCACGCTCGGCAGCATGCACCGGTTGCTGCGCTGGTTCGCGCAGCAGCGCGCCGAGGCCGAGGACGCCGAGGCGTCGCGCATGCGCCTGGAGACGGACGCGGACCTGGTACGCATCGTCACCATGCACGCCTCCAAGGGCCTCGAGTACGAAGTCGTCATGCTTCCCTTCGGGGTCTGGATGCGGGAGGCGGAGGACGCCGCCTTCCACGCGGCAGGCCCGGAGGGCTGGCGCGCGGTGCTGGATCTGCGCCCCGACGCCTCGGCGATGGCGCGTGCGGACGAGGAGCGGCTGGCCGAGGACCTGCGCCTGCTCTACGTCGCGCTGACCCGGGCGAAGAGTGCCTGCTACGTCGGCGTCGCCAATCTGGCACCGCAGCGAGGTCCCTCGCGTCTGCGCCGAACGGCGCTCGGGCGTCTGCTGCTCGGTCCCGGCGACGCCGCGAGCGAGGCGGAGCTCGCGTCGCGGCTGGTGGCGCTCGCCGAGGCCTGCCCACAGATCGCCGTGGCGCCGGTCTCGCGCGAGGCGATCGCAGCGGGCCTGCTCGAGCCGGCGGCGCTGCCCGTGGCGCGGCGGACACCCTTCGCCGGACGCGTGCGCGACGACTGGCGGCTGACGAGCTACTCGGCGCTCGTCGATCCCGGTGAGTCGGCCGTGCCCTGGGCGCCCGGTGCCGGCGACGAGGACCATGCGCTGGAAGGACCCGGTATCACGTCCGGCGATGACGTCGAGGAGCAATCGATCGCGCACCGCTTTCCGAAGGGGCCGCGCCCGGGCAGCTGTCTGCACGCCATGCTCGAGGAGTGGCCAGAGGCGGCGACGGACGAGCTTGCGCACGTCGCGCGCACGCTCACGGCCTGGGGTCTGGACGGCGAGCCCGACAGCGATCCGCGCGCCGTGCTGGAGTGGCTGCGCTGCGTGCGGCGCACGCCCCTGCCTGCCGGCGTCGATCTCGCCGGCGCCACGCGCGTCGTGCACGAGATGGAGTTCCATCTGCCGCTGGAGGGCGCCGACACGGGCCGCCTGCGTGAGTTGCTGGGCGCGCACGGGTACGGCGACGGACCGCTCGCGCTGGACCGGGTGCGGGGCATGATGCGCGGCTTCGTCGACCTCGTGCTCGAGCACGAGGGGCGCTTCTGGATCGTCGACTACAAGTCGAACTGGCTCGGTCCGAACGGCTCGGCCTACGGAGCGGACGCGCTCCTGGCGTCGGTGCGCGAGCACCGCTACGACCTCCAGTACCTCATCTACTGCGTGGCGCTCCGGCGTCTGCTGCGTGCGCGTCTCGGCTCGTCCGGCGCCGAGTGCTTCGGCG
>JAZBPO010000468.1:0-3588 GCA_036351675.1 Pseudomonadales bacterium
CCTCGGGCGGTGAAGCCCGACGCCGCCGTCACGGCCGGCGGCGAAGCCGGCAGCAGCCGCGAAGCCCCCGTCCTCGGCGATGGCGAGCGTGATCGGGCGGCGCTCGCGGACGTTTCCCTGGCGCTGTCGCTGTTCGCCCTCGACCCCGCCGGAACGGGTCTGCTGATCCGTGGCGGTCTCTCGCCCCTCCGCGAGCGCATGCTCGAGGCGCTCGCCGCGCTCCGTGTGGCGACCCTCGGTGACGGCCAGCAGGACGCCACGCCCTGGCGGCGCGTGCCGCTCGGCATCTCCGACGACCGTCTTCTGGGCGGCCTCGATCTGGCCGCGACGCTGGCCCGGGGCCGTGCCGTGACCGCACGGGGCCTGCTGGCGGAGGCCGACGGCGGAATCGTGATGCTGCCGCTCGTGGAGCAGTTGCCACAGGTACAGGTGGCCCAGCTCTGTGCCGTCCTCGATGACGGTCGTCTGCGGCTGGCGCGCGAGGGCGTCACCGAGACGCTGCAGACGCGCTTCGGCGTGCTCGCGCTGGACGAAGGCGCGGAGCGCGACGAGCGCTGCGCCGCCGGGCTCTCCGATCGTCTCCTGCTCCACGTCACCGTACCGCCGATCTCGGCGCTCACGGGCGCCCAGGAGGCACTCGAACTGGCGACTGCGGAAGAGCTCCGCGCGGCGCGAGCCCGGTTGCCGGCGGTCGTGCTGCCGGAGCGCTTCGCCGAGGCGGCCTGCGCGGCGGCGCACGCCCTCGGCGTGGATTCCCTGCGCGCGGCCCGTGGTGTGCTCCACGTCGCGCGCCTGCTGACGGCCCTCGTCGGCGAGCAGACCGTGGACGAGGACGCGGTGGCAGCGGCGGCGCGGCTCGTGCTCGCCCCACGCGCCACGCGTATCCCGGCGCCGCCGCAGGATGAGGAAGAGGAGGAGCAGGCGCCGGAGGATCAGGCGCCGCCGGCGGAGCCCGAGACGCCTCCGGAAGACGGCGAACGCCCGCCGGAGGAGCCCCGAGCGGACGATGACGACACGCCGGAGCTCGACCTCGGTCCGGAGACGGAGCTGATGATCGCGGCCGCGGCAGCGGCCGTGCCGCCGGACGTGCTCGCGGCCCTCGCGGCCGGCCCCGTGAGCGGGGGCGCCCGCCGTGCCGGTCGCGCCGGTGCGGAAGCGAAGGGCGTGGCGCGGGGCCGGCCTGCCGGCGTGCGCCAGGGCGCGCCGAAGCGTGGTGAACGGCTCTCCGTGGTCGACACGCTGCGCGCCGCATCGCCCTGGCAGGGCCTGCGCGGTCGGACCGGACCCGACGAGCCGGTGCAGGTGCGCGCGGAGGACTTCCGTGTCGTCCGTCGGCGAGCGCGCCTGCCGACACTGACCATCTTCGTGGTCGACGCCTCCGGTTCCGCCGCCGTGCAGCGGCTCGCGGAAGCCAAGGGTGCCGTGGAGCATCTGCTCGCGGACTGCTACGTACGCCGGGACGAGGTCGCCGTGGTCGCCTTCCGCGGCGACAGAGCGGAGGTGCTGCTGCCGCCGACCCGCTCCCTGCTGCGCGCGCGACGGAGCATCGCGGGGCTGCCCGGCGGCGGCGGAACCCCGCTCGCGGCCGGGCTGATCGCCGCTCAGCAGCTCGCGGACGACGCGCTGCGGCGTGGGGCCACGCCGGTGCTCGTGCTGCTGACGGACGGCCGCGCCAACGTGACCCTCGAGGGGCAGGGCGATCGCCGCGCCGCGCGCGAGGAGGCGAGCGCGGTCGGTCGCCGTATCGCGGCGACCGGCCAGCCCGTCGTCGTCATCGACACCTCACGGCGGCCGGGGGCCGCCGCCGCGGAGCTCGCTAAGGCGCTCGCTGCCGACTATCGACCGCTGCCTCTCGCCGATGCCGCAGCCGTGTCCGAAGCGGTACGCGCCGTGCAGGCCTCGCTGTGACCCTCGCGCCCGTGCTCGCGGTGCCGCGGGACTGGCCCTGCGCGGAGCTGTCGCGGATGGTCGACGCGGGCGGCGTGCGCTGGCACGTGCAGCGCACCGACGCCGGGCAGGGGAGGAGTGGTCCGACGATCCTGCTCCTGCACGGTGCCGGTGCCTCCACCCATTCCTGGCGCGGTCTGATCGGCGTCCTCGGCGACGACCTGGACGTCGTGGCCGTGGACCTCCCCGGACACGGCTTCAGCGCGCCGCTTCCAGCCGCCGAGTCCGATTCGCTCGGCTTCGCGCGTGCGCTCGGTGCCCTCGTCGGACGCCTGGAACTCGACGTCGCGCTGATCGTGGGCCACTCGGCGGGCGCGGCGGTCGCGGTGCGCTACGTCCTCGACGTGGCGCCGGCGCCGGTCCCCGTGCTCGCGATCAACGGTGCCCTGGTGGCGCTCGGTGGGCTGGCCGGACGCTGGTTCGCCCCGGCGGCGCGCATGGTCGCGGAACGGGGGCCGCTGGTGCGACTCATCGTGCGCCAGGCGCGGCGCCGGGGTGCCGTCGCACGCCTGCTCGAGGGCACCGGCTCGCGGTTCACGGAGACGGATCTGGCGCTCTACCGGCAGTTGCTCCTGCGCGAGGATCACGTCGCGGGGGTGATGCGCATGATGGCGAACTGGGATCTGCCGGTGCTCGAGCCACGGCTGACGGAAGTCTCCTCGCCGATCCATCTGCTCGACGGCGGCGGCGACCGGACCCTGCGCGAGAGCTATCGGCGCAGGGTCCGCGAACGGCTCGTCGCGGCCGGCGTGCTCGCCTCGGACGTGGCGCTCGAGTCCCTCGGCCATCTCGCCCACGAGGAGGCGCCGGAGCGCGTCGCGCAGGAGATCCACAGGGTGCTCGCGGCGCGGCCGCCGGGCTGTGATACGGTTCCGGAGCGGGTGGTCGATACCGGCTCCGTCGCCTTCCAGGGCAGCGCCGGCGTCGCCGGCGAGAGGGAGCGGCAACGAGGATGAACGCACAGGAAGACGCGCCAGGGCCGCATGCGGTCGTGATCGGCAGCGGTTTCGGGGGGCTCGCTGCGGCGGTACGCCTCGGCGCCCGCGGCTATCGCGTCACGGTACTCGAACAGCTCGACGCGCCCGGAGGGCGCGCCTACGTCTATCGCCAGGACGGATTCACCTTCGACGCCGGGCCGACGATCGTCACGGCGCCCTTCATCTTCGACGAACTCTGGGAGCTCTGCGGGAAGCGTGTCGGCGACGACGTGGAGATCGTTCCGGTCGATCCCTTCTACCGGATCCGCTTCGCCGACGGCACCCACTTCGACTACAACGGCGATCCGCAGCAGATGCGGGCAGAGATCGGTCGCATCGCCCCGGGTGACGAGGCCGGCTACGAGCGCTTCCTCGAGTTCACGTCCGAGGTCTACCGGGTCGGCTGGGACGAACTCGTGGACAAGCCATTCCACACGCTCGGCAGCATGGCGCGTGTCCTGCCCGACCTCCTGCGCCTGAAGGCCTACCGATCCGTCCACGGCCTCGTCTCCTCCTTCGTGAAGAGCGAGAAGCTGCGGCAGGTACTGAGCTTCCACCCGCTGCTCGTGGGCGGCGATCCGACCCGCGCCTCGGCGATCTACGCGCTCATCGCGCACCTCGAGCGCGCGCACGGCGTGCACTTCGCCATGGGCGGCACCGGGTC
>JAZBPO010000469.1:0-24892 GCA_036351675.1 Pseudomonadales bacterium
CCCCCCCCCCCACAGCCCATCCGGACGAACCATGCGCCGCATCATGCTCGTCGCGAGTGTCCTGCTGCTCGCCGCCTGTGAACCGACCACCCAGGATGCCGAAGCCCCCACGGAGACCGCCATGGCCCCCGCCCAGCTCGCCTACCCCGTCACCCGCAGCACGGAAGTCGTCGAGACCTTTCGCTCCGCGCGCGATGGCGGGGTCGCCATCGCCGATCCCTATCGCTGGCTGGAGACGGACGTCCGCGAGAACGAGGAGGTCGCCGCCTGGGTCGCGGCCCAGAACGCGGTGACCTTCGACTACCTCGCGAAGCTCCCGGGCCGCGAGGCCATCGCGGAACGGCTCACGGAGCTGTTCGACTACGAGCGCTTCTCGTTACCGACGGAGCGCGGCGGCCGCTACTTCTACTACCGCAACGACGGCCTCCAGGACCAGGCCGTGTACTGGGTGCAGGACGACCTCGACAGCGCGCCGCGCGTGCTCCTCGACCCGAACAGCTGGTCCGACGATGGCACCGTGGCCCTCGCCGGCGCCGTGCCCAGCCCGGCAGGCGACCGCGTCGCCTACCTGGTCCAGGACGGCGGCTCGGACTGGCGCAGCGTGCGCGTCGTCGACGTCGCGTCCGGCGAACAGCTCGAGGACGAGATCGAGTGGGTGAAGTTCTCCGGCCTTTCCTGGGCGAAGGACGGCTCGGGCTTCTACTACTCGCGCTACCCCGAGCCCGCACCCGGCGAGAAGTTCACGGCGCCGAACCTCGACAAGACCGTGCGCTTCCATCGCCTCGGCACGCAGCAGGCCGACGACGCCCTCGTGATCGCCGATCCGGATCGGCCGGAGGTCGGCTTCACCGCGACGGTGGGCGACGACGGCCGCTGGCTGATCGTCTACGGCTCCACGGGCACGGACGGCAACAACCTCCAGGTACTCGATCTGACCGACCCGTACGCCGAGCCGATCGTCCTGTTCGAGGGCTTCGAGAACAACCACGGCTACGTGGGCAACATCGGCGACCGCTTCTTCGTGCTCACCGACCTGGAAGCGCCGAACAAGCGCATCGTGGCGATCGACCTCGCGTCGCCGAACGAGCTCACCGACATGGTCGAGGAATCGGAGGCACCGATCGAGGGCGCGAACCACGTCGCCGGGCACTTCGTCGTCGAGCGCCTGCGCGACGTCTCGAGCGAGGTGACCGTCTACTCGGAGGACTTCGAGTTCGTGCGCACCGTCGACCTGCCGGGCATCGGCAGCGCCGCCGGCTTCGGCGGCGAGCCGGAGGACGTCGAGACCTTCTACAGCTACACGAGCTTCAATCGCCCGCCCACGATCTACCGCTACGAGGTGGCGACGGGCCGGACCGAGGTCTTCCGCGAACCGGAACTCGTCTTCGATCCGGAGGACTACGTCGTCGAACAGCTCTTCTTCGAGAGCACCGGCGGCGCACGCGTGCCCATGTTCGTGGTGCACCGGCGCGACGTGACCAGGTCGCTCAACGCGCCGCATCCCACGCTGCTCTACGGCTACGGCGGCTTCTCGGTCTCCCTCACGCCGGGCTTCTCCGTCTCGCGCCTCGCCTGGCTCGAGATGGGCGGCGTGCTCGCGGTGGCGAACCTCCGCGGCGGCGCCGAGTACGGGAGGGACTGGCACGACGCCGGGCGCCTCGCGAACAAGCAGAACGTCTTCGACGACTTCGCGAACGCTGCCCGCCATCTCATCGACACGGGCTGGGCGAGCGCCGACACGCTCGCGATCCAGGGCGGCTCGAACGGCGGATTGCTCGTCGGCGCCACCGCCAACCAGCATCCGGAACTGTTCGCCGCGGCCCTCCCGGCTGTCGGCGTCATGGACATGCTGCGCTTCGACGAGTTCACCGCCGGCCGTTTCTGGGTCGACGACTACGGCAGCCCCGACGATCCGGCCATGTTCGACGTCCTGCGCGCCTACTCGCCGCTGCAC
Organism: Pseudomonadales bacterium; assembly: GCA_036351675.1. Taxonomy (GTDB): domain Bacteria; phylum Pseudomonadota; class Gammaproteobacteria; order Pseudomonadales; family Azotimanducaceae; genus JAZBPO01. The sequence continues at coordinate 1,955 of JAZBPO010000469.1, forward strand.
AACATTCCCGCGACCGACCGCTATCCGGCGACGCTCATCACGACCGCGGACACGGACGACCGCGTGGTGCCCGGCCACTCCTTCAAGTTCGCCGCAGCACTGCAGGCCGCGGAGACAGGGCCGGCGCCCAAGCTGATCCGTATCGAGACGCGCGCCGGCCACGGCGCCGGTACGCCGATCTCCAAGATCGTCGAGGAGACCGCCGACGAATGGGCCTTCGCGGCCTTCCACACCGGCCTGCGTCTCGATGCGGAGGACTGAGGAGCCCGAGGTCGGTGCTCAGGCGTGGCTCACGACCTCGTACTCGATCCCGTCGGGATCGTCGAAGCAGAAGTGCCGGCCCGGCTCCCGGTCGCCATGATCACAGGGCGCGCGCCGACGCAGCGCGACGGGGCACGCAGCGGTCGCGGGTTCCGCACAGAGCTGGGCGAGCGCGTCGCCATCCTGACCCGCATGCGCGACCGCCTCGACGGCTGCGTGGGCTGTGGTTGCCCGTCGCCGTGGAGATGCGCGCTCTACCACCCCGAGGATCGCGCCGCACGACGCGGCCCGGGACCGCGCTACCTGCTCGGAGATCCCTGACGGCTCGCGCCGGCCGCGAACTCAGTCCTTCACGGGACCGCGGCGCTTCCAGCCGGAGGTCGCGGCGAGCGCCTCGCGGAAGGGCGCCAGGCGCTCGTGATCGTGGGGCTTCAGGTCGACCGGGATCGTGCGCAGGAAGCGATAGCCCTCGGGCGTCGGGTCGAGCTGCACGGCGCGGAAACGCACGCCCGCCGCCTCGGCTGCCGCGGCGGCGTCCACGAAGGCCGGATCGTGGAGGCGGCTCGGACGCAGCGCATGCCCGTCGGTGCGCTGCAGCACGAACAGCACCGTCGCGCGCCAGCCCGCCTCCACGTGTGCGGCAAGCTCGCGGAGATGACCCGCCGCGCGTTCGCTCACGGAGTCGGGGAAGTAGGCACGGTCGTCGGGATAGACGAGGTGGCAGTTCTTCACCTCGACGAGGTGATCGGAGCCGCCGCCGCGCAGCAGCAGATCGATCCGCGAGCGCTCGCCGTAGCGCACCTCGGTCTCGAGCGTCGTCCAGCGCTTGAGGCCGGGTACCAGGCGCGCCCGGATCAGCGCCTCGGCGATCCGGTTCGGCACCACCGTGTTCGCACCGACGTAGCGTCCGTCGAGCTCGAGCAGCTCGAGGGTCCACTTCAGCTTGCGTTTGCTGCCCTCGGGGGCCGGCGAGACCCACGCAGGCGCGCCGGGAACGACGAGCCCCTCCATGCGCCCGGGATTCACGCAGTGCGTCTTCACCACCTCGCCGTCGAGTTCGACATCGGCGATGAAGCGGTCGTAGCGCTGCACGAAGGTCCCGCGCTGCAGGGGCCGAAGATGCGGGATCAGCACGGGAGAGCCGCCACCTCAGTGCACACCGTGCATCCAGCGCTTCAGCGTCGGCACCAGCGCCAGCAGCAGCGTGCCGACGACGACCGGCGCGACCACCAGCATCAGGAAGAAGCCGGGCAGCCCGTCGATCATGAAGGTGACTTCACCGCTCTCCAGCCGTGTCGAGAAGCGCGCCATCTCGCCGGCCGCGAAATTGGCCAGCGAAAACGTGAAGTACCAGAAGCCCATGAAGAAGGACTGCAGATGCGCAGGCGCGAGGCGCGTGACCATGGCGAGACCGACCGGCGACAGGCAGAGCTCGCCCCAGGTGACGACCGTGAAGGTGATCAGCAGCCAGTGCGGGCCCGCGAGTCCGTCGCGCGCCTCGAGGGCGCCGAACACCATGGAGATGAAGGCCAGCCCCAGCAGCCACAGGCCGAGGCAGAACTTCACCGGCGTCGAGGGCTCGAGGCCTCGGCGGCCCAGGAACAGCCAGAGCCAGGCGAAGAGGGGCGCGAACAGGATCACCGCCGCGGGGTTCGCCGACTGGTACCAGGTGGCCGGGAAGGGTTCGGCGAGCAGGCCCCAGATCGTGCGGTCCGTGCTCTGTGCCGCGAACACGTTGAGCGAGCTGCCGGCCTGCTCGAAGCCGGCCCAGAAGACGATGTTGCCGAACAGGGCGAGCACGAGGATCACGATCACCCGCTGCCACTCCTGCGCCTCCAGCGGCAGCGCCGGCCGCCGCGCCGCTAGGGCTTCGGCGCTGCGCTCCGGGGCGAGACCGATGCCGTCGAGATAGCGCGGCCGCAGGAAGCGATAGGTGAGCAGGCCCGCGACCATGCCGACGGCGGCGGCGCCGAAGCCCCAGTGCCAGCCGACGGTCTCGCCGAGCGTCCCGGCGACGAGGGGCGCGAGCACGGCGCCTACGTTGATGCCCATGTAGAAGATCGTGAAGCCGCCGTCGCGGCGCGGATCGTCGTCCTCGTAGAGCTGGCCGACCATGACCGCGACGCAGGGCTTGAAGAAGCCCGTGCCGATGATGATGAGGAAGAGACCGGTCAGGAAGCAGATCAGCGCCCCGGGCCCGGTCTGCAGCGTGACCGGCGCCCCGGGCGTGATCGCGAACAGCTCCGTGGCCGCCAGCGTCAGATGACCGGCAGCGATGATCAGGCCACCGACCATGAGGCTGCGGTGCGTGCCGAGGAACCGGTCGGCGAGCATGCCGCCGAAGATCGGCGTCAGGTAGACGGCCCAGGTGTAGAGGCCGTAGAGGCGATAGGCGTCCCCCTCGGACCAGCCGAAGCCGGGATTGCCGCCCCCGTCGGTCGCCGAGATCAGGTAGAGCACCAGGAGCGCGCGCATGCCGTAGTAGCTGAAGCGCTCCCACATCTCCGTGATGAACAGGACCCAGAGGCCCGCTGGCTGCGTCAAGGCGCCCTTCTCCCCGTCTGCCTTCGAGCGGTGCGCTCAGCGCGCGCCGTAGCGGGTCTGCGCCAGCTCGATGAACTCCGCCCACTGCGGATACTCGGCCCAGGCCTCCTCGGTCCAGATCGACTCGAGATCGGCGCGCGCCTCGGCCTCCGGCACGCCGAGGCGCAGGATCCGGTAGAGGTAGGTGAAGGCAGAGGCGCGGAAGTTCGCGAAGCAGTGCACCAGCGTGCGTCGCTCACCGCGTGCGTCCATGACCGCGAAGAAGAGTTCGAGATCCTCCAAGGTCGGCGTGTCCCAGACGACGGGAATCTGGGCGTAGGCGATGCCCGCCTGCGAGACGAGGAAGCCCTCGTTGGCGTTCCGTTCCGGATCCGCGACGGCGAGGTTCACCACGAGACCGTAGCCGTCCTCGGCGAGCTGCGGGACCTGCTCGTCGGTGACCTGACCCGCCGTCGACAGCGTCCCGTCGAGCTCACGGTAGTTGAAGATCCCATCGTCGCCGCCCAGCGCGACGACAGGCATGAGCAGCACTGCGAGCACCAGACCTCGCATGGCTTTCGTCCTCCAGCACCCCGATCCGCCGACGCCGGCGTCGGCCACCGGTCTCCGGTCTCCGGTCTCCGGTCTCCGGTCTCCGGCAAAGCGCCGGATCATGGCAGAACCCCGGATGTCCGTGCACGCGGCATGGCGACGCGCGGCCCTTTGAGACACGCCCGCAGCGAGGCAGACTCCGCGCCTGTCGAGAACCGGATCGCACCGAGGTCGCCATGGGTCAGCTCTCGCGCCGGCAGTTGCTCTCCGGTCTCGCAGCGGGCGCGCTGCTGCCCTGGTGGACGCCCCTCGGCGCCACCGCGGCGCGGGCGGCGCAGGCTGCATTCCCGCACGGTGTGGCGAGCGGCGATCCCACCTCCGACGGCATGGTGCTCTGGACGCGCGTCGCCAGTCCGCGCCTCGAGGCCCGCGTGAAGTGGTCCATCGCCGAGGACCCTGCCTTCGCCGCCATCGCGCAGCGGGGCGAACTGCTCACGGACGTTCGCGAAGACCACAGCGCGAAGGTCGTCGTGAGGAATCTCGCGCCGGGCCGGATCTGGTACTACCGCTTCGAGTGGGATGGCAACCGCTCGATCGTCGGCAGAACGGCCACCCTGCCGATCGGCCCGGTGGACCGCTTCACCGTCGCCGTGGCCTCCTGCTCCAACTATCCCTTCGGGCACTTCAACGCCTACGATGCGATCGCGCGCGACGAGGAGATCGATCTCGTCCTGCACCTCGGCGACTACATCTACGAGTACGGCACGGACGACTGGGGCGGCGACCAGGGCGCAGCACTCGGCCGCGCACACCGTCCTGCGCACGAGATCCTGAGCCTGGCCGACTACCGGACGCGCCACGCGCAGTACAAGTCCGATCCGGGCTCGATCCTCATGCACGCAGCGCATCCCCTGGTCGCGATCTGGGACGACCACGAATCGGCGAACAACCCCTGGACCGGCGGCGCCCAGAATCACCAGCCCGACGAAGGCCCCTGGTCGGAACGCCGCGCCGCTTCGCTGCAGGCCTACTACGAATGGATGCCCGTGCGCCCCGCCGAAGACCGCAAGCGCTACTGGCGCCACTTCCGCATCGGCGACCTCGCCTCCATCGTGAGCCTGGAGACGCGCCACAGCGGCCGCGCCCGACAGATCGATCCGGCCGAGCATCTCGCAGCGGATGCGGCTCCGGCCGAGGTCGAGCGATTCCGCAGGGAGGTCCTCGGTGCGCCGGACCGCCCCATGATCGACCCGCCCCAGGAGCGCTTCCTGCGCGAGGCCTTCACGGAGGCACGGGCCGCCGGCCGCCCCTGGTGCGTGCTCGCCAACCAGATCCCCATGGCGCGCGTGCACGTACCGCCCATGACGCTGCCCGGCCTCGATGCCGTGCGCGCCGATCCGGACCATGCGGCCCATGCTCAGCTCGAGGGCCTGACCCTGCTCGGCGAACGCGACCTGCCGATCTATCTCGATACCTGGGACGGCTATCCCTGGGCCCGCGAACGGCTCTACACACAGCTCGCCGAGATCGGTGTCGAGGACCTGCTCGTGCTCACCGGCGACAGCCATGCCTTCTGGCTCAACGAACTGGCCGATGCCGGCGGGCGCCCCGTGGGCGTCGAGCTCGGCACCACCGGCATCAGCTCACCCGGCGACTTCGCCGATTTCGGCACGGCACTCGGCGCACGCATCGACGCGGCCATCGCCGCGCACAATCCCGAGGTCCACTGGACCGACGCCGGCCCGCGGGGCTGGCTGCGCGTGACGCTGACGTCGGAGGAAGCGGTCGCGGACTTCATGATCGTCTCCGACACCTCGACCAGGCGCTACGAGAGCGGCCGCCTGCGGCGCGTGCATCTGCGACGGCGTGACGGCCGGCTCGACATCGAGGCCTGAGTCCGGCACCGCTTCGGAGGCCTGGTCAGGCCTCACTCGCGATCAGCACGATCACGAGCGTGAGCGTCGCCATGGAAAGGGGCGTGGCGAGCGCCACGGTCGCCGCGGCCTCGGCCTCCCCCGCGCCCTGGCGCGCGGCGAACAGATACACGTTCACACCCGTGGGCATGGCCGCCATGAGTACCGCAGTCTGCCACCAGAGCGCCGGCAGGCCCGGCAGCAGCGCCAGCGCACCCGCGACCACGAGCGGATGCAGCACGAGCTTGGCCCCCGCGACGAGGAAGGCGTCACCTGCCGCACTCCGCAGCCGGTAGGTCGCCAGGCCGACGCCCATGGCGAGGAGCGCGAGCACCGGAACGACGGCCGAGAAGGAGGCCGTGCGCGCGCGCAGCGGCTCGGACAGCGGACCGAACGCCAGGTTGCAGGCGAGGCCGGCGACGATGCCGAGGATGATCGGATTGCGCACCATGCCGAGCAGGACCTCGCGCGCCAGCGCGAAGCCGCCGGCACCCCGCTCCGGCCGCGCGAGTTCCGCGAGCACCCCCGTCGCCGTCGCGAGCAGCGGCGCGTGCAGCGCGATGAGCGCGAACAGGGGCACCGCCGCAGCCTCCCCGAGTGCCGCGGTGACCAGCGGTACGCCGAGCAGCACCGCGTTCGCGTAGACGGCACCGAGCCCGAGGATGTTGGCGACACCGGCACCCCGTGCGCGCCAGGCGAGCGCGGCCACGATCGCATAGACACCCGCCGTGACGAGGTAGTAGACCAGCAGGTAGTCGAAGCGCGGTTCCGCCGGCAGCTCGACCGCTGCGAGCGTGCGAACGAGATAGAGGGGCAGCACGAGATCGAAGACCAGGCGCCGGAAGCGCGCGAGCAGTACCACGGGCATCCACGGCGCCCGGGCAAGGGCCCAGCCGACGCCGACGATGGCGTAGGCGGGCACCACGAGAGTGAGGAAGACGTCGAGCAGACGGACGATCACGCAGGGGGTCCCGAGCCGCTGGAGGCGGTCGGACTCGCCGCGCGGAGCGCTCGACTGGACTCGCATCCGACCGATGGGCGAAACGAGGACGGCAACATGCCACGACACATAGCGGCGCTCGAGCTCCTGCTGCTGATCACGACCGCGGCTGCCGAACCCACCCTGCACAGACCCGGCACCACGACGGACTTCGTCGCGCGCGACGTCGAGGTGAGGGAGGCCCTCGCGCAGGATCCCGCCGTCGTCATTCTCGACGTCCGCACCCCCGCAGAGTACGCGAGCGGACACATCCCAGGCGCGCTGAACATCGACGTCGACGACGACAGCTTCGCTGCGCGGATCGCCGAGCTCGATCGTTCGACCCGCTATCTCGTCCACTGCTCTGCGAACGTGCCGGAGGGACGCAGTGCCCGCGCCATGAGCACCATGACGAAGCTGGGCTTCGAACGGCTCGGCAATCTCGTCGGTGGCTATGCCGCCTGGACCGCGGCCGACGGGCCCGTGGTCGGCGACGAGGACTGAGCAGCACGATCGCGGGGCGGCCCGCGCGCTTCAGAGCATGGAGCTGAGCGCCGTCGCCGTGCCGAGGAAGGAGAAGAAGCCGGCCACGTCCGTCACCGTCGTGAGAATGATCGACGAGGCCGTTGCCGGATCCTGACCGACGCGTGTGAGCACGATGGGCACGAGCGCGCCTGCGATACCCGCCGCCGCGACCGACAGGACCATGGCGACGGCGATCACGAGGCCGAGACCCGGCGTACCGCTCCACACCCAGACGCCGATCCCGCACACCACGGCGAGCACGATCCCGTTGATCAGTCCCGTCAGCACCTCCTTGCCGAGGACCGCACGCCACTCGCGGATGCCGATCTCACGCAGCGCGAGGCCACGGATCGTCACCGCGAGAGCCTGCGAGCCCGCGTTGCCGGACTGGCCCGCGACGACCGGCAGCAACACCGCGAGCGCCGTGAACTGGGCGATGAGGTTCTCGAACAACCCGACGACGGCCGCGGCGAGAAACGCCGTCAGCAGATTGATGTGCAACCAGGGCAGGCGCCTGCGTACGGCGAAGACCGGGCTCGAGAGCGCGCGCTCGTCGGCACTCGCACCGACCATGGTCTGCAGGTCGACACTCGCCTCTGCCTCGACGGCACGGAACAGGCTCGCATAGCGCACCACGCCGATGAGCCGGTAGTCGAGATCGACGACGGGCAGGGCGTCGAGGCGCGCCTCCTCCAGCCGCTCGACGATCTCGTCGCGCGGCGCCGTGACCGTGATGGCGCCCTCGGGCTCCAGCATCAGTTCGCCGAGCGTCGCATCGAGTTCCGCGATGGCGAGATCCTGCATGTCGGCGCGCCCGACGAGCCTGCCGTCGTCGTCGATCACGAACACCGAACGGGCGCGCTTCACCCGGCTCCCACGCAGCTGCTCGAGGGCCTCGGCCACGGTCGTGGCAGGGCGCATGGAGTCGAAGACCCGGTCCATGAGCCGGCCCGCGCTCTCCTCCGGGAACGCGAGGAGTCGAAGCAACTCCCTGCGCACGCCCTCCGGCAGCTCGGAGAGCACCGCGTCGCGATCCGCATCACTGAGGTGCCCCAGCAGGATGACGGCCAGACGCGGACCTGCCTCGGCGAGCACAGCCTCGCGGACATCGGCCGGCAACTGCTCGAAGAGTGCACGCGCACGGATCGGCGACACGCGATCGAGCACCGGCACCAGCATGGCGGCATCACCCTGATCGAACTCGGCCAGCAGCGCGCGCACCGCTTCGTCGCGTTCGCGCTCGAGCGTACGGGCCGCCGCGGCCGGGTGCCGCGTCAGGTAGCTGCGATGGAGATCGGCCACGAGTGTCATGGCCGCTTCCGCCCCGATCGCGATCCTGTGGGGTCCTCGTTCATGAGCAGGCCCAGGAGGCGCGCCAGCACCTCCAGGAAATCGGCTCCGAGCTGCGCGGCGAGCTCGGCGCGGCCTTCCTCGGGCTGCGTCCCGCGCAGGGCATCGCGGGCACGGTCGAGCGTGACGATGCCGATCGGCCGCCGCCTGCGATCGACGACGGGAACGCTGCGCGCCTGGCGCCAGAGCGGCAGTTCCACCGCGACCGAGGCCTGCATCTCTCCGGGGAGCGAACGTGTCGACTGCAGGCAGCGTCGCAGGGGTGTGGAGGAATCCTCCATGCCGAGTGCGCGACGCAGATCGACCGTGCCGCGCAGGCGGCCGCCCTCGTCGAGCAGCAGTACCTCCGACACGCCGGCGCTCGCGCCCTGGGCGCGCAGTTCCGCGGCCAGCTGTCCGACCGTGGCTTCCGTCGGAAGCGCGAGAAAGCTGCGCTCCGCCACGGCGCCGAGCGTGCCCGCGGGCCAGGCGAGGCGCTCCTCGAGGGCGGCGCGGCGCCGGGCATCCGGAAGCGCCGCCAGGATCGCTGCGCGGCGATCGCTGCGGACGCGCGCGAGCAGGTCGATGGCCAGATCGCTGTCCGCGTCGCGCAGCCAGAGCGCGATGCGCGCGTCGCCGACACCGTCGAGGGCGCGCTGCAGCCAGCTGCCAGGAAGCACCGCGAGTAGCGCGAGGGTCTCTTCCTCGTCGAGGACTTCGAGCAGTTCCCGCGCCTCCTCGTAGGAGTGGCGCAACAGCACCGCAGCGAACTCCGACGGGTGTTCGCGGGCGTAGTCGTGGAGCAGAGCATCCTTCAAGGACCTGCTCCGTCCGCCGACCCGGGCTCGCGCCGCAGCACCGGGACCTCCTCGAAGCGGGCTGCAGGGATCGTCACGACACCGTCGGTCGTGCTCAGATCGACGCCGGAGCGGTGGATCTCGATGATCGGGCCCTCGTGCTCGTCTATGCGGATGACGTCACCGGGCGTGAAGCGGGAAGTGGCGCTGCGCGCGACGAGGTTGGCGACGTGGCGGCGTGCGCCGAGCGCGAAGGCGAGGGACAGGCCGCCGAGCGTCAGCGCGAGCAGCAGCACCAGAAGCTGCTGCACGAAGGACACGTCGAGCCCGACATGCTGAACCGCCGTGAGGACCGCCAGTATCAGGATGGCAGCCTGCACGAGGCGGGGCACGAGCGGCTGCACGATTCCGTCGCCGTCGGGCGAGAGCAGATTCCGCGCGGCGACGCCCAGCACCTGGCCCGCCGCGACGATGAGCAGGCCGACGACGAGCCGGGGCAGATAGCTGATGGGCACGTCGAGCCAGGCCACGACGCGTCCCGTGCCGAGCGTGCGGAGCACGAGCAGCAGCGTCATGGCGATCGCCGCCCAGAAGACCACGGACGCGGTCAGGCGGACGGCGCGATCGGATACCGCCTCGCCGCCGCCGGAGCGGGCGATGACGCCGCCGAGGCTGCTGCCGAGGCGCAACGTCGCCGCCTTCAACAGGCGCGCTGCGACGAGGCCGATCAGCGCGATCACGATCGCGACGATCTCCGGCACCTCGCCCCAGGCGCCGACGGGCAGCGAAGCTAGCGATTCCAGCATGGTTGCCTGGCCTGTCGATGACCTTGCCGGAGTCTGCGGCGCCTCCCGGGGCCGCACAAGCCGTGCACCGCGACAGGACTCGCCGCGGTGCGGGTCAGCGCCGCTCGCGCGCGACCAGGTCGACGAGGCCGCAAGGGGCCGCGGGGTTGCAGCCGATCACGTGCGTCGACGACGGGCGTCAGTCGCGCTCGCGGATGCAGTCGACGAAGTAGTGCATGCGGCCTTCCACCTCTTCCTCGACGAGCCCGTGGACATCGGTCTCGAAGCCCGGGAAACGTGCATTGAACTCGGCCGTGAAGCGCAGATACTCGGCGATCTTCGCATCGAAGCGCTCGCCCGGGATCAGCAGCGGAATACCCGGCGGATAGGGCGTGAGCAGGACCGCGGAGATGCGCCCGGGGAGTTCCGCGACGGGCACGCGGTCGATCTCCTTGTGCGTGATGCGGTCCCAGGCGTCCGAGGGCGTCATCGCGGCCTCGAGCGTCGAGCCGTAGACATCGGTCGTCACGCGCGCGACGTCGAGTTCACGGAAGGTCTCGTGAACGGACTGGCAGAGTTCGCGCAGACCGCGGCGCTCGTAGCGCGGATGGGCGCGGGCGAACTCGGGCAGCACCTTCCACACCGGCAGATCGCGATCGTAGTCGTCCTTGAACTGCTGCAGCGCCGAGACGAGCGTGTTCCAGCGGCCCTTGGTGATGCCGATCGTGAACATGATGAAGAAGGAGTAGAGCCCCGCCTTCTCGACGATCACGCCGTGCTCCGCGAGATAGCGGCAGACGATGGCCGCGGGAATGCCGGTCTCGTCGAAGGACCCGTCCATGTTCAGCCCCGGCGTCAGCACCGTGGCCTTGATCGGGTCGAGCATGTTGAAGCCGGCGGTGATGCCGCGGAAGCCGTGCCAGTCGTCCTCCGGCTTCAGCATCCACTGGGACTGATCGCCGATCCCTTCCTCGGGCAGCTGATCCGGCCCCCAGAGGCGGAACCACCAGTCCTCGCCCCACTCCTCGTCGACCTTGCGCATGGCGCGACGGAAGTCCATCGCCTCGGCGATCGATTCCTCGACCAGTGCCCTCCCGCCAGGCGGTTCCATCATCGCCGCGGCGACGTCGCAGGACGCGATGATCGCGTACTGAGGCGAGGTCGAGGCGTGCATCAGATAGGCCTCGTTGAAGACGTGTTCGTCGAGCTTCCGGGTCTTCGAGTCCTTCGCGAGGATCTGCGAGGCCTGCGAGATGCCGGCGAGGAGCTTGTGCGTGGAATGGGTCGCGAAGACGAGCGACTCCTCGCAGGCTGCCGCGTCGTGGCCGATGGCGTGCATGTCCCGGTAGAACGGATGGAACGATGCGTGGGGTAGCCAGGCCTCGTCGAAGTGCAGAGACTCGACGACACCGTCGAGGCGCGCCTTGAGCATGCGCGTGTTGTAGACGATGCCGTCGTAGGTGCTCTGAGTGAGCGTGAAGATGCGCGGCGGCGCATCCGGGTTCGCGTCGAAGGCGGCCTTCGCGAACGGATTCGCCTCGATGCGCTGCCTGATGTTCTCCCACTCGAAGGACTCGGCCGGGATCGGCCCGATGAGCCCGAGGCGATTGCGCGTCGGCGTCAGGAAGACGGGCACGGCGCCGGTCATGATGATCGCGTGCAGGATCGACTTGTGGCAGTTGCGGTCGACGATCACCAGATCGCCCGCCGCCACCGTCGAGTGCCAGACCACCTTGTTCGAGGTGGACGTGCCATTGGTGACGAAGTAGCAGTGATCGGCACCGAAGATGCGCGCCGCGTTGCGCTCCGAGGCCGCCGCAGGACCCGTGTGATCGAGGGGCTGGCCGAGTTCCTCGACCGAATTGCAGACGTCCGCGCGCAGCATGTTCTCGCCGAAGAACTGGTGGAAGAGCTGCCCCACGGGGCTCTTCAGGAAGGCCACGCCGCCGGAGTGGCCGGGGCAGTGCCAGGAGTAGGAGCCGTCCGCGGCGTAGTCGAGGAGCGCGCGGAAGAAGGGGGGCGCGAGGCCATCCGTGTAGCTGCGTGCCTCCCGGAGTATGTGCCGGGCGACGAACTCCGGCGTGTCCTCGAACATGTGGATGAAGCCGTGGAGCTCGCGAAGGATGTCGTTCGGGACGTGCGCGGAGGTGCGCGTCTCCCCGTAGAGGAAGATGGGGATGTCGCTGTTGCGGAAACGGATCTCCTGGATGAAGTCGCGCAGCGCCGTGATCGCCGCGCATTCCTCGTCGCCGGCGACGATCTCCTCGTCGTCCACGGAGAGGATGAAGGCCGATGCGCGAGCCTGCTGCTGCGCGAACTGGGAGAGGTCGCCGTAGCTGGTGGCACCGATGACTTCGCCGCCCTCCGCCTCGATGGCCTCGGCGAGGGCACGGATGCCGAAACCCGAGGTGTTCTCGGAGCGGAAGTCCTCGTCGATGACGATGACGGGAAAGCGGAACTTCATGGTCTCTCCCAGGCGCCGGGCGCTCAGATGAGATCGAGGTAGGTCTCGACCTCGAAAGGTGACAGACGCGCCGCGAAGAGATCCCGCTCCTGGCGCTTGGTCGCCGCGAACACGCGCACGAGATCCTCGCCGAGGATCGCACGCATGGCCTTCGATTCCTCGAAGCAGTGGATCGCCTCGGCCCAGCCCGTGGGCAGCCGCGGCGCATGGCCGTCGTAGGCACTTCCCTGCGTCGGTGGCGGTGCCACGAGCCCCTCCTCGACGCCGCGCAGGGCCGAGCCCAGCAGCGTCGCGAGGACGAGATAGGGGTTGGCGTCGGCACCGGCGACGCGGTGCTCGATGCGCCGGTCCGCATCGGCCCCGGCCGGGATGCGGATCGCCGCCGTGCGGTTCTCGAGGCCCCAGCTCGCCTGCGTCGGCGCGTGACTGCCCTCGCGGACACGGCGATAGGAATTGAAGTGTGGCGCGAACAGCAGCATCGCGTCCGGCATGTCGGTGATGAGGCCGGCAACGGCCTGCGCCAGCAGCGGCGAGCCCGCGGGCCCGTCACCGGCGAAGGCGTTGTGCCCGGCCGCGTCGACGAGACTGAAGTGCACGTGCAGGCCACTTCCCGCCTGATCGCCGTAGGGCTTGGCCATGAAGGTGGCCCCGAAACCGTGACGTGCTGCCACGCCCTTCACGAGGTACTTAAAGAGCTGGGCGTCGTCGGCGGCCCGGAGCGGATCGGCGACGTGCCTGAAGTTGAGCTCGAACTGTCCGCAGCCGACCTCCGAGGAAGCCTGGCCCACGGCGATGCCGAAGCGGTCGCAGGCCGCATAGACGTCACCGAGGAAGTCCTCGAAGCCGTCGAGGTCCTGCAGCGAGTAGACGTCACCCGCCGTGAGCCGGGCGCCGTCCGGACGGCGCGGGGGCGACACCGAGTCCGTCGTCGGCTCGTGCAGATAGAACTCCAGCTCGAGGGCACAGACCGGCGTGAAGCCCCGCGCCTGCCAGCGCGCCGTGATCGCCGCGAGCAGGTTGCGGCCGTCGAGGAGGCTCGGCCCTCCGCTCTCCTCACGCATGGTGCAGGGCAGGAGCGCGGCCGGTACGCCGAGCCAGTCCACGGGGAGCAGCCCGCGCTCGGTGGGTACGAGCAGCCCGTCGCGGTCACCAGTCTCGAGAATCATGCCCGACGCGAGCGCGTCGTCGCCCCAGACATCCACGAACAGCGTGGAAACGGGCAGCTTCACGAGCCCGGCGAGCGCGTCTCCCGCCGCGGCGAGGGGCACACGCTTGCCGCGGAAGATGCCGTTGAGGTCGCACACCACGGCCCGCAGGGCGCCGGGCCGCTCCCCCGACGCCAGCCAGGCGAGCAGGCGTTGCTGTGCCTTCGAGGCCGCATTCACCTCAGAGCCCCATCGCATCGCGCAGGTTGTAGTACCAGGCGCCGAGCGCCGAGTAGGGCACGCGCAGGCGCCGGCCGCCGGGGAAGGGGAACCAGCGAAGGCGCGCGAAACGATCGTAGCGCGTCGCGTCGCCCGCGATCGCCTCCGCGAGCAGGGCGCCGAAGAGATGCGAGCCGGTGACCCCGTGGCCACTGTAGCCCTGCGCGAACCAGCAGCCGTCCTCGAGCCGGCCGAGCTGCGGAACGCGCGAGAAGGACAGCGCGAAGTTCCCGCTCCAGGCGTACTCCAGTTCCACGCCGCGCAGCTGCGGAAAGGTGCGCTCGAGCTTCGGCCGCAGCGAAGCCCGGATGTCCGCGGGGTCCGTACCGCTGTAGACGATGCCGCCTCCGAACAGGAGCCGATGGTCCGCCGTGCGGCGGTAGTAATCGAGGACGTAGCGGCAGTCCTCGACGCAGAGGTCCGTCGGCAGCAGCGCGGCGGCGCGCTCCGGCCCGAGCGGCACGGTGGCGACGATCTGCGTCGAGACGGGCATGACGCGCCGCTCGAGCTCCGGCACGACACCGGAGAGATAGGCATTGCCGGCGAGCACGACGTGCTCGGCCGTCACGCTGCCCGCAGCGGTGCACACGCGGAAGTGCTCAGCCTCGCGCGCGACGCGCGTGACCGGTGAACGTTCGTGGATCACACCGCCGAACGATTCGATCGCGGCCGCCTCGCCGAGGGCGAGATTCAGGGGATGAAGGTGGCCGCCTGCGTGGTCGAGCAGGCCGCCCACGTAGCGGTCGGACGCGACATGGCGTCGCACCGCATCGCCGTCTAGCAGCTCGAGGCCGTCGAGACCGTGCGCCGACCAGCGCGCGCACTTCTCCTCGAGACCGCGCATGTGCGCGGCCGTCATGGCCGTGAACAGATTGCCGCTGCGCAGATCGCAGTCGATCCGGTAGCGCTCGATGCGCCGGCGGATGATGTCGGCACCCTCGCGCAGGAGACTGCCGGCGAAATCCGCCGTCTCCCGCCCGAACCAGCGCTCGATGCGGGGCAGGTCGGCGTTGAGTCCGTTGACGACCTGGCCGCCGTTGCGGCCCGAGGCACCGAAACCCACCGCCACGGCCTCGAGTACGTGGACGCGGATGCCCCGTTCGGCGAGCGCCAGCGCTGCGGAGAGTCCGGTGAAACCTGCTCCGACGATGCAGACGTCGGCTTCGACGTCACCCGCGAGCGCGTCGCGCCGAGGTGAAGAGTGAGCGCTGGCTGCATACCAGCTGGCGACGTGGCCGCGCTCGGAATCTGCCGACGGAATCGTCGGCGAGGACGTGTTCAGGGTCGCATCCCCGGGTAGCGCACGGACTGCGCGGTGCGCGGATGCTACAGGGTACTGGCGCTGTCGTCTGCAACCGGTGCATGATCGCGCGCCCGCGACGACCGGCCCGTCCGGGTGCGTCATCACCCACCGGGCCGCCTCGAGGAGTGCCGCCGCGTGCTGCTCTGGTTGATCGCAGCCTACCTGCTGCTGTCCGTACTGATCGGCCTCGCCGCCGCCCTGCGCGTCCACGGCGCCCGTGACTACATCGTCGCCGGCCGCAACCTGCCCCTGTTCGTGGTCACGGCCATGGTGTTCGCAACCTGGTTCGGCTCCGAGTCCGTGCTCGGCATCTCGGCGACCTTCGTCGAGGAGGGCCTGATCGGCCTGATCTCCGATCCCTTCGGCGCGGCGCTCTGCCTGATCCTCTTCGGCCTCCTCTTCGCGCGACGCCTCTATCGCCTGAACCTGCTCACGCTCGGCGACTTCTTCCGCGCCCGCTACGGCCGCCGGACGGAACTCGTGCTGTCGGCCTGCATCGTCGTGTCCTACCTCGGTTGGGTGTCGGCACAGATCGCAGCCCTCGGGCTCGTGTTCGACGTCATCTCGGAGGGCCGCATCGGCGCCGGGGCGGGCATGGTGCTGGGGACCGCCATCGTGCTCGTCTACACGCTCTTCGGCGGCATGTGGTCCGTGGCCGTGACCACGTCGGTGCAGATGGTCGTAATCGTTCTCGGACTGCTCTACATCGCCCGGGAGATCGCCGGCATGGCCGGCGGCGTGGCCACGGTCGTCGCCCATGCGGCGGCGGCAGGCAAGCTCGATCCGCGCCCGGAAGCGGACGTCACGAGCGTGCTCGCCTGGCTCGGCGCGCTGCTGACGCTGGCCTTCGGCTCCATCCCCCAGCAGGACGTGTTCCAGCGCGCCAACGCGGCTCGCGACGAAGCCGTCGCCGTGCGCGCCTCGGTGCTCGGCGGCATCGCGTATCTGGTGTTCGCCGCCGTGCCGCTGTTCCTCGCCTACGCGGCATTCCTGGTCGCACCCACGATGGTCGAGGCGGCGCTCGCCGAGGATGCGCAGCTCATCCTGCCGACGCTGATCCTCGAGGCGCTGCCGCTGGGCGCCCAGGTGGTGTTCTTCGGCGCCCTGGTTTCCGTGATCATGAGCACGGCCTCGGGCACGCTCCTCGCCCCGGCCGTGACCTTCTCCGAGAACATCGTCCGCGGCTTCCTCCCGCGTCTCGGCGACGCGGGACTGCTCTGGCTCACACGCGGCGCCGTGGTCGCCTTCGCGCTGACCACCCTCGCCTATGCGCTCGCGAGCGACTCGTCGATTCACGAGATGGTCGAGAACGCCTACAAGGTCACGCTCGCCGGCGCCTTCGTGCCCCTGGCAGCAGGGCTCTACTGGTCACGGGCGAACGATCTGGGCGTGGCGCTCTCGATCGGAGCCGGCCTCGCGACCTGGCTCGCGCTGGAAGCGCTGGCGCCGCATGCGGCCGTGCCGCCGCACCTAGGCGGCTTCCTGGCAGGCGCCGTCGCCATGGCCATCGGCGGCCACCTGGGCCGCGCCCCGGAAGCGACCTACGAGCAGCTACTGGCCCGGATCCGATCCGGGAGCTGATGCCGCCGCCCGGCCCGGCGGCATCGCGTTCGCTCAGACCCGCTCGATGATGATCGCGGGCGCCATGCCGCCGCCGGCGCACATGGTGACGAGACCCGTCTGCAGGTCACGCCGCTCGAGCTCGTCCAGCACCGTGCCGATGAGGATCGAGCCGGTGGCCCCGATCGGATGGCCGAGAGCCATGGCGCCGCCATTGACGTTGACCTTGTCGCGGTCGACGTCGAGATCGCGCTGGAACTTCTCCGAGACGACGGCGAAGGCCTCGTTGATCTCGATGA
This sequence comes from Pseudomonadales bacterium, assembly GCA_036351675.1. Taxonomy (GTDB): domain Bacteria; phylum Pseudomonadota; class Gammaproteobacteria; order Pseudomonadales; family Azotimanducaceae; genus JAZBPO01. The sequence continues at coordinate 18,669 of JAZBPO010000469.1, forward strand.
GGTCGATGTCGTCGAGGGTCATGCCCGCGCGCGCGAGGATCTTGCGCACCGACGGCACCGGGGCGTTCAGCATCAGCGTCGGGCAGTCGCCCATGTTCCCCGTGTGCACGACCCGCGCCCGCGGCTTGAGGCCGTGGGCCTTCACGTAGTCCTCGCTCGCGAACAGGATGCAGGCCGAGCCGTCGACGACGCCGGAGGAATTGCCGGCGTGGTGGACGTGCTCGATCATCAGGTCCGGGTACTTCCTGTTGATCAGTTCCCGGAAGGTGAGCGCGTCTTCCGTGTGCCGGTAGTCCGCGAGCTGGGTGAAGCTCGGCTTCAGGCCGGCCAGCGTCTCGACCGTGGTACCGGGACGGGGAAACTCCTCGCGATCGAGCGCGACGGTGCCGTCCGGATTGAGCACGGGCACGAGGCTCCGATCGAAGTGGCCGCCCTCGATGGCCGCGAGCGCCCGGCGCTGGCTCTCGGCGCCGGCGGCGTCGAGCACCTCCCGGGAGATGCCCTCCAGCGTGGCGATGGCGTCGGCGCAGACGCCCTGATGAGACTGGGGATGCAGCTCCTGCAGGTGCGGATTGCCGGCACCCATGGGCATCAGGCCCTTCTTGGGCAGGGACATCATCTCCGTACCGCCGCCGATCACCAGGTGCTCCATGCCGGCCATGACGGAGGTCGCCGCGATGTTCGCGCTGGTGATGCCCGAGCCGCAGAAGCGGTCGAGGGTCACGCCGGACGCCTTGATGTCGTAGCCGGCGTCGAGGGCGGACATGCGGCCGAGATCGCCGGACTGTTCGCAGACCTGGGAGCTCGTGCCCCAGACGATGTCGTCGACGTCCGCCGTGTCGAAGCCCACGCGCTCCTGCAGCGCGCGCAGCACGGTGGCACCGAGATGCTGCGGATGGAGGTGCGCGAGCGCCCCCTTGCCCTGCTTGCCGATGCCTCGCGGCGTGCGGCAGGCGTCGATGATGAACGCGTCGGCCATGGTCCGGGTCTCCCTCGCGTGATTCGAGTCTCGTCTTCGTGGGAGCCGAAGTGGACCCCAGCTGCGAGGCCGAAGTCCACTCCACGCCGGGCGGGAGCGCCGCCCTACCCGGGCTCGCCGCTGGCCTTCGGTGCCCGCAGGAGGCGGTAGATGACGAAGGCCGTGAGCGCCTGCCTGCGGACCTCGGGTCGCGCGGGCAGCCGCGCGACTTTCCGGGCCGCGAGGCTCAGAGCACCTCGAAGAGGCCCGCCGCGCCCATGCCGCCGCCCACGCACATGGTGCAGACCACGTACTTCGCACCGCGGCGCTTACCCTCGATGAGCGCGTGGCCAACCATGCGCGAACCGGACATGCCGTAGGGGTGGCCGATGGAGATGGCGCCGCCGTTCACGTTCAGCAGCTCGTCGGGGATGCCGAGCTTGTCGCGGCAGTAGAGCACCTGCACGGCGAAGGCCTCGTTCAGCTCCCAGAGGCCGATGTCGTCCATGGTGAGACCGTTCTTCTCGAGCAGCTTCGGCACCGCGAAGACCGGCCCGATGCCCATTTCGTCGGGATTCGTGCCCGCAACGGCGATGCCGCGATAGAGGCCGAGGGGCGCGAGCCCGCGCTTCTCCGCCAGGGAACGCTCCATGAGCACGCAGGCGGAGGCGCCATCGGAAAGCTGCGAGGCGTTGCCGGCGGTGATGTACTTGCCTTCCTTGATCACCTGGCCGTTGCTGAACACGGGCTGCAGACCCGCGAGCGCCTCTGCGGTCGTGCCCGGACGATTGCCCTCGTCCTTCTCCAGGTTCACCTCGACCTCGTTGACCTCACCGGTCTCCTTGTTCTTCAGCTTCATGACCGAGGGCAGCGGCACGATCTCGTCGTCGAAGGCGCCGGCCTGCTGCGCGGCGGCGGTGCGCGCCTGCGACTGGGCGGCATAGGCGTCCTGCGCCTCCCGGCTGACGCCGTAGCGCTCGCCGACGACCTCCGCCGTCTCGATCATGGCCATGTAGAGGGCGGGCTTGTCGGCGAGGATCTGCGGATCCGGCGTCGCGAACATGCCCGCCGTCTGGTTCATGGAAATGGACTCGACGCCGCCGCCGATGGCGACGTCCATGCCATCGGCGATGATCTGCTTCGCGGCGATGGAGATGGCCATCATGCCCGAGGCGCACTGGCGGTCGACGGACTGGCCGGCGACGGAATCGGGCAGGCCCGCGCGGACCAGGGACTGGCGCGCGACGTTCTGGAACGCCGTACCCATCTGGATCGCGGCGCCCATGATCACGTCCTCGACCTCGGCCGGATCGATCTGCGCACGCTCGACCGCGTGCCTGATCGCATGCGCGCCGAGCGCCTGGGCGCTGGTGTCGTTGAACGCACCGCGATAGGCCTTGCCGATCGGCGTGCGGGCAGTGGAGACGATGACGGCTTCGCGCATGTGTGCTTCCTTATCGCGTGCGTTGGATGCATGGGCTGTGCGCGCCGGACTCTGGCAGCGATCGGCTGCCGGCGCCAGCCGCCGCGGTGGAGGGGCCATGGAGTCCGAGCTGTACGCGCCACTCGAGGGGAACCTCCGAGCGACTCGGTCGGCGCTCCGAGCGCGGCCGTGCGGCGCTCGAGCACTGGCGCACGGCCCGTTCGGACGCAGAAACGACCTGAGCAGATCGCCCGATTGCGGTAGTTTGTCGGCGCTCGGCGCGCACGCCGCAGCCACGGCGTCTCGATCGAGGAACGGATCGCCCCCAATGCAGGCAGGACTGCTCGACCAGCTACAGACGCCGGTGGCGACCCTCGACCGGCAGGGCCGGGTCACCGCGGCCAATCGTGCCTTCCGCGAACTCGTCGCGGCGGACTCCGAGGGCATCGGCCTGGAGACGCTCTTCGAGTACCTCACCTGGGCGGACTTCACCTGGGACGACATCCTCGCGCGCTGCGCCGAGGGACCCTATCGGTGCACGCTGTCACGCGGCGGCCGACTGTTCGAGACGACGCTCTCGGAGACGGCGGACGGGCTGCTCGCGGAGTTCGCCCTGCACACGGAGGACGATCTTCCGGACGTCGATCAGACGCGGCGGCTGCTCGCGGCCCTCGAGCAGGCGAGCGACGTGATCGTGGTGACGGACCCGGACGCGCGCATCCGCTACGTGAACCCGGCCTTCGAACGGGTCATGGGCTATCGCCGCGAGGAGGTGCTCGGGCGCCACAACCGCATCTGGCGCAGTGGCGCACACGACGACGCCTTCTATGCCGAGGCCTGGGAGCGCATCCAGCAGGGCGAACTCTGGCGCGGCGAACTGATCAACAAACGGCGCGACGGTTCCCTCGTCTACGAGGACACCAGCATCTCGCGCGTGACCGACGCCCGGGGCGAGGTTCTCGGCTACGTCACCGTGAAGCGCGACGTGACCACGCAGCGGGAACTCGAGCAGACCCTGGCCCGTGCGCAGCGCATGGAATCGATCGGCACGCTCGCCGGTGGCGTGGCGCACGACTTCAACAACGTCCTGCAGACGATCCTCGGCAACGCCGAGCTGCTGCTCGAACTCGGCGACGCCGAGCCCCGCCTGCTGCCCTTCGCCACGCAGATCAGGGACGCGGCCGAGCACTCCGCCGCGCTCACGGCGCAGCTCCTGGCCTTCGCGCGCAAGCAGGTCATCACGCCCAGGGCCGTGGACACGAACCTCGAGATCGAGCGTGCACTGGAGCTGATGCGACGCCTCATCGGCGCTTCCATCGAGCTGCGCTGGGCGCCGGGCGAGGCCGTCTGGCCGCTGCGGGTCGATCCGTCCCAGCTCGGCCAGATCGTGACCAACATCTGCATCAACGCCCGCGACGCCATCGACGGCACCGGGTCCATCGAGGTCGGTACCGCGAACCTGGAAGCGGCGGCCTGCGCAGACCTGCCGATCCCGCCCGAAGCGCAGGGCGACTACGTGTGCATCCGCATCCGCGACGACGGCGTCGGCATGGACGCGGAGACGCTGGCGCGCATCTTCGAGCCCTTCTACACGACGAAGGGGCCGGGCGAGGGTACGGGGCTCGGCCTCTCGAGCGTCTACGGGATCGTCGTGCAGAACGGCGGCCACGTGTTCGCGGAGAGCACGCCCGGCATGGGCACGACGCTGTCCGTGTACCTGCCACGGCATGAGGGACCGGTCGAGACACGGGCTTCGAGCGACACGCCTTCGCAGGCGCCCGCGCGGCCGGCGCGCGTGCTCGTGGTCGAGGACGAGGCGCCGATCCTCGAACTCATGCGGTTGGTGCTGGAACAGGCGGGCTACGAGGTCCTGGCCTGCCCCGATCCGCGTCAGGCCCTCGCATCGGCATCCGAGGCGGGCCCGCTGGACCTCGTCATCAGTGACGTGATCATGCCGGGCATGAACGGTCACGACCTGGTCGACGCCCTCCGCGAGGATCGTCCGTCCCTGCCGGCACTCTTCGTCTCCGGCTACACGGCGGAAGCGCTGGCGGATCTGTCCGAGGAGGACCCGGGCAGCGACTTCCTCCAGAAGCCGTTCCAGCGCACCGCGCTGCTGGAGCGCGTGCAGGCGCTGCTCGAAGGCTGACGGACCTGTGCACCGGGACAAGTGGCGCGCCGGCCGCTATGGTCCTCGATCCCCGAATCAGGAGGGACATTCATGTCGGGCCGACGCCGTACCGCTCTCGTCACCCTCGCCTGCGCAGTCTGCGCCGTCGGCTGCAACCAGCCGGAACCCGCGGCACAGACCGTTCGCGTGCAGGCCGCGATCGTGCAGCTCCTGCCGCTTCAGGGTCGGACCGCGAGCGGCATCCTCGATCTCTCACCGATCGGCGGAGGACTCGCAGTGGAAGGCGAACTGCAGGGGCTGAGGGGGGAACTCTACGAACTGCGCGCGCACCGGCTCGGGGACTGCACGGACCCGCGCGGTCGATCGGCCGGCGAAGAGTACGCCTTCAACGATCCGGTGACCGGCCGGGACGTGGACGGCTCCATGGTCACGATCGAGAGCAATCCGAGCGGCGAAGTGACGGTCTCCGGCCGCTTTCGCGGTGGCCGGCTCTCCGGCGCCCTGTCGCTGCGCGGCCGCTCGGTCGTCCTTCACCGGATCGATCGGGAGGAAGACGGCAGCGTGATCGACACCCGCGTCGCCTGCGGCGTCGTCGGCATCGCCCGCGAGGGCGACAGCGCCGGCTGAAGCGCCGGTCGGGCGCGTCTCGTCACGTCGCCTTCACGACAGCAGGTCCACGGTGGGTGTGCACTGGCGATCCGGACCACGGGCGAACACCGCGATGCCCCCGAGGCGTCGCTCCCCCACGCAAGAGCCCTTCTTGGAGACTCCCATGTTCCTGCAGACGATTCGCCGCACCCTCGGCGCGGCACTGCTCGCAACCCTGGCCAGCACGGCCGCCGCCGAGCACCACATGTCCTCCGGACCCGACATCGTCGACACGGCGATCGCGGCCGGTTCCTTCGAGACCCTCGTGGCCGCCGTCCAGGCCGCCGACCTCGTGGAAACGCTGAAGGGCGAAGGCCCCTTCACCGTGTTCGCTCCGACCGACGAGGCCTTCGCGAAGCTGCCGGACGGCACGGTCGAGGACCTGCTGAAGCCGGAGAACAAGGATCGGCTCGTCGCCGTGCTGACCTACCACGTCGTGCCCGGTGAGGTCATGAGCGGCGATCTCGCCGGCAAGATGCTCGCACCGACCACGGTGCAGGGTTCCACCGTCGACATCGACGCGACCGGCGATGCAGTCATGGTCGACGGCGCCCGCGTCGTGCAGGCCGACATCGCGACCAGCAACGGCGTCATCCACGTCATCGACGCCGTCATCCTGCCGTGAGGTGCCGCGCGGCGGGCAAGCAGCCCGCCGCGCTCCCCGTGACGCCCGACCTGCCGTGCGCCCTGCCCTGCCCGGGGAATGGCCGCGCTACTCGACCTCGAAGGTCAGTCCTGCGTACGCACGCAGGCGTTCGATGATCGCCATGCCGAAGGCCGGCGCGGGCGTGTACACGCCCCCGGGCAGGCTCTTCGCTTCGTCCGTGAGGCAGAGCGCGCACTCGGCGATCATCTTCGAGGTGGAGCCGTAGCCCGGATCCATGTCACCGGTGACGCCGACGCGCAGCATCTCACCCCCCGCACCCTCTCCCACGAACAGGATGTCGTAGCTGCCGTTCTCGCGCTCCTCCTTCGAGGGGCCCTCACCCGGCTTCGGTGCGTTCTCGTCGACCGCCATCATGTTCGTGCCGGCGACGGCTTCCGCCATCTGCCTTCCCTCTTCG
>JAZBPO010000470.1:0-3012 GCA_036351675.1 Pseudomonadales bacterium
CCGCGCCTCAGTCGTGACCGTCCACGGAATCACAAAGCGGCTTCGACGATTCGTCCACCGTGGCCGGATGCTGGACACCCGAACGACCCGATCGGCCCACTGGTCGAATCCTCGAGGAAGCAGGATGGGCATCCGGCCATCGCCTCGTCTCTTCGAGACGTGGCCGCTGCGCACCGGATTCAGCGCGCGCCGGCCTCGAACCACGCGCGGCGATCGTCGAGATAGGCCGCCGTGAGTGCCGCCAGATTGCGCTCGAAGCGCAGCACTGCAGGATCATCACAGGCGAACCGGTCCGTCATGGCAGCCAGCCCTTCCATCGTGAGCGTCGCCCCGCGGTGCCCGAGGAAGTTCACGACCCATTGGCTGGTGCGACCGCCGAAGTGGTCGCAGATGCGTTCGCACAGCGGCAGGAGCTCCGGCTTGATCCGATAATGCGCGGTGAACACCTCGCCGCCGCCCTGTCCCATGTACATGCCGTACTGGCTGTAGAGGTCGTAGGTCTCGAGCCGGTGGCGGGACTCCACGTCTACGAGCCCGTCGGGACAGGACGCGCCGTACCCCGAGCCGTAGTCGTGGAGGTACGTGTCGGAAAGCGCGAGGAGCAGCGAGAACCGCGCGCGCGCTTCCTCGCCCGTCAACGCCTCCATCAGGCTCGCGAACGCTTCCACGTAGCGTCGCTGGACGTGCGCGTCCACAACCGTGTCGAAGCGACGGAGCGCATCGGCGTCCGCATCGTGAACGGCCTGCAGGTAGACACCGCCGGGCAGATCGCAGAACGGCCCCGTGCAGTCCGCGCGCCCCCAGGCGAGACGGTCGGCCTGCGCCTCGAACTCGTCGATGCGCGCCTGCTGGGCGGGCCCCGGAATCCGCTCGCTCACGCCGAACTGTTGCCGCCTGACGATGCCGCCGATCTCGACGTTCCGGAACCGGTACGCGTTCCAGTGCTCCGACTCCCCCTCGCGGAAGAAGTACACCGTCACGTCGGGCCAGCATTTCTGCGCCTTCACGAGCGGCTCGATGACGGTCGCGCCCAGATCGCCGCCGTAGTGCTCGCGGAACAGCTCGTCTCGTTGCGCATGGGGGACGCGGTAGACGAGGTCCAGACCACCCCCCTGCCTCGGCGCGCTGCCACCGATCTCCCTGCACCATGTGCGCTCGCGCGGATGCACGGCGATGTGGTCGTCCTCGTAGATCGCCGGCAGGCGCTCGGGCGCGGGTGCCAGCGCGGCGCGCTGGGCGTCCGACCATTCCTGATGCGAGCCGATCGCCCGGTACTCGACGTAGCGCGGTGCGTCTCCGCCCACGTCGAAGATCATGATGTCGAACAGCCTCGGCACGCCCCGCACCTGATCGGAGTCGCGGAGCATCATCAGCCAGAGCGTGTCGATCTCGACGTCGCAGTTGGCGCGGATCAGCGGCAATGCCCGGTCGCGGACGAAGCCCTCGTAGCTCCCGAGCCGGTCCAGTCGGTCCTCGTGGGGCACGTCGTAGACCGCCATGATCCGCATGAAGCCGGGGCCGCCACCACTGTTGCGACACCAGAGATCCGTTTCCGTGGCCGGCGCCACGATCGTCAGGCCGGGCTCTTCCACCAGGTTCATGTGCCCCACGAACTCGACGGCACGAGCGCCGCCGCAGGTCAGGGTCAGGAGCAGCAGGAGGATCGAGAAGCGGGAAGTCGATGAGCGGGACGCGCAGATCATGCGAGGGTGCCTCGGCGGGCCGGGAGCAGGACATCCGAGACGGTAGCAGAGTGCGCGACGCGGTCTGCCGGCGATGCCCGGTACGCTACGGGACCGGAGTTGCTGGAGAGTTGCTGGACAGTCACACGATCGATATAGCGCAGAGGATCGGGAGCGATCAGCCGCAGCCCAGGCAGCGGGAACGGTTGATTCTTTGCGCATGGGCTAACCCCTCCCGCCTTCACCATCGATCCGGAGCAACCCGGCGTCTATCACTGCATGAGCCGGTGCGTCCGCCGCCCCTGGCGCTGTGGTGACGACTCGGTCGCGCGTCGCTGCTCTTCAGAATTCGGGATGGGTGGCCACGGAGTTTCCTCGCCCGGCTCTTCGACGGCGACGAACGCGCTGAATTCGAGCTGCGCGAAGGCCAGCTGGGCTGGCTGCATGCGGCCGTAGGCTCGGTGGCCGTAACTGGCCAGCGACTCGAAGCCGGTGACGGCGCTTCCATCGGCGTGGCCGGGACCATCGTCATCGAGGCGGGTGAAGGTGCGGAGGTGCTGCTCTTCGGCATGACGAGTTGAGCGATGGCCGGGCGGTCTTCGGGCCGCCCGGACGCGGCTGCGGACGCCGCGGCACCCGTTGCCCTTCCGGCGCCTCCCGGGCATCTTCAAAATCGAAGTCCTCGACCTCCATCTCTGCGGAGTTGCCACGATGGCCCAGCGCGTCCACGTCCTCGCCCGTTCCGTTCTCTTCCTCGTTCTCGCCCTCGCCCTGAGCGCCGCTCAGGCGCAGACCGAGGACAAGAACGTGGTGGTCCACATCGGCCAGTACTCCAACGACCTCCACTCCATGACCATGGGCCTGGGTCTTGCGGACAACCTCCAGAAGCAGGGCGCTACGGTGACCGTCTTCCTGGACAGGGAAGCCGTCCGGATCGCAGACAGGGGCCAGCCCTTCCTCGTGTACGGGGACACGGACACCCAGGGCCTCATGGAGGCCTTCCTCGAAGGGGGCGGCAAGGTGGTGATCTGCCCGCACTGCGCCGAGCTCGGCGGCGTGGAGCGATCGGAGCTCCGGGACGGCATGACCATGGGCACCATGGCGTCCGTGGCCGCACTCTTCATGGCGGCGGATCTCGTCATCGACTACTGAGTGACGCCGTGGCGACCCTCGGGCGCCGCTGCGATCCTCAGCGCCGTTCAGGGACGAGGGCTAGCTGCCGCGCGGCGGGTAACAGGCTCACGCGGTTCCGGCTTAGAGCGTTGGATCTTGGATCGTCGGATCCTGGACACCGATGCGGCGAGCGTTCCAGGAGACTGGTTCGATTCAG
>JAZBPO010000471.1:0-12287 GCA_036351675.1 Pseudomonadales bacterium
CAGAGGCCGGTGTGCATGTCCGTGCGTCGGAAAGCCTGAGGCCTCGCCTGAACCTCCACCCTTGAACGCTAGGTTCAAGGGCAACATCGGCAGCGGCATTCCGGGGAGCATCTCGCCGCATCCATGGCCCGCCCGTGACTTTCTCCTGCGCTTTCGAAGCCACACCCCTGCAGGCTGCAGGGACGCATCGGCGTCGTCTGCGTCGAATCCTGCGTGAACGTCGCCGTGCCCTCGGCGCCCGCACGCGACGGAGCAACGCGGCTGCCGCCGCCCGCCTGCTCGCGCGAAGCGCCCTGCTGCGCGCGGCGCGCGACATCGCCGTCTACCTTCCACGCGACGGTGAACTGGACCCGCTGGCGCTCCTGACGATCCTGTCGAGTCGCGGCATCCGAGCCTGGCTGCCGGTGATCGAACCCGTACCTGCGCGCGCGCCCCGCCTCCGCTTCGCGCCGCTCGACGATCCCGACCACATGCGGCCGAACCGCTTCGGCATTCCCGAGCCGGTACGCGGCACGGCCCGCGACGGCTGGACCCTCGACGTCGTGCTGCTGCCGCTCGTCGGCTTCGATCGCCGCGGCGGTCGCCTCGGCATGGGCGGCGGCTTCTACGACGCGACCTTCGATCCCAGGCGGACGCGACCGGCGCGGCCCAGGCTGGTCGGCCTCGCACACTCCGTACAGGAAGTCGACGCGCTGGATCTGCTACCACACGACGCGCCCCTCGACGCGGTCGTCACCGAACGAGAACTCATCGAAGTGGGAGAGAGCTGAAGATGGCCGCACGAGAGATCCTCCGCATGGGCCAGCCTGTGCTGCGTCGCCGCGCGCGCTCCCTCACCGACGGGGAACGCAGCGACCCGGCACTGCGCGCGCTCGTCGACGACATGATCGACACGCTGGACGCGTCCGGTGGCATCGGTCTCGCCGCACCCCAGATCGGCGAGCCCATGCGCCTCGCGATCATCCGCGTCCCCGGCGGCCCGTCGCGCTACGGCGACCTCGAGTCGATTCCGCTCACGGTCTACGTGAACCCCGAGATCGAGATCCTCGACCGGATCCGCCAGGGCTTCTGGGAGGGCTGCCTGTCCGTGCCAGGTCTGCGCGGCTGGGTCGAGCGGCCGCGCGCGATCCGCGTGCGCTGGCTCGACCTCGACGGCACGGAACACAGCGCCGAGTACTCGGGCTTCCTCGCAACCGTCTTCCAGCACGAGTTCGACCACCTCGACGGCCACCTCTACGTGGACCGCATGACCGACATGACCCGCCTCGTCTTCGAGTCCGAGCTCGACACCCACCTCGAATCCTGAACGAAGGGCCAGGGCCTTCCTTCACGCAGGCGTGAACGAGGGGCCCAGGGCCTTTCTTCACGCTCGACGGTCGCAAGAAGGGCCTCGGGCCTTCGTTCACGTCCGGGGGATGCAAGCGACCCGCCGAGGTTCGGATGCGCGTGCGCCGATTCGCAAGCGCGCGCACCGAACCTGAACAGCTGACCCTGGGTCAGCTGTTCAGGTTCGTGGATCAGGAAAGGAAACGCGTGTAGGCGGGATTGTCGGTCTCTTCCCAGAAGCGGTAGCCGGTGTCGGCGAGTGCCGCGTGAAGGGCCCGGCGCTCCGAGGTTTCCGCCTGGAACCCGACGAGCACGCGCCCCCAGGCGGCGCCATGGTTGCGGTAGTGGAACAGGGAGATGTTCCACTTCGCGCCGAGCACCGAGAGGAAGTTCATGAGTGCGCCCGGCCGCTCCGGGAATTCGAAGCGGAACAGCAGCTCCGAACCCGCCGCCGGCATGCGCCCGCCCACGAGATGCCGTACGTGCAGCTTCGCCATCTCGTTTTCCGTCATGTCCACCACCGGATAGCCCTTCGCTTCCAGCTGCCGGATGAACGCCTGCCGGTCGGCCGCCGGACTCACCGTGATACCGACGAACACTTCCGCCCGCCGCGGATCCGAGTAGCGGTAGTTGAACTCCGTGACCGATCGCTTGCCGATGGCCTTGCAGAAACGCCGGAAACTGCCTGGTTTCTCGTCGATGCAGACCGCGAGGATCGCCTCGCGATGCTCGCCGACTTCGGCACGCTCCGCGATGTGACGCAGGCGGTCGAAGTTCACGTTGGCGCCGCTGTTGATGCCGACGAGGGTCCTGCCGGTCGTGCCCGTGGTCTCGACCCATTTCTTCAGCCCGGCGATGGACAACGCCCCGGCAGGCTCCGAGAGTGCGCGCGTGTCCTCGAACACGTCCTTCACTGCCGCACAGATCTCGTCCGTGTTCACGGTCACCACTTCGTCCACGTGCCTGCGCGCGATGCGAAAGGTCTCCTTGCCGATCTGCGCCACGGACACGCCGTCGGCGAACAGATCGAGCGTCTCCCTGGGCAGGGTGACGCGCCGCTTCGCCTTCATGGCCGCGGCGAGACAGGCCGAACCTTCCGCCTCGACGCCGATGACCTTCACCTCCGGCGCGAGGTACTTCACCCAGGCCGCGATGCCGGCCACGAGTCCGCCCCCACCCACAGGTACGAAGATGGCATGCAGCGGCCCGCGGCGTTGACGCAGGATCTCCATGCCCACGGTGCCCTGGCCGGCGATGATGTCCGGGTCGTCGAAGGGCGGGACCCAGGTGTAGCCGTGCTGTTCCATCAGTTCGCGGGCGTGCTCGGCGGCCGCGTCGTAGCTCTCGCCGTGCTGGACCACGTGCGCACCGCGCGCCCTCACGGCGTTCACCTTGATGTCCGGCGCGTTCATGCCCATGACGATCGTCGCGCGGATGCCGAGGTGCTTCGCCGACATGGCGACGCCCTGAGCGTGGTTGCCGGCAGAGGCGGCGATGACGCCACGAACGCGCTCTTCCTCACCGAGCCTGGAGATGCGGTTGTAGGCGCCCCGGACCTTGAAGGAGTTCACCGGCTGGAGGTCCTCGCGCTTGATCAGCACCTCGTTGCCGAGGCGCTGCGAGAGGAAGGACGCCGGCGTCAACGGCGTCTCGATGGCGAGGTCGTAGACCCGGGCCTCGAGGATGCGCTTGGCGTAGGCCTCGAGCATGGGTGTCTCCGGTCGGGGCGAATCGCAGAGGGGCGGGCGGATGGTAGCGACGGGCCCTGCCCCTGACCACAGCCACGACCGAGGTCAGCGCCGGGCCCGGTGGTACCATCGCCGCCGCGCGCGAACGGGAGGGCCGGCGTGGATCAGCAGAGCAAGAAGGAAGCCGCGGCGCAGGCCGCCCTGGAGCGTGTCCGTCCCCTTCTCGGCCCGGACGCCGTCATCGGTGTCGGCACCGGCTCCACGGCCAATTGCTTCATCGACGCGCTGATCGCCTCCGGCGCACCGCTGCAGGCCGCCGTGGCGAGTTCCGAGGCGACCGCCGCGCGCCTCGCCGCCGGCGGCATCGACGTGATCGACGCGACCGCTGCGGGCCCGCTCCGCGTGTACGTCGACGGCGCCGACGAGGCCGGTCCGGACCTGTCGCTGATCAAGGGTGGCGGTGGCGCGCTGACCCGCGAGAAGATCGTCGCCGCCGCATCCGAGCGCTTCGTCTGCATCGTCGACGACTCGAAATGCGTGGAGGTGCTCGGCGCCTTCCCGCTCCCTGTCGAGATCATCCCCATGGCCGAGGGCCACGTTCGACGCTGCCTCGAAGCACTCGGCGGGACGCCGACGCTCCGCGAGGGCTTCGTCACGGACAACGGCAACCTCATCCTCGACGTCGCCAGCCTCGATCTCGGGAATCCACAGGCCATGGAGCGTCGACTCAACGACGTCGTCGGGACCGTCTGCAACGGCCTGTTCGCGCTCAGACCGGCCGACGAGCTGGTCGTCGCATCGGACCACGGCGTGGAAGTGCGGACGCGAACCTACGCGATGGGGTCGGAGTCGATTTCCCGCTGAGGCCCTGGGGTCGCGGGCCCTGGGGTCGGAGTCGATTTCCCGACGGGAGATCGACTCCGACCCCGTCAAGCCACGACCCCGTCAAGCCACGACACCGTCAAGCCACGACACCGTCGATGCGCCCCGCGCTTCAGCCCTCGAGCGCCCGCCTCTTCAGAGCAACTTGCCCGGATTCAGGATCCCGTCGGGATCGAAGGCCGCCTTGATCGCGCGCATGAAAGCGATTTCCGCCTCGGAGCGGGAGTAGCCGAGGTAGTCGCGCTTCAGCAGCCCCACACCGTGCTCCGCGGAGATGGACCCGCCGAAGCGCCGGACGATCTCGAAGACGCGCTTCGATACGCCGTGGCACCGCTCGAAGAACTCCGCCTGCGCCATCTCGTCGGGCTTGAGGATGTTCAGGTGCAGGTTGCCGTCGCCGATGTGGCCGAACCACACGACCTCGAGGTCCGGGTAGGCGTCGGCGGCGAAGGCATCCACCTCGGCCAGGAAGGCCGGCACGTCCGGAACGCGCACGGCGATGTCGTTCTTGTAGGGCGTCCAGCGCGAGATGGTCTCGGAGATGTCCTCGCGCAGGCGCCAGAGCTTCGCCGCCTGTTCCCGCGACTGACTGATCACGCCGTCGACGGCCCAGCCCTGTTCGACGCAGTGCTCGAACACCTCGAGCGCGGCGTCCATGGCACCGGCCTCCTCGAACTCGATGAGCGCGTAGTAGGGCGCGGCGGCCTCGAAGGGGCGCGCATGGCCCTGGTGCTCGACGACCTTGCCGAGCGCCAGCTCGGAGAAGAACTCGAAGGCGGTGACGTCGAGGCGCGCGCGGAAGGCCGCGAGCACGTCCATGACCACCGGGAAGTCGGACAGGCCGAGCACCAGCACCGCCAGCTCCTCGGGCGGCCGCGTCAGGCGCAGCGTCACCTCCGTGATCAGACCGAGCGTACCCTCGGAGCCGATCATGAGCTGACGCAGGTCATAGCCGGTGTTGTCCTTCACGAGGCCGCGCCCGAGTTCGAGCACCTCACCGGTACCGGTGACCACGCGCAGGCCCGCGACCCAGTCGCGGGTCATGCCCCAGCGGATCACCTTGATGCCGCCCGCGTTCGTCGCGACGTTGCCGCCGATCTGCGAGGAGCCGGAGGAAGCGAAGTCGACGGGGTAGAACAACCCCGCAGCTTCTGCCGCTTGCTGGACGAGCTGCGTCACCGCACCGGCTTCGCAGCGCAGAAGACGGCCGGCGGCGTCGACCTCTTGGATGCGCTGCATGCGGTCGAAGGAGACGACCACCTCGCCGGCGGGCGCCACGGCGCCGCCGGACAGACCCGTGCGACCGCCCGACGGCACGAGGGCGAGCCCCTCTCGCCGGGCGATCGCGACCAGTTCCACGACCTCTCCCTCATTGTCGGGGAACACGATGGCCGAGGGCGCCACGGTGAAGGAGCGGGTCCAGTCGCGCCCCCACTCCGCGCGGCTGTCGGCATCGGTGCGCAGGCGTTCGCCGAAGAGCCCTTCGAGGGCGCTGCGGGCGCTGCCGGAGAGTTCGGTCGGGGGCGCGTCGGCCTGGGCGGACATGGGGCGTTCACCGGGGTGCGTGCGGGGCGCGCATGCTACCATGCGCGCCCTCCGCAACCGGCCCCCGCACCGGGCCATCCGACCGCTCCGCCGCGACCGGCCCCCACCCGAGTACGCACGCCCATGACCAGCGCACGCACGTCCCTCGACAAGGACAAGATCCGCATTCTGCTCCTCGAGGGCATCAGCGAGACGGCTCTCGAGAACTTCGCCCGCGACGGCTACAACAACGTCACGGTACTGCCCAAGGCACTGCCGCGCGAAGAACTGCTCGAAGCCGTGGCCGACGTGCACATGCTCGGTATCCGCTCGCGCAGCCAGCTCGACGCCGAGGTCTTCGCGGCCGCGCGCCGACTCATCGCCGTGGGCTGCTTCTGCATCGGCACCAACCAGGTCGACCTGGACGCAGCGCTGGCGAAGGGCATCCCGGTCTTCAACGCGCCCTTCTCCAACACACGCAGCGTCGCCGAGCTCGTCATCGGCCAGGCGATCCTGCTCCTGCGCGGCGTGCCCGACAAGAGCGCGAAGGCGCACCGCGGTATCTGGATGAAGAGCGCCAAGCAGAGCTACGAGCTGCGCGGCAAGACGCTCGGCATCGTCGGCTACGGAAACATCGGCGCCCAGCTCGGCGTCCTTGCCGAGTCCCTCGGCATGCGCGTGCGCTTCTACGACGTGGTGCGCAAGCTCAAGCTCGGCAACGCCGAGCAGGTCGACAGCCTGCGCGATCTTCTCGCCCAGTCCGACGTGGTCACGCTGCACGTCCCGGACACGCCGAGCACACGCAACATGATCGACGCCGACGCGCTCGCCCATATGAAGCGCGAGGCGATCCTCATCAACGCGTCCCGCGGCACCGTCGTCGACATCGATGCCCTCGCCGCGACGCTGCGGGCCGGCCAACTCCTGGGGGCCGCCATCGACGTCTACCCGACGGAGCCGGCCTCGAACGACGATCCCTTCGAGTCACCCCTGCGCGGGCTCGACAACGTCATCCTCACGCCCCACATCGGCGGCAGCACCGTCGAAGCCCAGGAGAACATCGGCCGCGAGGTCTCGGAGAAGCTCTGCCTGTACAGCGACAACGGCTCCACGATCGGCTCCGTGAACTTCCCGGAGGTCGGCCTGCCCTCGCATCCGGGCAAGCACCGCCTGCTGCACATCCACCGCAACGTTCCGGGTGTGCTCTCCGGTATCAACCAGGTGTTCTCGGACAACGGCCTCAACATCTCCGCCCAGTACCTGCAGACGAACCCGGAGATCGGCTACGTCGTCATCGACACGGACGCGGACCACAGCGAGATCGCCCTCGAGGGAATCCGCCGCGTGGAGGGCACGATCCGCACGCGGGTCCTGTTCTAGGTCCGTGCTGCGGCCGATCGCCCCTGCCAGGCGAGCCTCGAGACCCGCTTCGGCACGGCACGATCCTCAATCGGAATCCGGCGCCATGGCCTCCCCCTCGAGGAGGCGCTGGAGGCGTGCATCGAGCGCCGCCTCGATACGCGCCCGATGGGCGGGCAGCTCGTTCATGAGGTTGTGCCGCGCGCCTTCCAGCAGCACCACCTCGGGATCACTGAAACGCTCGGCGATACGACGCAGGTTGCCCCGCCAGGCCACGACGCGATCCGCCGTGCCCTGCACGACCAGCGGCGAAAGGTCGTTCTCGGGCAGCGCATCGAAGGCCTCGCTCCAGCTCGCCATGGCGCGCACCCAGCTGAGCGGCAGGCTGCGCGCCTGCAGCGGATCCTGCTCGCGCTGGAAGCGGTTGTAGGCCGCATCCGAGGTGTTGCCCCAGGCGAGCCGGGGCAGCCACGGCAGAACGGAGAGCACCGGAAGCAGCGGACGTCCGAGCCGGTCGCCTGCCGGCCGCACGAGTGGTGCGAGCAGCACCAGATCGTCGAAGGCGACTTCCGTACGCGCCGCGTCGAGCACCGCCTGCATGAGCACGGAGCAGCCCGTCGACTGGCCGATGCCGAGCACGGGCCGCGGCAACTGGTGCTTCACGGACGAGAGCGCCGCCTCGAGTGCGTCCACGTAGTGCTCGAAGCTCTCCACGTGCGCGCGTTCACCCGCCGACAGGCCATGACCGGGCAGGTCGAGGAGTACCACGCAGAGCCCACGCGCCAGTCCCCAGCGGAGCTGGTGCCGCCAGAGCGCGGCATGGTCGAACAGACCGTGGACGCAGACGAGGCTGCCGCGGGCGCCCGGTGGCACGAAGCGCTGCACGACCACGTCTTCTCCGCGCACGTCCACGCGGCCGATCTCGTGGCGGACTCCGGGCGGAAGATCCAGCGCGTAGTGGGAACGGTAGCCGGCGAGACCGGGCGGCGGATCGCCCGCGTGCGGGAACGGCTCGAGGGCCGCCGCCAGGAGCCGCGGATCGAAGTCCACGGTCCCTTCGCGGGCGCTCACCGCAGCGTCAGTTGACGACCGGGTCGAGCTCACCGGCCGCGTAGCGCTCGAACATGTCGTCGAGGCTGATGACGCGGATCTTCGAGGCGTTGCCCGCGGTACCGAAGGCCTCGTAGCGGGCCTTGACGATGTCCTTCATGGCCACGACCGTTTCCTTAAGGTACTTGCGCGGATCGAACTCGGCCTTGTTGTGCGCCATGAAGCGGCGGATCGCGCCGGTGGAGGCGAGGCGCAGGTCCGTGTCGATGTTGACCTTGCGCACGCCGTGCTTGATGCCTTCCTGGATCTCCTCGACGGGAACCCCGTAGGTCTCCGGGATCTCGCCGCCGTACTCGTTGATCACCGCCAGCCAGTCCTGCGGCACGGAAGAGGAGCCGTGCATGACCAGGTGCGTGTTCGGGATGCGCGCGTTGATCTCCTTGATGCGCTCGATGGCGAGGATGTCGCCGGTCGGCGGGCGCGTGAACTTGTAGGCCCCGTGGGAGGTGCCGATGGCGATGGCGAGCGCGTCCACGCCCGTCGCCTTCACGAACTGCGCCGCCTCTTCCGGATCCGTGAGCAGCATGTCGTGCGAGAGCACGCCCTCGGCGCCGGAGCCGTCCTCCTCGCCGGCCTGACCCGTCTCGAGGGAGCCGAGACAGCCGAGTTCGCCTTCCACGGACACGCCGCAGGCGTGCGCCATCTCGACGGTGCGCTTCGTGACGTCGACGTTGTACTCGAAGCTCGCGGGCGTCTTCATGTCCTCCTCGAGCGAGCCGTCCATCATCACCGAGCTGAAGCCGAGCTGGATCGAGCGCTGGCACACGGCGGGCGACGCGCCATGGTCCTGGTGCATGACCACCGGGATGTGGGGGAACTCCTCGATGGCCGCGAGGATGAGATGGCGCAGGAAGTTCGGCCCCGCATACTTCCGCGCGCCGGCCGAGGCCTGGACGATCACCGGACTGTCCGTCTCGTCCGCGCCCTCCATGATGGCGCGCATCTGCTCGAGATTGTTGACGTTGAACGCCGGGACGCCGTAGCCGTGCTCTGCCGCGTGGTCGAGCAGTTGGCGCATGCTGATCAGGGCCATCGGAACTTCCTCTCTGTTGCGGTTTCGGTTTCGCGCCGGGGCGAAGGCATCGGCCGCCGGAGCCGACGACGAGCAACGCGGGCTCGACCACAGTGAAGCGCTCGCCCGCAACGACGTCATAGGCTGCTCCCATGACGTGGTGATGAGAGCGGACCATCGCGCCGGCCACCGGCGCTCCGGCAATGGCGCCGAGTCGTGGGCGCAGAGGATAGCGGAGCAGGGCGGCAAGCGTCCCCCATCGGGCCGGCCTGTGAGGCACTTCACCCCGCGAGCAGCGCGCGCTGCCGCGCCTTGAGCCGCTGGAGCTCGGGTTCGACCACCGCCATGAGTCCGGCATGCGGCCAGTCGTGCACGGAGACGTGCTCCGAGAAATCACCGACTTCCCAGCGGGCCAGCACAGCCCGAAACGCCGCGATGTGCGCGAGCGCATCGACGAACGCATCGGGAATGGCGTCACTTTCGAGCAGATCGACGTGCTGGAGGATGGTGGTCTCCGCCGCGGCGTTCATCGGTTCGAAGACGTGCTTCATCCAGAGCCGCCAGGTCGCCCGTTCGGCCTCGGAGAGCTCGAGGCCCGGACCGAAGTAGCGATCGGCCCCGTGCGCCGGGCGGTGCGCTGCCCAGAAGGCGCGCCAGACCCGGTTGCCGGCTTCGAGCCGGACGTAGAGCGGACCGTAGAGGTCCCGGAGCTGACGATCGATGCGTTCGAGTCGAGCGGCGCGCGCGGCATCGGCGCGCCCGTTCAGGAACACGAACAGCCAGCCCAGCACGGCCAGCAGTACGGTCACGACCAGCCCCAGCAGCGCGATCGTCGACTCTCCCATCGTGGCCACTCCATGGTCGCGACTCGAGGACAGCCAGAGCTTAACGGGACCGGGAGGAGCCGTCAGACGGGGGGCGACAGCGCTGGCTTCCACCGATGACCGGGGCCGGTCCCATCGACCGTCGCAGACACGGCGGTCAACGGGCCGGATCGCAGGGCCACGCCCCGGTTCGATCGGTCCCGGGTAGCGGCGGCGCGCCCCGATCACGGGCGCTATGGCACGCAGCGCAGCGTCATCGATGCTCTGAAGCGTCTGTCGGAGAAGCTCATGTGCCGCACTCCGGCGCGCAACTGACGGCAAGGCGGGCGGGCGGCAGCGGCCGCAGGGGATGAGCGCAGCCGGGTTACTCCATGGCAGGCGACGCTTCAAGACCTTCGAAGTGCATGGAGCTCCCCGGGCTCGCCGCCGGAATAATCTCTGATGTCGCCGATCTTCGAGAAGCCGAGCTTTGCCAGGGCGCGCGTCGACGCGCTGTTCCGGACCAGACAGTCGGCTCGGACCTCCCTCAGCCCCATGACTTCGAATCCGAAGGCCAGCACGAGCCGCGCCGCCGCCGTTCCGAGCCCCCGCCCCCAGTGCGCTTCGGCAACGACCGCGCCGAGTTCCGCCGTGCGGTCGCCCTGATCGAGCCGCGAGAGCCCGATGCCCCCCACGCTATCGCGAGCACCGCGCGGCACGATCGCCCATCGAGGGCCCTCGCCCCTTCGGTACCGCTCGCGCTGACGCTCGAGCCACGCGAACACGGTGTCGATCGATTCAGGGATCGGGTCGCCCGAAAGGTCGGACGACCTGGGGTTCGACGCGCGCGCGAACCAGGCCGGCACGTCGGCCTCGTCGAACTCGCGCAGTAGAAGTCCGTCGGAGGAAAGTTCGGGGAAAGCGCTGTAGGGCGGAAAGCGGGTCATCGGATCAGGCTCGAGTGGCTGTCGGACGCCGAGTCGCGCGAGCGCCGGCGACAGTGCACGAGCGCCCGGGCCAGCTGACCTGCTACCGGGCCCGGGTCACCGCGAAGACGACACACGGAACAGCCTGGGACACGGGTCGCCGCTGCGAGATTCCGAACGCCGAGAGAGACCAGCGTGATCCTTGGAGACATCGGAGTGCTGGCTATCGCAACGGCTGACCCGAGGCACCGGAGTGCATCGGGCTGAGCCGCTTGGCCGGCGTCACGCGTGTGAACTCCACGGATTGCGCCAGTCTTCCGGTACGTCCAACCAGAAGCCAGGGGTGAAGCACGGGGAATAGTCCTGGCGACGTTTCATGCCGGAGAGGACGTACTGCTTTGCAGAGTCGTTGCATTCACGGACCCAACGGGAAAGGTCTGACGGATCGTTGCCGGGCGGACGAGGATGCGCCACCTCGTACGAGTCCTGTTCGCATACTTCGGAGTAGAACCCGCCTCTGCACAGCGGTCCGCCATGCCCATGCGGGCAGCCGAAACGAAGTGCGTTTCCTTCGGTGCAGTGGCACCAGAGCGTGATCCTGTTCACTGCGATTCCGAGCGTGTTGAGCGCTTCCAGGAAGGCTTCACTCGAGGCTACGGGCGTGATGATGTCGATATAGCCGGTTCCTACGGGCCGCATGTCCAGCGCCGTCAGCAGAGCATCCAGCGCGTGCTTCGTGGCCCCGAGGTCAGCACTCCGAAGACGGCCGTTCGTCTCAGTCCACCTCACGCGCGCTTCGCTGCCGAACGCTGAGGGTGTGAAGGCCGGCTGCCTGCAGGCAGGCGCGCCCGAGTGAGCACCGCGAACGCCACGGACTGCTTGTCGCATGGCGGTACACCCACACTCATCGGCCGTCCCCGGGCGAACTCGAGGTGCCTCGCTCAGCGCCGCGAGACTTCCACAGCGCGAAGTATGCGCCGGCCAGCGCTACACAGATGAGGCCGGGAACAGGACTCGCCGCCGCAGCGCTTGCCACGCCCCCGACTCCTCCGATCAAGCCAGCCACGACCGGTCCCGACTCCAGCGGCCTACCCGAGATCGAGTCCGCACGCGGTTTCGGGAGCAGAACGCGGACCGTCCAGAACAACCCAGCCCCGACGACGAACGCCCCGCCGAAGATCAGTACGAACGCCTGGACGCTGGTAGCCATTCAGCGGCAAGCCTGTGCGGGCGCGGCACGCGCAGGCCGCCGTGTCCGAGCGAGCACAGCGACCGGCACGAGGCGCTTGTTGTGCACGGGTTTCACGGATTCGGTAACCCGAACTCTGAAGCATGGAAGCGGGTGGCGTCGGCAACGAACCCAGCCCCCCGCACCTCCGGCTGGTCGCTTCGATACTTGATGAAGAGTTCCTCGAGGCCGGCAGGGACAAGGCTGACCAGCATGCGGACCGGCGCCCCGCTGGTGTTCTGGTACCCGTGCTTCACTCCAGGAGGCACGCGAACGAAGTCACCTGGCGTTAGCGTGCGAACCTCTTCGCCGATTAGAAACTCCAGCGAGCCCTCCTGGATCAGGAAGGTCTCCTCACAACGCCGATGCAGATGCGGCCCGTAGTCCGGCTCGCCGCCTGGCGCTGCTTCAGCGTCTGGAGCGACGGTC
>JAZBPO010000472.1:0-2181 GCA_036351675.1 Pseudomonadales bacterium
GCCGCGGCGATCGCCGTACCCGACTGGCGCGAAGGTGAAGAGGGCCGCATGCGCGCCTTCGAGGCGCCCATGCCCGAGGACATGGGCGCGATCGTGGAGCGCCATGCGAGCTGACTCAGCTGCGCCTGGCGTGTGCGAGCAGATCGAAGCCGAAGCCCGCGAGCAGGTCCACCAGGGCGATCAGGGGCAGGCCCACGAGCGCGTTCGGATCGCGCCCTTCCAGGCGCTCGAAGAGGGTGATGCCGAGGCCCTCCGAATAGAAGCCGCCGGCCGCGTCGAGGGGCGCTTCCACGGCGACGTAGTGCTCCAACCGGTTCCGGTCGAGGCAGCGGAAGTGCACCGCGAAGTCTTCCACGTGCGCTTCGGTGCGGCCGCTTCGCGCCGCCACGACGGTGAGGCCCGTGTGGAAGTGCACCGTGCGGCCGCTGCATGCCATGAGCTGCTCGACACAGCGAGGGGCCGTGACGGGTTTGCCGAGCGGGCGACCGTCGAGCTCGGCAACCTGGTCGGAGCCGATCACGAGCAGGTCCTCGCCGGCGTGGCGCGCCGCGACCGTCCGGGCCTTCGCCGTGGCCAGCCGTCGCGCGAGCTCGCGGGGAGACTCGTCCGCGCCAGGGCGCTCGTCGACCTCCGGTGCGATGGCCTCGAAGGGTACGCGCAGGCGCGCGAGAAGCTGACGCCGATGTGGCGAAGTGGACGCGAGAACGAGGCGCGGCGCGGTCATCATCGGTACCTCCGGAAGCGACGCGCATTGTGCACGGGAAGCGCATCGGAGCGCTGTCTCGAAAGCCGGGTGGGGGAGCGTCGACGGGCGGTCTTTCCGCCGGCTTCCGCGCTGAACTGGATGCTTTGACAGCTTCCGGCCCCATCCCTATGATTGCGCGCCTGTTTGAGGCCGGGTGGGTGCCCCCTTGAGGCTGGAACCCCGTCAGCTGGCCCGTGATCAGCGCGATCTCGACGTCGATCTATCCCTGGACGATTTCCCGAGGCTCCGCGATCTGGTGATCGCCGCGGAGGGGCCGGTGGTGGTGCGGACGCGCTTCCGGCGCGACGAGGAAGGTCGCATCCGGATCGACGGGCGCATCGGCGCGAAGCTGCGCATCCTCTGTGGCAACTGCAGCGAACCGGGCAGTTTCGAACTCGACGTGCCCGTCGCGCTCTGCGTCGTGTCCTCGGACGATGCAGCCCGCGCGGTGGGCGGGGACGTCGATCCGCTCGTGCTGACCTCGGTGGAGGCGACGCCGGCGGAGCTGTTCGAGGACGACCTCATGCTCGCGCTGCCGGACCGGCCCTGCCGTGGCAGCCTCGACTGTCCGCGGCGGCCGCCGGCGGACGCGACGCGGGTCGACACGGAGGACGCGGCACCGAAAGCGTCTCCCTTCGCGGTACTGGCCGCCCTCAAGGGCGAAGACGGATAGAATGAACGGATGCGGGCCGCGCCCGCCGCAGGAGATCGACATGGCAGTTCAGCAGAACAAGAAGACCCGCTCGCGGCGCGGCATGCGTCGTTCGCACGACGCGCTTTCGGGCCCGACGCTCTCCACGGAGCCCATGACCGGCGAGACCCACCGCCGTCATCACGTCTCCGCCGACGGGTTCTATCGCGGCCGCAAGGTCGTGCCCGGCAAGGACGACTGAGCGCGCCACGACCTGTCCATGAGTCGACCGGACGCCATGATGTTCCCGGGCCAGGGTTCGCAGGCCCAGGGAATGCTCGCTGATCTCGCAGCGGCCCGTCCCGTGGTGGCCGAGACCTTCGCCGAAGCCTCCGAGGCACTCGGCGAGGATCTCTGGAAACTCGCGCAGGAAGGCCCGGTCGAGACCCTGAATCGCACGGAGCACACCCAGCCCGTGCTGCTCGCGGCCTCGGTGGCCGTCTACCGCGCCTGGCGTGAAGCGGGTGGGCCCGCCCCGGCCGTCGCGGCCGGGCACAGCCTCGGCGAGTATTCCGCCCTGGTCGCGGCCGGCGTCCTCGAACTCGCCGACGCCACGCGGATCGTCCGCCTCCGTGGCCGTGCCATGCAGGAGGCCGTTCCCGAGGGCGAGGGGTCGATCGCCGCGATCCTCGGTCTCGACGACGCCGCCGTCGAACGCTGCTGCGAGGAGGTGGCGGGCGACGAGGTCGTGTCCGCCGCGAACTACAACGCGCCGGGCCAGGTCGTGATCGCCGGCGACGCCGCC
>JAZBPO010000473.1:0-9563 GCA_036351675.1 Pseudomonadales bacterium
ACGACTCGGTCACCGGCGAGCGCACGGCGCAGATCGCCGACGAACTGCTCCTGCTGACCGGGCGCATCGCCGAGATCGCCGACCTCACCGGCCGCGGCCGCTTCTCGCTGCAGTCGGTGGTCCAGGGTTACGGACAGAACGGGAGCGGTGATTTCTTCAGCTTCGTCGAGCCGGGCCTGCAGGACGACGCGACGCTCGCCTTCAGTGTCGATTTCGGCAGCGGCGCCATCGGCGACGGCATCGGCCAGCTGTTCACGGACGTCGAGCAGATCGGCAGCACGGATCCCTTCTTGCGCGATCGCGTCGAGTTCTTCTTCAACGGCACCGTCGGTCTGCAGAACGGCAACGTGTTCGCCGACATGGCGGTGCTCGGCGGCATCGTGCTGGACGAGGACGGCGACACGGGCGGCTCCGGCAGCCTCGATCCGGCTGCGTCCTCCCTCGCCGGTTTCTTCGCGGGCGACGGTGACGTCTTCAACGCCGCCTTCGCGCTCACGAGTGTGGCAGACGTGGAGTCTCCGCAGGATTTCTCCCCGACCACCTTTCTCGGCAACGCCATCCTCACGCGCGAGGATCTGAGGCCCACGGCCGCCGAGCTCGCCGAGTTCGATCTCGGTTTCGTGTTCGTCGCGGCCGAGTGCTGTGGACCCGAGTCCTCGACGGCTGCGGGGATCGCAGGCGACGTCACGCGCTTCGGAACGGTGCCGGGCATTTCCGATGTCGAGGTGATCTTCGGGCTCAACACGGATCCGCAGGGCGAGGACCTGAGCGTTCTCGACCCCGGCTTCCTCGACAACAGCCCCGAGGTGATCGGACGACCCCTGGACGCGTTGGTCTTCGTGAACCCGACGTTTCCGGTGGATCCTGCCGACGATCTCGTGGAGGTCACCTGGATCGCGAGGCCCTTCTCGAGTGGCGCGGTCATCGGTACGGCGAGCGGTAACATCAACGACACGCTGGGCCGCTCGACCTTCTTCCTGGCTGCGCAGCCGACGCCGGTCTCCGTCCTTGCGGGTGAGGGCTTCCAGACCTTCTCGGGTAGCAATGCCAGTCTGTTGCAGCCGACGCTGGGTGGCTCTTTCGGCACCAATGCACAGGACGACGGTGTGCTTCCGCCCGGCGTGCTCGACCCCGACGACGTCTTCCTCGACGCGCAGTTCTTCGGTGTGCCGCAGGCAGATGTGTCCTTCAACGTCGATTTCAGCTCCGGCGTCACCGGATTCGTCAGCAACGGCGTGATCTCCGCTGGAGTCGTCGGCAACTCGACCGCCGGCACCGAGGTGGGCCTGCGGCTCTTCTTCGATGGTGTCGTCGATCTCTCCACGGGCGCGAATCCGTTCGTCGCGACGAACATCCTCGGCGGCAGCATCGGCGGTATCCCGCTGAACATGGACGAGACCGACATCGAGCTCTTCTTCATCGGTGCAGGGGCGCCGGTCGACAGCTTCATCACGGCCGTGGGCTCCTATGCCGGTGTCACCATGCCGACCGCGGAGTTCCCCGTGCCGATCGCAGTGGCCGGCACCTTCACGATCGGTGCAGGCGCGCTCTTCGAAGAGCGCCTGAACGTGCTGACGGACCTGACGACGGCTGCGGACGTGGTCATCGACGACGCGGCGGCCTTCAATGCCGGTGGTCTCGGCATCGCCACCTTCTCCGACTTCTCGCCCTTCGGCGGCGGCGAGGCGCCCGCCGGCAGCAACGGCTTCCTGATCGGCCGGGCCGGGCGCCTCGACGCGGCGAGCGGCGACCCCTCGGACGAGATCTTCACCATCGCCGCCAACGCCTGGGAGGTGCCGGGCCGGGATCCCCTCACCGGCGCACCGCTGGGCGAGGTGCGGACGGAGCGGCGCGGCTTCTTCTCCCAGCCCTTCGACTTCGTGCTGCGCCGCGGCTCGAACCCGACGGATCAGGTCAGTCGGGCCGCCCAGGTCCTGTTCGACGACGTGACGCCGAATCAGGGCCAGGCGCCCTCCTTCGCCGCCGACGGCTTCGCCATCAGCTGGGGCTTCTGGCAATCGAGCGGGTCCACGGACAGCGCGGTCATCCAGCAGCTGGATCAGACCGGTCTCGGCGTCATCGAGACGATCCTCGACCGGAGCGTGTTTTTCGCGTCGGTCAATCCCACACCGACGAGCCAGCTGCCCTCGGTCGGCCAGTTCACCTTCACGAGCCTCGCTGCAGAGGGCTTCGGAACCGACTACATCGGCGCCGGCACGGGTCCGTTCACGGGCGGTCAGGGTTTCGAGTACGGCCTGGACTACCTCACGGCCCAGTTCGATCTCGACTTCGCGACCGGCGAGGTCACGGCGGGCATCCTCGAGACCGGCTACTCGGACGCCGGGATCCAGGCCCGCTGGACGGCCGGTTTCGATGGCTTCGTGAACGACGCGGTGCTCGATCTGGAGGTCAACTCGCTCGATGCGACCCAGTTCGTCAGCGGCGTGGCCGGTACACCGGTGCCGGGCGATCTCGCTCGCAGCGAGATCGGCGGCGCGCTCACGGGGCCGAACGGAGAACGGGCCGTGCTCGGCTTCAACTTCGCTGCGGAAGTCAGCCCGGGTCCGCCGGGGGGCTTCGAGACCGTCAGCGGCATCGCGATCCTCGATCGCGCAGCGCCCGGAACGGTGCGACCCGCCGCGCCAACTCCCTAGCGGTGAGGTGGAGGACGTGATGACAGCAGACAGCAGCGGCACGGCGAGGTGCTTCATGAAGATCGCGCGCTTCGCTCGGGCCCCGGTCCTCGCGACCGTCCTCGCCGGGCCGGCCACCCTCCAGGCCGCGCCCGATTCGCTCTCCACGATCCGCGAACTCGTCGAGCAGGGGCAGTACGAACGCGCCTACGAGCACGCCCTCGCCGCCGAGGAGCGCTACGAAGGGAATCCGGACTTCGACTTCTACTACGGGCTCGCTGCTCTCGAGGCGGGCCACTACGGCGAAGCGGTGTTCGCGCTCGAGCGCGTGGTGTTCGCGCAGCCCGACCAGCTCCGCGTCCGCCTGGAACTGGCCCGTGCCCACTACCTGGCGGGGAACTACCCTGCTGCGTCGGCCGAGTTCCAGCGCGTGCTCGACGAGGATCCGCCGCCGTCCGTGCGTGCGAACATCGAGCGCTTCCAGCGCAACATCGAGGTGGCGCAGCGCAGCCGGCGCCGCGACATCGGCGGCTGGTTCGACGCCCGCGTCGGCGCGGACTCGAACATCAACTCCGCGACGGAGGCCGAGACCATCGCGACCCCGCTGGGCGACTTCACGCTCGTCGAGGACGGCCGCGAACAGCAGGACCAGTTCGCGCGCCTCGAGGCGTCCGCCTACTGGCGGGAGCCGCTCACGAAGGACTCCGCGCTCGATGTCTCGGCGCGCTGGCAGCAGAAGGACAATTTCTCCTCGGACGCCTTCGATCTCGGCATCGGCGTCCTCGAGGGGGGCTGGACGCGTGACCTCGACAACGGCCGCGTGCGGCTCGGGGGCCGCCTGCAGCACGTCCGTCTCGACGGGGAGCGCTTCCAGGACGGCTACGGTCTCGTCGGCAGCTACGACCGGGGCCTCGGCCGGAACTGGGTGCTCGCGTTGTCGGGGTCCGCGACGGCGCTGCGCTTCGACGACGACGCCGGCCGTGACGTCGATCAGTTCCTGGCGAGTGCGACCCTCGTCCGGCCTGCGGGCCAGTACGTGCACAGCTTCACCTTCTATGGCGCGCTCGAGCCGGCACAGTCGGAGCGGGGTGACTTCAACGGCCGGAATTTCTACGGCGCCATCTACGGACTGACCTTCGATGCGGGGCAGGCGGAGCCCTTCCTCCGCTTCGGCCTGCAGTCGGCGGAGTTCGACGACGACCATCCGGTGTTCGCGGAAGTCCGTGACGACACGACGCTGACCGCCGCGGCCGGCGTGCGCTGGACCGTCGCCGACAGCATCCTGCTCACGGCCCAGGCGAACTACACGGACGTCGACTCGAACCTGCCCGTGTTCGCCTACGACCGCCTGCTCATGGAGTTCGGACTGCGCCGGAACTTCTGAGCGCGGCACGCATCCTGCGCGGTGGGAACCCCGTGCTAGGCTTTTCGGCCGGTCCGTCAGGGCCGCCGCCCGGGCGCCAGGGTCGGTACTCGGGATTCCCGCCGCGACGGTGGAAGATGCTGCGGAGTCCGATCCATGTCGGGAACGGAACTGATTCCCATCGATTTGCTCGAGCGGCTGGCGCCGTTCTCCAGGGTCTCCCGGAGTCATCTGGCGGACATCCGGAAGAAGGGCCGGCTGATCACGTACGACAGGGCGAAGATCCTCTTCAAGCGAGGTGAACCCGGCGTCGACTCGGTCTATCTGCTGGAGGGGAGCGTCGATCTCGCCGATGCGAACTACGAGATCACCGCCGTCCGCAGCGGCACCGAGGCGGCGACGCGCCCGCTCTGCAGCGACGATCCCTGTTCGCTGACGGCCGTCACCACGACTCGGGTCCGCGTCTTCGCCGTGCCGAAGGACTACGTCGATCTCGTGCTGACCTGGGACGAGGCCGGCAACTACGTCGTCGCGGAGGTGGAGGACGAGGGCGACTGGATGAGTTCCCTGCTGTCCTCCGCCATGTTCGCGGCCGTGCCGCCGGCGAAGATCCAGGCGCTCTTCTCGCGCTTCGAGGAGATCCGGCGCTCGGCCGGTGACGTCGTGATCAGGCAGGGGGATCCGGGGGACTACTTCTACGTCCTGAAGTCCGGAACCTGCCGCATCACCCGCCGCCTGTCCCAGGACGGGACGCTGAAGGAGGTGCCGCTCGCCGAACTCGGACCCGGCGACGTGTTCGGCGAGGATGCACTCATCGGCGACGCACCGCGGAACGCCAGCGTCAGCATGACGAGTGACGGCGCGCTCATGCGCCTCGGTCAGGCGGACTTCGAGGACCTGCTCCAGGACCCCGTGATCGCCTACATCGACTACGAGGAGATGCAGGTGCTGATCAGGGACCCCGATACGCGCATCGAGCTGCTCGACGTGCGCC
This sequence comes from Pseudomonadales bacterium, assembly GCA_036351675.1. Lineage (GTDB taxonomy): Bacteria > Pseudomonadota > Gammaproteobacteria > Pseudomonadales > Azotimanducaceae > JAZBPO01. The sequence continues at coordinate 4,991 of JAZBPO010000473.1, forward strand.
TGCCGGCCGAGTTCAGGCATGGGAGCATCCCCGGCAGCCGCAACCTGCCCCTGCACGCGCTACGGCAGAACCTCGGCCGCCTGCCGGAGGAGACGGTCTACGTGCTCACCTGCGACGGCGGCCGCCGCAGCATCCTCGCGTCCTACATCCTCTCGCAGGAAGGTCTCGACGCGCGGGTCCTCACGGATCCGCCTTCGCGGTCGTCCAGCCCTGCCTGAGGGCTCGCCGGGTCCCTTCAGTCCGCCGGCACGCAGCGTTCGCGGGCCCAGCTGCGCAGCGCGGCGAAATCCTCGGCCATGGTCACGGACAGGGGCACGGTGCCCTCGATCGCCGCCCGCACGGCGTCCGTGTCCACGGGACCGCCCTCGGCCGCCGCGCGATAGCGCGCCGACACCACGGCCTGCTCCAGTTCGGCGCCCGTGAAGCCCGAGGAGAGCTCCGCCAGCAGCGCGAGGTCGAGGGTGGATGCGTCGACGCCGCGGCGGTCGAGATGCAGGGCCAGGATCGCCTGCCGCGCTTCGCGCCCCGGCAGATCGACGAAGAAGAGCTCGTCCAGACGGCCCTTGCGCATCAGTTCCGGCGGCAACCTGCGGATGTCGTTCGCGGTGGCGACGATGAACACGCGCGCCCGGTGTTCCGCCATCCAGGTCAGCAGCGTGCCGAGCAGACGCCTCGCGGTGGCGTTGTCGGCACCGCTCGTGTCCGTCCCCTTCTCGATCTCGTCCATCCACAGCACGCAGGGCGCCATGCGCTCGGCCTGCTCGAGCGCTTCCCGGAGGTTGCGTTCCGTTTCGCCGATGTACTTGTTGTAGAGATTGGCGAAGTCCAGGCGCAGCAGGGGCAGGCCGACGTCACCGGCGACGGCGCGCGCGACGAGGGACTTGCCACCGCCCTGCACACCGAGCAGCAGCATGCCCTTCGGCCGGTCGAGGTCCGCGGCCGCGTCGCTGCCGCGCAGCGCCGCCCGGCGGGTCTCGAGCCAGCGCTTGAGATTGTCGAGGCCGGCGACGTCGCCGAGATTCGGTACGTCGTACTCGAAGTGCAGCACGCTGCCGGCGTCGAGGAGACGGAACTTGAGCCGGTTGAGTTCCGGCAGGTCCTCGTCCGTGATGGCGCCGTCGTTCTGGATCGCCTTGCGGATCAGCACCCGTGCATCGGCTTCCGTCACGCCGGACAGGTTGTCGATCAGCGCATCGAGCGTGGCCCGGTCCGTGCGCACGCGCTTGCCCGGGTTCCCCTTCGTCCAGCGCTCCGCTTCCTCCCGGACGATGCCGAGGAGCGTGTCGCGATCGGGCAGGCTCATGCTGAATCGCGCCGTGAGTCGGCCGAGCTCTGCCGGGATCTCGAAGCGGTGGCTGACCAGGATCAGGGTCCGGCCGGAGCGCTCGTGGTCGAGGGCGATCTCCTTGAGCAGACGCACGAGTCGCGGTTCGCCTGCGAGCCAGGGGTGCAGGTCGCAGAACACGCAGAGCATCGGGCCCGGCGTGCGAGTCACTTCCCGCAGGGCCGTCTCGGGCTCCGCGCTCTCGGGCGCCTCGGGGATCGGGCCGCGTTCGACGGCCCCGCGCTGCAGGCCCCGGACGGCAGTCCACTCGAGCACGCCCAGGCCCTTGCGCATGGCGGTCTCGGCGACGAAGGACAGCACGCGTGCCTCGTCGTGGCTCTCGATGACGATGATCGGCACCTTCGATGCGATCATCATCCGGAGGTCGCCGGCTTCGGTCATGGCGGACTCGCGACGGTGGTGTGCGGTCCCTTAAGATAGCGCCCGTGCACGGGCCCGACGGAGATCTACAGATGAGCAACGGCAGACGTGTGACGGGCGGTGCGGGTCTCCTCGATGCGCTCGTCGGCCACGCCGACCGCGTGCTCCGGACCGTGGCCGGCACGTCTCCCGGACACCGGCCTTCGCCGGCCGCGCAGCTGGAGCCGGACACGTCGCTCGACGAGGTCGAGCGACGCCATGCCGCGGGCCTCATGCGTGTCAACCACACCGGTGAGGTCTGCGCGCAGGCGCTCTACGCCGGCCAGGCGCTCACGGCCCGCGATCCGGCCGTGCGACGCGCCATGTCCCACTCGGCGCGCGAGGAGGAGGATCACCTCGCATGGTGTGCGGAGCGTCTGGAGGAGCTCCGGGACCGTCCGAGTCTGTTGAATCCCGTCTTCTACGGGGCGTCCTTCGTGGTCGGCGCCGCTGCGGGGCTCGTGGGCGACAGGGTCTCGCTCGGCTTCGTGCACGCGACGGAGGACCGCGTCGTCGCGCACCTCGACGAGCATCGCAAGCGCCTGCCCGCGGGGGATGCTCGGAGCCGGGCGATCATCGAGCAGATGCGCGAGGACGAAGCGCGCCACGGCGAGACGGCGCTCGAGGTCGGCGGCATCGAGTTCCCGGAGCCCGTGCGGCGCGGCATGGCCGTACTCTCGAAGCTGATGACCGAGACGACCTATCGCATCTGAACTCGCGCGCGCCTCAGGCCTCGCGCGGGGCTTCCACGATCTCGTGGTCGTGCGTGATCACGACGCCACCGCGTTCCAGCATGATCGACGCCGAGCAGTACTTCTCGGCGGACAGGCGTACGGCGCGTGCCACCTGCTTTTCCGAGAGCCCCTCGCCGCTCACCTCGAAGTGGACGTGGATGCGGGTGAACACGCTCGGGACACCGTCGTCGCGTTCCGCCGTGAGGTGCGTCCTGCAGTCGGTGACGGGCTGTCGCGCCTTCCGGAGGATGTCCACGACGTCGAAGCTCGTGCAGCCGCCCAGCCCGAGCAGCACCAGCTCCATGGGGCGCACGCCCAGGTTGCGGCCGCCGTGGTCCGGCGGTCCGTCGACGACGATGGCGTGGCCGCTCCCGGATTCGGCGACGAACATGGCACCGTCGACCCACTTGATCGTTGCCTCCATCGTTTCCTCCCTCGCTGGTGGCCGCTTCGGGCGGCGGGCGCGATTGTGGCAGAAAACCCCGGCGCCGCGCCGTCGGCGAGGGCGCCGGGCGCAGGCTCCCCCCTCGGCGGCGAATTGAAACGCCGGATGGCCGCGTGTTTAATCGATCGGCATCGGACGGCCAACGCCGCCGGAAGGAGTTCGTGATGGTCAGCGTCAATCTGTCGGCCGCCCCGTCCGGCAGCATTGAGAAGTTCGTGAACGCCGCGCATCGCCGCAAGTATCCGGCGAAGTCGACCATCATCTTCGCGGGTGACCGCAGCGAGTCGCTCTATTACATCATCGACGGTTCCCTGACCGTGCTCATCGAGGACGAGCAGGGCCGCGAGATCATCATCGCCTATCTCAACAAGGGCGATTTCGTCGGCGAGATGGGCCTGTTCCAGGACGAACCGGCGCGCTCCGCGTGGGTCAAGGCGAAGTCCGAGTGCGAGGTCGCCGAGCTTTCCTACGCGCGCTTCAGGGAGCTCGCGGAAGAGGACACGAGCATGCTCTACATGCTCGGCGGGCAGATGGCCGCGCGCATCCGCAACACGACGCAGAAGGTCGGCGACCTCGCCTTCCTCGACGTCACGGGCCGCGTCGCACGGACGCTCCTGGACCTCTCCAGGCAGCCCGATGCCATGACCCACCCGGACGGCATGCAGATCAAGATCACGCGCCAGGAGATCGGCCGCATCGTCGGCTGCTCGCGCGAGATGGTCGGCCGAGTGCTCAAGACCCTGTCCGACCAGGGACTCGTGCACGTGAAGGGCAAGACCATGGTGGTGTACGGCACGCGCTGAGGCGCCCCCCACTTCCCCCCGAACAGCGACCGCATCGCTGCCACGAGACCGGTCGGAGTCACGACGTCACCCGGCGGTCCGATCCGCGTATCGAAGCGCGGATCCGCACCGCACTCGCCGCGGACCTGGACCCGGGTGCCCGGCAGCGGCGCCATGGTGCGCTGCTCGGGCGCGCGTCGATGGACTAGGGCCGGCGCCTCGTCGTGTGGGATCAGGCCCAGGATGGGAGCTCAGGAGAACAGGTCGGCGAGCGCGCTTCCCGGTTCCTCCGCGCGCATGAAGGCCTCGCCGACGAGGAAGGCGTCGATGCCGGCGCCACGCAGGCGCGCGACGTCGGCGGGGGTGTGGATGCCGCTCTCCGCGATCGTCAGGCGCCCCGACGGCATGTGCGCGTGCAGCGCGAGGCTCACGTCCAGCGAGGTCTCGAAGGTGCGCAGGTCCCGATTGTTGATGCCGACCAGCGACGTCGGCAGTGCGAGCGCGCGCTCCAGCTCCGCCTCGTCGTGGACTTCCACGAGCACGTCGAGGCCGGCCGCTTCAGCCGTTTCGGAGAGCTCTGCCAGACGCGCGTCGTCGAGCGCGGCGACGATGAGCAGCACGCAGTCGGCGCCGAGGGCCCGTGACTCCCAGATCTGCCAGGGGTCGATCATGAAGTCCTTGCGCAGCACCGGGAGTTCGCAGGCCTCGCGCGCGGCGACGAGGAAGGCGTCCGTGCCCTGGAAGTACTGCTCGTCCGTGAGGACGGAGAGGCAGGCCGCGCCGCCCGCCGCATAGCTCCGCGCGATGGCCGGCGGATCGAAGTCGGCACGGATCACGCCCTTCGACGGTGATGCCTTCTTCACTTCCG
>JAZBPO010000474.1:0-14689 GCA_036351675.1 Pseudomonadales bacterium
ATAGGCCGTCGCGGTCGTAGAGCTTCCGCGGCTTGTCGCCGACCTTCGCGTTCTTGATTTCCTGGATCGTGAGCATCTGGGGGTATTTCCTCGCTGGGGGGATTTTATACCCCCAAGAATACCCCCGGAAGAGGCGCAAAGGCCGGGTATAACGCGATGTGGCGAGATACCCGACTGCTAAACGTATTTGCTTGATTCAGAAAAGAAAAAAGCGCCGCTGAGGGCGCTTTCTCTTGAGCTTTCAAGGCCTTGAAAACTCGGTGATGGTGGAGGCGGCGGGAATCGAACCCGCGTCCGTCAGCATTCCGCCTTCGGCTCTACATGCTTAGTCTCGTCGTTTCGTTTAACGATCGTGGCGCCGACGGACAGGCTTCACGACCGCGATCCCGATTGGGTTTAACGCTTCGGCCCCGGGCGAGGCCTCCACGCGATCCTGCGATTAGCGACCACGTCGGGGTTGCCCACAGGCAGGCGTCCCGGGTGGCTCACAGCTGTTTAGGCTGCGAGAGCGTAGTTGTCGTCGTTGGCAACTATATAGATTGCAAACTTTGATTTACGAGAGTGTCTGCCCTCTCGGCATGCACCTAGGGCTTCCTCACCGGCGTCGAAGCCAGATCGCCCCCATTCGGAACTTCCACCCGTGCGGACTCCGCGACGGGCGACGGACAGTAACATGGGGCCCGCCCCGGCGTATGCAAGCGATCGGCGTGCGCGATCGTTGTCGAACAACTGGCCTGGACGATATCTGGACGATCTGTACGGTGATGCATGTGCACGGCATCGAGGTCGTGCGCGCTCCTGTCTGGAGCACAGCCATGCCCGGGTCGGGTGATCGCCCCGACCGGGCGCTGACGAAGGGAGTTTCGTCATGAATGGGATCATCGTCCTGCTCGCGTTGTTCACGCTCGGCTCCGCCCTGCTGATCGGGGCCTGGCAGAAGCGTCGCGCGGAGCGTGCGCGGAAAGAGGGCGTCCAGTCGCGGCTGGCGTCCGATCGTTCCTGAGCGGGTCGCAGTGGCCGCGCCGTGATGCCCCGGGCAGGCGGTGCGGTCGCCGCACGCGTCGACCCCACGGGTCGCTGATCCGGAGGCAGTCGCAGGCAAGGGCCACCGTTTGTCGTTTGTACAGGTTTTGTAATGGACAAATCTGTGACGAAATGGATACTGCATCCATCCGCGGCGCTCGCGGATCCGATCGGCCCCGTTCCCGGGGTCCCCACCCACGACCCGCGGTGTCTCCAGGAACGTATCGAGAGACCCAGCGGGGCGAGACAGGAGCCTCACCATGTCCGCTATCGTCGTTTTTCTCGCAGCAACGAAGTTCGGCGTCGCACTCGCCGCAGGTACCCGTGAAATCGTCGCCGCACGTACTGCCCGTGCGCGTGGCGTGACGTCTTCGTTCGAGAACAGCTCGAACTGAGGCTCCGGCCCTGGCTCCGCCCACCGGAGTCAGGGCCGCGAACGAGTCCGTTCAGGCGGACTGCTTCATCAGGCGCTGTTTGTCGCGCTGCCAGTCCTTCTCCTTCTTGTCCTCTCGCTTGTCGTGCTGCTTCTTGCCCTTGGCGAGCGCGACTTCGACCTTCACGAGCGGTCCCTTCCAGTACATGGCCGTGGCCACGGCCGTGTAGCCCTTCTGGGACGTGGCGCCGAACAGTCGGGCGATCTCCTTCTTGTGCAGCAGCAGCTTCCGGTCGCGCGTGGGCGAAGGAACGATGTGAGTACTCGCTTCCTTGAGCGGGGTGATGTGCGCGTTCAGGAGCCAGGCCTCGCCGTCCTGTACGTGCACGTGCGTGTCCACCAGCTGGCCCTTGCCCGCCCGGAGCGCCTTCACCTCCCAGCCCTCGAGCGCGATCCCCGCTTCGAAGCGGTCCTCGAGGTGGTAGTCGAACCTGGCGCGCTTGTTCAGGGCGATGGTGTTGCCGCCGCCTGACTTCGTCTTCTTGCTCATGGGGTGATCATAGGCGGCCGAGGGGGGCATTCCCAATGGCTGCGCGGTGCGATCGATGTCGTCATCGCCGCGTCACGTGCTTGAGGCGCCCGCCCCCGCGCGGCACTATCGCGCGCAATCCGGCGCCCGCGCTGCTTCGCGTACTGCGTCGATCTCCCGGCTTCCAGGAGCACACCGACGCATGGCACTCGGAGGAGACACCTCGCGCCACGGCATGTGGAGCAACCGCTGGATGTTCGTGCTGGCGGCCGCCGGTAGCGCCGTCGGCCTCGGTAATATCTGGAAGTTCCCCTACATGGCGGGCGAGAACGGGGGCGGGGCCTTCATCCTCGTCTACCTCGCCTGCGTCTTCATCGTCGGCATCCCGATCATGATGGCCGAGACGCTCATGGGCCGGGAGACGCGCTCTTCCCCGATCAACACCATGCGTCAGCTCGTGGAGCACTCGAAGGCGCGTCCGGCCTGGGTGCTCATCGGCTGGATGGGGGTGGCCGCGGGCTTCCTGATCCTGTCCTTCTACGGCGTCATTGCCGGCTGGACCGTTCACTACGTGCTCGCGACGGCCACGGGCGCCTTCGAGGGCGCCTCCGGGGCGCAGACCGGGCAGATCTTCAGCGAGTTCCTCGGCAACCCCTGGCTGCTGATCGGTTGGCAGACGCTCTTCATGGTGCTGACGATCTGGATCGTCTCGCGCGGTATCAGCGGTGGTATCGAGCTCGCGATCAAGTTCCTCATGCCGCTGCTGTTCGTGCTGCTGCTCGGGTTGCTCGGCTACTCGGTGACGACCGCCGGCTTCCGTGACGCGCTGGTCTTCATGTTCAGTTTCGACCCCTCACAGCTCGGTGTGGAGGGCGTGCTCGACGCCATGGGGCAGGCCTTCTTCACGCTCTCTCTCGGCATGGGCGCCATCATGGCCTACGGCGCCTACGTGCCGGCAGATGCCAAGCTCACCTCGACGGTGGGCACGATCGCACTCCTCGACACCTTCGTCGCGACCGCCTCCGGCGTGGTGGTCTTCTCCCTCGTGTTCACCTTCGGTCTCGAGCCCGGCGACGGCCCCGGCCTCATGTTCGTGACGTTGCCGCTCGCCTTCGGGCAGATGCCCTTCGGGGCCGTGATCGGGACCGTGTTCTTCGTCCTCGTGAGTTTCGCTGCGCTCACGTCGGCGATCTCCCTGACCGAGCCGGCGCTCGCCTGGCTGGTCGAGGACTACAACGCCAAGCGGCGCCGCGTCGCCATCTCGCTCGGGGTCATCTGCTGGTTCCTCGGTCTCGGTACCGTCTTCTCCTTCAACCTCTGGTCGGAGTGGCACCTGGTCGGCGAGAAGACCTTCTTCGACGTCGTGGACTTCGCGGCGAACAACGTGCTGCTGCCGCTCGGCGGCATGCTGATCGCACTGTTCGCCGGCTTCGCCCTGCCGAAGACGCTGGTGCAGAGCCAGCTCGGCCACGCTGGCTGGCGCCTCGGGCTGTTCCTGTTCCTGCTGCGCTTCATCGCGCCGGCGGGCGTGCTCGCGGTCTTCGGCTACACGATCTGGACGGCCGTCGCCGGCTGACGCGGATCCGGCGTGCCGCACATCCTGCGCAGCGCGCTCGTGCCCCATTCGGCCGAGCGCATGTTCTCTCTCGTCAACGACGTGGCGCGCTACGTCGAGTTCCTGCCCTGGTGCTCGGCTGCGCGCGTGCACGAGGAGTCGGTGGGCGTCCTCGTGGCCGAGCTGGAGATCTCCCGCGGCGGCATCACTCAGCGCTTCACCACGCGCAACGCGCTCGTTCCCCCGGAACGCATGACGCTCGAGCTCGTCGAGGGGCCCTTCGACTGGTTCGCTGGTGAATGGCGCTTCACGGCGCTCGCCGAGGATGCCTGCAAGGTGGAGCTGGAGATGGACTTCGAGTACGCGGGGCGCATTGCGCGCACGGCGCTGGCGCCGCTGTTCCTGAAGTCCGCCGACGAGCAGGTGGACGCGTTCTGCGCCCGGGCGCGGTGCCTGTTCGGTGAGTGAGGGGAAGCGCGAGATCGTCGTCGAGGTCGCCTACGCGCGGCCCGAGGCGCAGCGGATCGTGCAGCTGCGCGTGCCGGAGGGCACGACGCTGCGCGAGGCCGTCGAGCGCTCGGGCATCACCGAATCCTTTCCGGAGATCGATCTCGCCGAGGCCGACTTCGGCATCTTCGGCAAGGTGGAGCGCAGGCACGACCGGGTACTGCGCGAATGGGACCGCGTGGAGATCTACCGGCCGCTGCAGGTGGACCCGAAGGCCAGGCGCGCGGCGCGCGCGAAGTCGCAGAAGGACCGCACGGATCAGCCCTGAGCGGCTGCCTCTGCGGCGGCGGCTTCGGCCGCTTCCCGAGCCTCCTTGACTGCCGTGGGCACGAAGTCACCTTCGAAGTAGCTGAGTTCGTCGTCGTCGAAGTACAAGGTGAGTCGCTGCTGCTGCCGCTCCTGCGCGCCGATCTGGATCGTGTACAGGTAGTCCCAGCGATCTGCACGAAAGGCGTTCGCGACCACCGGCTCGCCGAGCACGAAGCGGACCTGGCGACGCGTCATGCCCGGCCGCAGGCGGTCGACCATCTCCTGCGTGACCACGTTGCCCTGCTGGATCGTCGCCCGATAGACGCCCGGGAACCGCAGCTCGGGCAGATCGATGCTCGAACAGGCAGAGGTGTTGGCTATGAGGAGAAGGGCGAGAAGCGTGCCCGCGGTGCGCATCATGGGCGGCGGCGGTTCCGTGCGGTCGGCGATGGTCGAGCGGCGTGGATGATAGCTCGCCCCGCCGGCGTGGGTCATCCGGCGGCGGGGCCCGTCCGCGGCTCCGGGTCCGTGCGGCGTCGGCGGTCGCGGCAGGTTCGAGCCTGCCACGTCAGGCCGCGCTGCGACCGCGCTCCAGCATCTCCGTGGCGTGGGCCCGGGTCTGCTCGGTGATCTCGACGCCGCCGAGCATGCGCGCGAGCTCGGCGACGCGCGCGTCCTCGGAAAGGCGCTCGATGCGCGTCGCCACGCGGCGCGCGGCGCCGGCTTCCTTCGAGACGACGAAGTGCGCGTGGCCGAGCGCCGCCACCTGGGGCAGATGGGTCACGGCGAGCACCTGAGTGTGTGCGCCCAGGCGACGGAGGAGCTGGCCCACCACCTCGGCCGTTCGTCCGCCGATGCCGACGTCCGCTTCGTCGAGGACCAGGGAAGGCGTCCGGCTCGTCGCGGCGGTCACGACCTGGATGGCCAGGCTGATGCGCGAGAGCTCGCCGCCCGAAGCGATGCGCCCGAGGGGGGCCGGGTCGGTGCCGCTGTTGGCGCTGAAGCAGAACTCCACGGTCTCGAGGCCATTCGGTCCGGCCGTCTCGTCCTCCAGCGGGCGCAGCGACGGCTGGAAGCGTGCGTCCTTCATGCCGAGTTCCGTGAGCTGCGCCGTGACGGCCTTCGCCAGTGCCGTCGCCGCCTTGCGACGCGCGGTGGAGAGCCTGCGCGCTTTCGCGTGGAGTGCTTCGCGCGCGGTGCTCACCTCGGCCTCCAGCGCCTCCAGGCGCGCATCCGTGGCGTCGAGGGCCGCGTACTCGCTGCGCAGGGCCTCGTGATGCGTGGCGAGCTCCTCGGCGCGCACGCGGTGCTTGCGAGCGGCGTCGTGGAGGGCGCCGAGGCGCTGCTCGACCTGCGCTAGACGCCGGGGATCTGGCTCCAGGCCGTCGGTGTAGCGGCGGATCTCGTCGGCTGCCTCCTCGGCATGGACGCGAGCCGAGGCGAGCAGGTCCCGGGCGGCGGCGAGGCGCGGATCCGGGTCCTCGACTGCGGCGAGGAGCGAGGCGATGCGGGCGAGGCAGTCGACGACGGCATCGTCATCCTCCTCGAGGCCGCTGCGCGCCGTGTTCAGGCGCTCGATGGCGGCGTCGGCGCCGGCGAGGCGTCGCTGTTCCGCCTCCAGTGCCTCGAGCTCCTCGGCGCTCGGCGCGAGGACGTCGAGTTCCTCGAGCTGATAGGCGAGGAGCTGACGCCTGTCGGCCTGCTCCCGGGCGGCGTCGCGCAGGATGCGGAGTTCGTCGGCGAGACGCCGCCAGCTGCCGTGCAGGGCGCTCACCTCGCGCGCCAGGTCTCGGTGCGCGCCGAATTCGTCGAGCAACAACAGCTGCGTGTGTCGCCGCAGCAGCGAGGTGTGAGCGTGCTGCGAGTGGATGTCCACGAGGTGTTCGGCCAGCGCGCGCACGTCCTGCAGCGTCGCCGGCCGTCCGTTGACGAAGGCCCGGGAGCGGCCCTCTGCGCTGACGGTCCGCCGCAGCAGGCAGTGCGCGGTGTCGTCGGCGTCCAGCAGGTCGCGCTCCGCGAGCCAGCTGCTGGCGTCGGGGTTGGTCGTGAGATCGAATTCGGCGCAGACGTCGGCGCCCGCCGCACCCTTGCGCACGAGATCGGCGCTGGCGCGATCGCCGAGCACCAGGGCGAGGGCTCCGAGCAGGATGGATTTGCCGGCCCCGGTCTCCCCGGTGATGGGCGAGAAGCCTCCGGGGAACTCGACCGACAGCTGTTCCACGAGCGTGAAGTCTCGGATGTCGAGGCGCGCGAGCATGATCGGTCGGCGCGGTGCTCCGGCGCTGCGTTGGCGGAAGTGCCGATTCTCGTGTCCGTCGACGTCTGCCGGCAAGCGGTGGGCGACGTTTGCATGCGTGGGCCATTGCCGCTATTGAAGGGGGCGGCCGCCCACGGGCCCCCGACCGATCCCGAGTTCCGGTACATGCAGGAAGAGATGCTGAACGAACGCGCCAGCGTGCTGCTGAAGCTGCTGGTGGAGCACTACATCGACAGCGGCAACCCGGTCGCCTCGAAGCAGCTCGCGCTCGCCTCGGAGTTGAACATCTCCTCGGCCACCGTGCGCAACGTCATGGCCGACCTCGAGGCGCACGGCCTCGTGGTCTCGCCGCACACGTCGGCCGGCAAGGTGCCGACGCCGAAGGGCCTGCGCGTGTTCGTCGACTCGCTCATTCACGTCCGGCCCCTCGACGACGCGGCGCTCTCGAGTCTCCGAGATTCCCTGTCGCCTGAGCTCACCTCGCGGGAGCTCGTCGCCACGGCCTCCAATCTGCTCTCGGGAATCACGCAGCTCGCGGGCCTCGTGACCCTGCCGCGGCCCGAGATCGTGACGCTGCGCCAGGTAGAGTTCCTGCCGCTGTCGAACCAGCGCATCCTCGTGATCCTGGTCGTCAACGAGAAGGAGGTGGAGAACCGCATCATCCGCGCTCACCGCCAGTTCGAGGAGCACGAGCTGCAGCAGGCGGCCAACTTCATCAATCGGCACTTCGCGGGCCGAAGCCTGCACGGCCTGCGCGGCGAACTCCTGAGCAGCATGGAGGCGGACCGGGCGCGCATGGACGCCCTCATGGCGGAGATGCTCTCGGTGGCCGCCGGCGCCTTCGACACGGCCGGTCAGCGTGATGGCGACTACGTCGTGGCCGGTGAGCAGAACCTGCTGAACTTCGTCTCTGGTGAGGACATGCGGGTCGTCCGCGAGGTCTTCGACGCGTTCGGCCGCAAGCGCGACATCCTTCACTTGCTCGACCGCTGCCTCGAGGCCGACGGCGTGCAGCTCTTCATCGGCGAGGAGTCGGGCTACGCGCCCTTCGGCGACTACTCCGTGGTGACCTCTCCCTACGAGGTGGATGGCCAGCTCGCAGGGGTCCTGGGCGTCATCGGCCCCACGCGCATGGCCTACGAGCGCGTGATCCCGATCGTCGACGCCACCGCGCGCCTGCTCGGTGCCGCGATGCAGGACCTTCCGGGGCAGCACCGCGAGTAGCGCCGCCCGGTTGCTCGGGCGGATCGGCCCTTGAATGCCGTTCAGGCAACCCCATATCGACCGCGACCGCCAGTCATCGGGCCCTGATCGGGCCTCGGCCCACGGGAGACCCTGCATGAACGACGAAGCCCGCGACCAGGAGCCGGAAGAGGCCGTGGAGGAGACCGCGGCCGACGCCTCCGGGGAGCCCGTGGTGGACGGTGCGACGGGCAGCGAGCCCGGGAGCGCGCCGGCCGACGACGCGTCGCGCGCCCTCGAGGCGGCGCTCGAGGAGGCGGCCCGCATGAAGGATGCGGCGCTCCGGGCCCAGGCCGAGATGGAGAACGTCCGTCGTCGTTCGGCGCGCGACGTCGAGGCTGCACACAAGTTCGCGCTCGAGAAGTTCGCCACCGGCCTGCTGCCGGTCGTGGACAGCCTCGAGAAGTCGGTCGAGGCCGTGGCGGGTCACGAGGGTGGCGACGAGGCCATCGTCGCCATCAAGGAAGGCATCCAGCTGTCCGAGCGCATGTTCATGGACACGCTCGGCAAGTTCGGTGTGGAGCGCATAGACCCGCTCGGCGAGCCCTTCGATCCGGAGCGCCATGAGGCGATGAGCATGATCGAGGCCCCGGATGCGGAACCGAACACCGTGGTCACGGTGCTGCAGAAGGGCTACGCGCTGAACGGTCGCCTGCTGCGCGCGGCCATGGTCATCGTCGCCCGGAGCGGCTGAGCGCCTGCCGGTGGCCTTGAATCGGCCGGCGGGACCCAGATATCGGAAGTCAGGACGGAACGCCGCGTGGCAGGCGATGACCCGGGAGCATCCCGCGGAGACGGTCGCTGCCGGAAGCTGACGCACACTCAGGAGAACGCGTAATGGGCAAGATCATCGGCATCGACCTCGGCACCACGAACTCGTGCGTCGCCGTGCTCGAAGGGAAGGACGCGCGGGTCATCGAGAACGCCGAGGGCGATCGCACGACCCCCTCCATCGTCGCCTACACCGAGGACGGCGAGACGCTCGTCGGGCAGTCGGCGAAGCGGCAGGCGGTCACCAACCCGGAGAACACGCTGTTCGCCGTCAAGCGACTCATCGGCCGGCGCTTCGACGACTCGATCGTCCAGAAGGACATCGGCATGGTGCCGTACAAGATCGTCAAGGCGGACAACGGTGATGCGTGGGTGTCGGCGCGGGGCGAGAAGATGGCGCCGCCGCAGGTCTCTGCCGAAGTCCTGAAGAAGATGAAGAAGACCGCCGAGGACTATCTCGGCGAGACCGTCACCGAGGCCGTGATCACGGTGCCGGCCTACTTCGACGACTCCCAGCGTCAGGCCACGAAGGACGCGGGCCGCATCGCGGGCCTCGAGGTGAAGCGGATCATCAACGAGCCGACGGCGGCGGCGCTCGCCTACGGCATGGACAAGCAGCGCGGCGATTCGAAGATCGCGGTCTACGATCTCGGCGGTGGCACCTTCGACGTGTCCATCATCGAGATCGCGGAAGTGGACGGCGAGCACCAGTTCGAGGTGTTGTCGACGAACGGCGACACCTTCCTCGGCGGTGAGGACTTCGACCTCCTCCTCATCGACTATCTCGCGGAGGGCTTCCAGAAGGAGAACTCCATCGACCTGCGCAAGGACCCGCTCGCCAAGCAGCGCCTCAAGGAGGCGGCCGAGAAGGCGAAGATCGAGCTGTCGTCGAGCCAGCAGACGGAGGTGAACCTGCCGTACATCACGGCGGACAACACCGGTCCCAAGCACCTGGTCACGAAGATCACGCGCGCCAAGCTCGAATCCCTCGTGGAGGCGCTCGTGGATCGCACGATCGGGCCGTGCCAGACGGCACTGCAGGACGCGGGCCTGAAGATCTCCGAGATCGACGACGTGATTCTCGTCGGCGGCCAGACGCGCATGCCGATGGTGCAGGCGAAGGTGAAGGAGTTCTTCGGCAAGGAGCCGCGCAAGGACGTGAACCCGGACGAGGCCGTGGCGCTCGGTGCCTCCATCCAGGCCGCGGTGCTCGCCGGTGACGTCAAGGACGTGCTGCTCCTCGACGTGACGCCCCTGACGCTCGGCATCGAGACCCTCGGCGGCGTCATGAGCCCGCTCATCGAGAAGAACACGACGATCCCGACGAAGAAGACCCAGGTCTTCTCGACGGCCGACGACAACCAGACGGCGGTGACGATCCACGTCCTGCAGGGCGAGCGGAAGCAGGCGGGGCAGAACAAGTCCCTCGGCCGCTTCGACCTCGCGGACATCCCGCCGGCGCCGCGCGGCATGCCGCAGATCGAGGTCGCCTTCGACATCGACGCGAACGGCATCCTCAACGTGTCGGCGAAGGACAAGGCCACCGGCAAGGAGCAGTCGATCGTCATCAAGGCGTCCTCGGGCCTGTCGGACGAGGAGGTCGAGGCGATGGTCGCCGACGCCGAGTCCCACGCCGAGGAGGACCGGAAGTTCGAGGAGATGGTCAATCTCCGCAACCAGGCCGACGGTCTCGTCCACGCCACGCGCAAGACCCTCTCCGAGGCCGGCGAGAAGATCGACGACGACGAGAAGGGCCGGATCGAGACCGCGCTCTCGGAACTCGAGGAGGCGATCAAGGGCGGCGACAAGGACGCCATCGAGGCGAAGATGAACGCGCTCTCCGAGGCTGCCGCGGGCATGGCCGAGAAGATGTATGCGGACGCCGGCGCCGAAGCGGGGCCCGAGGCGGCCGCTGCGGGCCAGGACGCCGGCGCGAACGCGGACGCCGTCGACGCGGAGTTCGAGGAAGTGAAGGACGACGAGAAGAAGTGATCTCGTCTCCGGCGGGCTTGCCCGCCGGTCCTCTCGCGCCGGTGCGGGCCACTCGCACCGGCGCTCGTACGTTCAGGCCACCCGGAGCCGCTGATCCATGTCGAAGCGGGACTACTACGAGGTACTCGGCGTCGCGAAGGACGCCTCCGAAGGCGACATCAAGAAGGCCTATCGTCGTCTCGCGATGAAGTACCACCCGGACCGCAACCCGGACGACGCTGAGGCGGAAGCCAAGTTCAAGGAGGCGAGCGAGGCCTACGAGGTGCTCGCCGATCCGGAGAAGCGCGGTGCCTACGACCGCTTCGGCCACGCGGGCGTCGACCCCTCGGCCATGGGGGCGGGCTTCGGGGGTGCCGGCGCGGGGAGCTTCTCCGACGTCTTCGGCGACATCTTCGGCGACATCTTCGGTGCCGGCGGCGGGCGCGGAGGCCGCGGTCCGCGCACGCAGCGTGGCGCCGACCTGCAGTACACGCTCGAGGTCGACCTCGAGCAGGCCGTCCGCGGCGACGAGGTGACGATCCGCATCCCGGCGCTCGTCGCCTGCGAGACCTGCGACGGCAGCGGCGCCAAGCCGGGCACCTCCCCCGTGACCTGCACGGACTGCGGCGGTGCCGGCCAGGTTCGCGTCTCCCAGGGCTTCTTCACGCTGCAGCAGACCTGCCCGCGCTGTCGCGGTGCGGGGACCATGATCTCCGATCCCTGCCGGAGCTGCGGTGGCCGCGGCGTGCAGGAGGAGACCAAGACCCTTTCCGTGAAGGTGCCGCCGGGCGTCGACACGGGCGACCGCATCCGTCTCACGGGCGAGGGCGAGATCAGCCCGGGCGGCGGCCCGCCGGGTGATCTCTACGTGCAGATCGCCGTGCGCGAGCACCCACTGTTCACGCGGGAGGGCCGCCATCTCTACTGCGAAGTGCCCATCTCGTTCCCGGACGCGGCGCTCGGCGGTGAACTCGAGGTGCCGACCCTCGACGGCCGCGTGAAGCTGAAGATCCCCGAAGAGACCCAGAGCGGGCGCCTGTTCCGGCTCCGTGGCAAGGGCGTTCGCCCGGTCCGTGGCGGCGAGCCCGGCGACCTGCTGTGTCGCGTGGTGGTGGAGACGCCGGTCAAGCTCACATCGGAGCAGAAGGACCTGCTTGCCCAGTTCCGAGCCTCCCTGGAGGGCGGCGAGCACGCGCCGAAGGAGAAGAGCTGGTTCGAGGGCGTGAAGAGCTTCTTCGACGACCTCACGTCCTGAGCCCGCCGAGGTGAGGAGGCGGGGAGGCGAGGCCTCCGCCCCTATACTGTTCCGCCCGAATCACGCACCCGGATCCGCACCATGACCGATTCCACTTCGCCCGTGCGGGTCGCCGTCACCGGCGCTGCCGGTCGCATGGGCCGCATGCTCGTCGCCGCCGTCGCCGGTCGCTCCGAGTGCCGGCTGACTGCCGCCCTCGAGCGGCCCGGCGCCTCCGTCATCGGCATGGATGCCGGCGTGCTCGCGGGGTGCGATCCGGCCGGCGTGACGGTGGGCGACGATGCCGCCGAGGCCTTCGCGGCCGTCGACGTGGTCGTCGACTTCACGACGCCCGAGGCGAGCTGTGCCCACGCCGCGGCGGCCGCGAAGGCCGGATGCGCCATCGTCATCGGCACCACCGGCCTCGCGCCGGAGCAGCACGGGCAGCTCGACGTGGCCGCCCGCCACGTGCCGGTGGTCTGGGCGCCGAACTACAGCGTCGGTGTGAATCTGACGCTGCGGTTGCTCGCGCAGGCGGCGGCGGTGCTCGGTGACGACGCGGACGTGGAGATCGTGGAGATGCACCACCGCCACAAGGTCGACGCGCCCTCCGGCACGGCCCTGCGCATGGGAGAGGTGCTGGCGGCGACGCTCGGCCGGGACCTCGACGTCGTCGCCGAGCACGGCCGCTGGGGGCGCACCGGCGAGCGGGGCCGCGACCGTATCGGCTTTCATGCGCTCCGCGGCGGCGACGTGGTGGGCGATCACACGGTCGTGTTCGCGGCGGAGGGTGAGCGCATCGAGATCACGCACCGCGCCTCGGACCGCATGACCTTCGCCGCCGGCGCCGTGCGCGCCGCGGTCTGGGCTGCCGGCCGGGTCCCCGGGCGCTACGACATGGACGACGTGCTCGGGCTGCGCTGAAGCGACTTCGCGGCCGCGGTTCCGGGGTGCGCCGCGTGGACACTGCCGGGGGCGGTGCGTATGATCGTCGGCCGATGTCCATGTGGCCGAATCACCGGGTTCCGGCGAACCCGACGCGAAGCGGGGCGGAAGGCTTCTTCCCCCCGCTTTTTTGTGGCCGGCGTGAACGCAGTGGCTGTACAGATCTCTGATTCATAAGGGGTTACGGGCTTGTCTGGTCCTGCGCTGCTCGCCCTCGAGGACGGATCCGTCTTCCGGGGACTCTCCATCGGCTGCGAGGGTCGCGCCCTCGGCGAGGTGGTCTTCAACACGGCCATGACGGGCTATCAGGAGATCCTCAGTGACCCCTCCTATGCCCGCCAGATCGTCACGCTCACCTATCCCCACATCGGCAGCACCGGCTGCAACGACGAAGACATGGAGTCGGACCGCGTCTGGGCCTCGGGCCTCGTGATCCGTGATCTGCCGCTGCGCGTCTCCAGCTTTCGCGCCCGCTGCAGCCTGCCCGAGTTCCTCGAGCGTGAAGGCGTCGTGGCCATCGCCGAGGTCGATACGCGGCGCCTCACGCGTCTGATCCGGGAGAAGGGCGCCCTCGCCGGGCTGATCGTCGCCGGCGCTGAGGCGGAGCGGCTGACGGACGGCGAAGCCGCCGAGCTGGCGCGCGGCTTTCCGGGCCTGAAGGGCATGGATCTCGCCAGGGAGGTGAGTACCAGGGAACGCTATCGCTGGCGGGGCGGTGTCTGGCGTCTCGGGCAGGGGCATCCGGAGGTCGAGCCCGCGGACGACGCCTTCCGTGTCGTCGCCTACGACTTCGGCGTCAAGCGCAACATCCTGCGTCTCCTCGTGGATCGGGGCTGCGCCGTGACGGTAGTGCCGGCCGAGACACCTGCCGAGGACGTGCTCGCCCTCGCCCCCGACGGCATCTTCCTGTCGAACGGTCCGGGCGACCCGGAGCCCTGCACCTACGCGATCGAGGCGATCCGCAGCTTTCTCGCCGCTGGCGTGCCGCAGTTCGGGATCTGTCTCGGCCACCAGCTGCTCGGTCTCGCCTCCGGCGCCCGCACCATGAAGATGTCGCACGGCCACCACGGGGCGAACCACCCGGTGAAGGAACTCGCGACCGGGCGCGTGATGATCACGAGCCAGAATCACGGTTTCGCCGTCGACGGTGAGGCCCTCGGCCCCGATCTCGAGGCGACGCACGTCTCCCTCTTCGACGGTTCGCTGCAGGGCGTTCGCCACCGCAAGGCGCCGGCCTTCGGCTTCCAGGGCCATCCGGAAGCGAGCCCCGGCCCCCAGGACGCCGAGGGGCTGTTCGATCGTTTCGTGGACCTCATGACCGCGGCCAAGGGGAACTGAAGCGTGCCGAAGCGCAGCGACATCCAGACCATCCTGGTCCTCGGTGCCGGCCCCATCGTCATCGGCCAGGCCTGCGAGTTCGACTATTCCGGTGCCCAGGCCTGCAAGGCGCTGCGCGAGGAAGGTTTCCGCGTCGTCCTCGTCAACTCGAATCCCGCGACGATCATGACGGACCCGGCCATGGCCGACGCCACCTACATCGAACCCGTCGAATGGCGGACCGTCGCGCAGATCATCGCCGTGGAGAAGCCGGATGCGCTGCTGCCCACCATGGGCGGCCAGACGGCCCTCAACTGCGCCCTCGATCTCGCCCGGCACGGCGTGCTCGAGGCGCACGGCGTCGAACTCATCGGCGCGAAGAAGGAGGCCATCGACAAGGCAGAGGATCGCGAGCTCTTCGATCAGGCGATGAAGAACATCGGTCTCGAGACTCCGCGAGCGGGCCTCGCGCACTCCATGGAGGAGGCGCTGCAGGTGCAGGCCGACATCGGCTTCCCCTGCATCATCCGGCCCTCCTTCACCATGGGCGGCTCCGGCGGTGGCATCGCCTACAACATGGAGGAGTTCGAGGAGATCTGCGAGCGTGGCCTCGACCTCTCACCCACCAGCGAGCTGCTCATCGACGAGTCGCTGATCGGCTGGAAGGAATACGAGATGGAGGTGGTCCGCGACACGGCGGACAACTGCATCATCAT
>JAZBPO010000475.1:0-2646 GCA_036351675.1 Pseudomonadales bacterium
CGCCGTCGCCGATCAGGTGGTCGCCGCACTCCGGGGCAGCGCGTGAACGCGTTCCTGGAAGCGGCGGACGAGGCGGAAGCGGTCGAACGCCTGCATGCGCTCGAGTGCACGGACGGCCTGCCGGTGATCGTGCCGACGCCGGAGCGCGTCGCCCGCATGGTGCTCGCGTCCGGCCAGGACGCGGACATGGTGCTCGGCATCATGGGCCCCGGGCAGGGCACGGCGACGATCGAGAAGGTCGCCGTCGCCGCGGTCATGGCGGGCTGTCTGCCCGATCACTTCCCGGTGGTCGTGGCGAGCGTACAGGCGGTGCTCGACCCGGCCTTCGACCTCACGGAGATGCAGGCCACGACGCACTGCACGGCGCCGCTGATCATCGTCAGCGGCCCCGCCCGGATCGACTGCGGCCCCGTCGCCTGCGGCTTCGGTGCGCTCGGCCCGGGCCATCGCGCCAACGCCTGCATCGGCCGCGCCCTGCGCCTGGCCATGATCAACATCGGCGGCGGCCGCCCGGGCAGCTCCGACATGGCCCTGCTCGGACATCCGGGCAAGTTCAGCTATTGCCTCGGGGAGGACGAGACCAGCTCGCCCTTCCCGCCCCTGCACACCTGCTTCGGGCTCGAGGCCGAGGACAGTGCGGTGACCGTCATCGGCGCGGAGGCACCGCATTCGGTGATCTTCAGCGCCGGCGGTGACGCCGCGGCGGACGAGGACGCCCTGCTGAATGCCCTCGCCGCGGGCCTCGCCTCGCGCGCGTCGAACAACGCCACGCTCACCGGTGGTCAGGCCGTGGTCGTGCTCAATCCGGATCACGCCCAGCTCCTCGCGGCGCGCGGGCGCTCCCGCGCGGACCTGCAGCGGGCCCTTCACGAACGCTGTCGCTGGACCCGCGCGGAGCTGCGTGCGGTCGCACCCGGGCTCGTGCCGCCGGGCGACGACGACGATCTGCGCGAGGCCTTCTCCGCGCCGGAGGACATCCTGGTCACGGTTGCCGGAGGCAGCGGCCTCTATTCGATGGTCATGCCGACCTGGTGCGCGGGCCCGCATCGCAACCGCGCCGTCTGTCGGCGCATCGAGACGGACGTGTTCTGCGAGCTTCCAGGTCTTGCCTGAGGCTCCCTAGGTACTCGCGGACGGTTTCCCGTCGTCGGGCGCAGGCGTCCGAGCAGCTGCGGGCGCTTCGTCCGCCGCGGGCGCTGCAGCCTCGAGCAGCCCCAGCGCCGCGGCACGCCGGTCACGCTGGCGCCGTGCGAGCGCGCGCATGTCCACGGCCTCGTCGGTCTCGTCGACGATCTCCATGCCGATGAGCGTCTCGATCGCATCCTCGAGCGTGACGATACCGGCCATGCCGCCGAAGTCGTCGAGCACCAGGGCGATGTGCTCCTTGCGTTCCGTGAGTGCCTGCATGAGCTCGACGATCGGATAGGACTCGGGAATCGTCAGTACGTCCCGTCGCAGACTCCCGACCTGTTCCCCGCCCCGCCCTTCGACGAGTGCGGTCAGCACGTCCGTGCGCAGCACGAAGCCCGTGATGCGGTCCTTCGAGCCCGCATGGTAGGTCGGCAGGCGCGAGAAGCGCAGGGCCCCGGAGGCGTGCGCTTCGGCGAGCCCCGCCTCTTCGGCGAGCGCCGCCACGACCGTGCGCGGAGTCATGACGTCGCGCGCCTCGACGCTGCGGAAGGACAGCAGGGAATCGAACATGCGGCGCTCGTGCTCGTCGAGCACACCCTCGCGGGCACCGATCTCCGCCATGGCCGTGAAGTCGCTGCGCGTCAGCACCGGCGCCGCGTCACCGCGCTTCAGCAGCCCGGTGACCGACCGGCTCATCCACACGAAGGGCGCGAGCAGCGTCAGCAGTACGGACAGACAGCGCACCGTGAAGGGCGCGAAGGCCTGCCAGTGCACGGCCCCGAGCGTCTTCGGAACGATCTCCGAGAGCACCAGGATCGCGAGGGTCATGGCCGCGGGCACGATCACACCCGTGATCAGCGGGTTGGAATCGGCCCAGATCGCCGTCGCCTGCTGGCCGACGCCGATGGCGCCGACCGTGTGGGCGATGGTGTTGAGCGTCAGGATCGCAGCCAGCGGTCGATCGATGTCGGCCTTGAAGGCGGCGAGGCGCTCACCGAGCGCGTCGCCGGCCTGCACGTGGCGCTCCGCGAAGGCAGGGGTGATCGACAGCAGTACGGCCTCCCAGAGAGAACAGAGGAAGGAGAAGATGATCGAGATCAGGAAGAATGTGAGCAGTAGCGCGTACATGTCGTTCACCGTGACGTGGACTGCCGCCGCTGCGGCAGGCGCATGATGCCAAGGCAGGAGGAACTCGTGTCACCAGATTTCACGCCCGTCAGCGCGCTCGCAGGCGGCGCGCTCATCGGTCTCGCGGCGACGCTGCTCATGTACGCGCTCGGGCGCATCGCCGGCATCAGCGGCATCGTCGGTGCCGTGCTGCGTGGCGAGCTCGGCTGGCAGCGCTGGTTCCTG
This sequence comes from Pseudomonadales bacterium, assembly GCA_036351675.1. Taxonomy (GTDB): domain Bacteria; phylum Pseudomonadota; class Gammaproteobacteria; order Pseudomonadales; family Azotimanducaceae; genus JAZBPO01. Next base: position 2,485 of record JAZBPO010000475.1, read on the forward strand.
CTCGGGCTCGTCGCCGGCGCGGGCCTCTGGCTCTGGCTCGCGCCGTCCGCACCGGCGCCGCGTACGGGCTTCCCGCCCGCCGTGCTGGTCGTGGCGGGCCTCCTGGTGGGCTACGGGACGCGCCTCGGTTCGGGCTGCACGTCGGGGCACGGGGTCTGCGGC
>JAZBPO010000476.1:0-2515 GCA_036351675.1 Pseudomonadales bacterium
GCAAGGGGCAGTCCGTGGTGCGCGATGCCGCGGCCGCCGAGGCCGCCTGGGCCCATGCGCAGGCGGGCGCGCGCGGCGGTGCCGGCACGGTCATCGTCGAGGGCTTCGTCGAGTTCGACTACGAGATCACGTTGCTCACCGTGCGCCACGCCGGCGGCACGGATTTCTGTGCGCCCATCGGTCACGTCCAGATCGAGGGTGACTACCGGGAGTCCTGGCAGCCGCAGCCCATGAGCGCGCATGCGCTGCACGAGTGTCGACGCATCGCCGCTGCGGTCACGGACGCGCTCGGCGGCCACGGTCTGTTCGGTGTCGAGTTCTTCGTCCGTGGCGACGAGGTCTGGTTCAGCGAACTCTCGCCGCGCCCGCACGACACGGGCATGGTCACGCTGATCTCGCAGGAACTCTCCGAGTTCGCCCTGCATGCCCGCGCGATCCTCGGTCTGCCGGTCCCGGAGATCCGCCAGTGGTTGCCTTCGGCCTCGGCTGTGCTGCTCGTGGAGGGCGAGTCGTCCCACCCGAGCTTCGGCGATCTCGACGTGGCGCTCGCGGCGCCGGGCACGCAGCTCCGGCTCTTCGGCAAGCCCGAGATCGGCGGACACCGACGCATGGGCGTCGGCCTCGCGACGGGTCTCGACGTGCAGGAGGCCCGTTCGAAGGCGCGGGCCGTGATCGACGCGATCCGGGTCGAACTCTGAGCCGCAGGACGCGGTCGCCCGGTTGCGCGCGGCGCCGTTCCCTCGCTAACCTTCCGGCCGTCCCGGGAGAGGTTCGATCGACGTGATCCGCCGACGCACGCCCATGATTGCCGCAGCGCGCACCGCCGTGCTCGCCGGCGTGCGCCTGCCCGCTCTCCGCCTCCTCGGCCTGCTCCTGACGCTGCGACTGCCGGCGCTGCCGGCGTGAACCTTCCCCGCAGGGGCCACCAGTGAGGCACTGGACCCCGAGCGAAAGCAGCAACAACGCAGCGAACCGCAACGACCGCCCCTGACGCAGCACCGTCCGTGCGCGCGGGGCCGAGGGAGCAGCAGCTCATGAGCAGTTACGGATACGATCGATCCGGTGCCCGCGGTGGCGCCATGCCGTTCCAGAAGTACCGGGCCTTCACGCCCGTCGACCTGCCCGATCGCACCTGGCCGAGCCGCACGATCACGCAGGCGCCGCGCTGGTGCAGCGTGGATCTGCGCGACGGCAACCAAGCGCTCATCGACCCCATGCGCCCGGACGAGAAGCTCCGCTTCTGGAAGCTGCTGATCGAGATGGGCTTCGAGGAGATCGAGGCGGGCTTCCCGGCAGCCTCGCAGACGGACTTCGACTTCTTCCGCAAGCTCATCGACGAGGACCTGATTCCCGACCGGGTCTACGTGCAGGCGCTCTGCCAGATGCGCAAGGAGCTGATCGAGCGCACCGTCGACGCCTTCCAGGGCATCCCCCGCGCCATCTTCCACATCTACAACTCGACCTCGACGCTGCAGCGTGCGGTCGTGTTCAACATGAGCCGCGAGCAGATCAAGGGCCTCGCGGTGCAGGGCGTGGAGTGGGTGCTGAAGGAGATCGAGCGCATCCCGGACACGGAGGTGGTGCTCGAGTACTCGCCGGAGAGCTTCACGGGGACGGAGCTCGAATTCGCCGTCGAGGTCTGCTCGGCCGTCGCCCAGCGCTGGGGCGCCGGGCCCGGTCGGAAGATGATCATCAACCTGCCCGCCACCGTGGAGATGTCGACGCCGAACATCTACGCGGATCAGATCGAGTGGTTCTGTCGCAACCTGCCCGAACGCGAGCACTGCGTGATCAGCCTGCACACGCACAACGATCGTGGCACGGGCGTGGCGGCGACGGAGCTCGGCATCCTCGCCGGGGCCGATCGCGTCGAGGGCACGCTGTTCGGCAACGGCGAGCGCACGGGCAATGCCGATCTCATCGCGCTCGCCATGAACTGCTTCTCCCAGGGGGTGGACCCGCAGCTCGACATGTCGGACATGCGCCACATCCGCAGCGTCGCCGAGTCCTGCAACAAGCTCGCGGTGCCGGAGCGCCACCCCTATGCGGGCGATCTGGTGTTCACGGCCTTCTCCGGCTCGCATCAGGACGCGATCCGCAAGGGCATGACGCGCGTCGACGTGAATCGCTGGGAGGTGCCCTACCTGCCCATCGATCCCGCCGACGTCGGTGGCCACTATCGGGAGACGGTCCGGGTCAACAGCCAGTCGGGCAAGGGCGGTGTCGCCTTCGTGCTCGAGAACCACTTCGAACTCTCCCTGCCGCGGCCGCTGCTCATGGAGTTCGCGCGTGTGGTGCAGGAGGTCGCGGATCGGGACGGCGGCGAGCTGACGGCGTCGGAGCTGCGCAGCGTCTTCGATCGCACCTATCTGAATGTCGAGGGTCCCTACCGGCTCGCGCGCTACGACCTCGGCACGGTGCGTAGCCAGGACGGCGGCGAGGATCAGGTCGAGTGCACGGCCGAGCTCGTGGTCTCGGGGAACCCGCTCACGGCCACGGGTCAGGGCAACGGCCC
>JAZBPO010000477.1:0-11441 GCA_036351675.1 Pseudomonadales bacterium
AGAGCGCGAAGCGCACGGGGCCCATCACGTCCTCGACATTGTCGCCGAAGATCCACAGGAACCAGAGGTTGCCGATGATGTGCAGCCAGGAGCCGTGCATGAACATGTGCCAGAGCAACGTCTGTGGTCCGCCGTCGCTGCCGGCGCCGAGCTGACAGACGAGTCCGGGCCCGAGCTGGAAGCTGGCACCCGGCTCGGCGAGACCGAGCAGTTCTCCCGGGATGAGCGCATGCGTGCACAAGGAGCGCGGAAAGGCTTCCGTGAGCCCGAAGCCCTGGAGCCAGCCCCAGACCACGAGATTCGCCACGATGACGAGCACGGTCGTGACCGGCCTGTGATCGGTGGGGTTCTCGTCGCGGATCGGAAACATGCGTCAGGGCACCCGGAAGGCGGCGCGTCCAGCGCGCGATGCACGCGGGACGCGGAAGGCGCGGCCGAGGCGCCGGCAGCGGCGCAGGTAATCGGGGAGCGCGTCGCGCAGGAAAACGTCCATGTCCCAGGGTCCGGCTTCGAGGGCCCGGCGCCGGTCCGGCGCCCAGCTCCAGCACCAGGCGAGCACGTGACGATCGTCGGCGAGCCGCACCCGGCGCGTGCTCCGACGGTACTCGTCTCCCTCGAAGGCGTCGAGAAAGGCGAGACGGTGCGTCGGCAGGCGGTCGAGAAGCAGGCCAGCCACGCGGCCGCCGGGCGCCGGGACGATCGCGGGATAGACCTCACCCCGGACCGCGCGCCGCTCGAAGCCCTCCAGCTCCGCGAACCGCGCGCGCGGCCGCTGGCCCGTGAGCGCCTCGACGAGTTCCGGAACCATGAGCGTGCCGTAGACGAAGACCCTCACGGCCGACAGGCCTCGAAACCCGGCCGTCCCGCGAGGCGAGCGAGGTCTGCCGGCTCGTCGACGTCCCAGAGCGGTTCGAGCTCGACGAGGCCACGGCCCGCCGCGCGCGCCCGCGTCTCGGCCATGACCGCGTCCGTGCCCCAGGGCACGCCCTCGAACAGTTCGGGCCAGGGGCGCGCGAGGCCGACGAGACCGTAGCCACCGTCCTCCGCAGGGGCGAACACCGCCTCGGCGCCACCCTCGAGAGCCGCTGCGGCGGCGCGCAGATGGACCGGCGTGAGCCCGGGCAGGTCGGAGCCGACGAGGACGGGCAGCGCCCCTGCGGCGAGCGCATGCTCGAGCGCGGCCGCCATGCGCGCACCGAGATCGTCACCGGCCTGCACGTGCAGCGCCGCGCCGAGCGCGTCCGCGCGTGCACGGAGCGCCGGACCCTCGGGCGGTCGGTCACTCCAGAGTTCGAGGGTCTCGAAACCGGCGCTGCGCACGCAGGCGAGCGTCGCGTCGAGCAGACAGAGATAGCAGCGGCAGGCGCCCTCGGCGCCGAGGGCGGGGATGAGGCGCGTCTTGGTCCGCCCGGGCGCCGGATCGCGTGCGAACACCTGCACGCGCACGGGTCTCATGCAGCGTGCAGCGCCCGCGGATCGTCGCTCGCCCGGTAGCGGCGCGCGAGTTCCACCGCGTCGGCGCCGCGCCAGTAGTCGAAGCGCAGGCGCCACATGAGCAGGATGGTGCGCACCACGCCGTGATGCTCCCAGCGCCGACCGCTCGTGGTGACGCGCTTGAGGAGACAGATCGGCGGGCAGAGCGCGTTCAGGCGCCGGCTCAGCTCCACGTCCTCCATGATCGGCAACTGGGGGATGCCCCCGACGCGCTCCAGGGCCTCGCGCAGCACGAAGATGCCCTGATCACCGGTGGCGATGCCCGTGAGGCGCGAGCGCAGATTCATCATGCGCGCGACGACGCGCAGCAGCGGATGGCGGCCGGCGATGCGCACGGAGAAGCGACCCCAGGGGCGCAGCGTGTTCGCGAGCGCCCAGACGACGTGCTGATCGGCCATGGGGTCGATGTCCGAATCCGCATGCAGGAGCCAGAGCGCTTCGCCGCGCGTCGCGTCGACACCGGCCTGCAGCTGCCGCGCGCGCCCGGCGGGGCTCCAGATCACCTGGATGCCCGCCTCCTCGGCGATGCGCGCCGTGCCGTCGGAACTGCCCCCGTCGACCAGGACCACCTCGGCGCCACGGACTCGCGCCCCCTCCAGCTGCTCGAGCAGCTTCGGCAGGTGCTCCGCCTCGTCGAGGGCGGGGATGACGATGGACAAGCTCGGGGGCCGGTTCGGCATGACTGGATCCGCGCTGTTGTGAATCGCCCGTGAGGCGCGGCGCGCGACGTTAGCACAGGCGAGCGACGCACCCGAGACCGGATCCGAGCACTCTGCCCACCGCCAGAGTTAATGAGTATCATTAGGGCGGTTCTGCACACATCGGGAGACGACATGCGCGCACTACTGATCGGTCTCGGCGCCCTCGTGGTGATCGCCTTCGCCGCCTGGCAGTTCGTTCTCGGCAATGCCGGCGCACAGGACGTCCTCATGGCGCGGGGCCTGGATGCGCGCATGGGGCAGGCGCCGCAGGCACCGCCGGAAGGCGGCATCCGCGTGTTCATGTGCGGCACCTCGTCGCCCCTGCCGAATCCGGATCGCGCCCAGGCCTGCGTCGCGGTGCTCGTCGACGACCGGATCTTCGTCGTGGACGCGGGCGCGGCCTCCGCGGGGGTCGCCTCCACGGGGCCCCTGGCGCTGGAGAACCTGCGCGCGCTGCTGGTGACGCACTATCACTCGGACCACATCGCCGACATTCCCGAGTTCAATCTCATCTCCTGGGTCGCCGGGCGCCCGGCGCCGCTGCAGATCATCGGACCGGCGGGCGTGGAAACGGTGGTGTCGGGCCTGAACCGGACCTACGCGCTCGACAACAGCTATCGCGTCGCGCACCACGGTGCGGAACTCCTGCCCCCCGAGCTCGGTGTGCTCGAGGCACGCACGATCGAGGCCGGCGTCATCATCGACGAGGACGGACTCGTGATCACCGCGTTCCCGGTGAATCACGCACCGATCTCGCCAGCCGTGGGCTACCGCTTCGACTACGGCGGTCGCTCGGTCGTCGTCACCGGCGACACGATCGTCACCGACGGACTCGAGGCCGCCGCGAGGGACGCGGATCTGCTGCTCTCCGACGGGCTGTCCACGCCCATCGTGCAGGCCATGGAGAAGGCGGCACGCGAGAACGGCCAGCCGCGCCGCGCGAAGATCTTCTTCGATATCCAGGACTACCACGCCAGCATCACCTCGATGGTCGAGATGGCCGAGCGCGTGGGCGTGCGCCAGCTCGCCTTCTATCACCTCGTCCCGGCACCGGCGAACGCGCTCCTCGAGCGTATCTGGCGGCGCGATCTGCCGGACGACGTGATGCTCACGGACGACTACATGACCTTCGATCTGCCCGCGGGCAGCGACGCGATCATCGTCGAGGACTGAAGCGCGCCGGCAGGAACCGATCCGCGCCGAGGCCGAGCACGAGGAGCACCAGCGCGAGCAGCAGGCGCGGATCGCCCGGGTTGAGGGACGGCGCCACCGGGAAGGCGATGGTCTTGGTGAGTGCCTCGATCTTGTAGTGATGCGGCTCGAGGAACGCCGGGTCGAGGGCGATCTCGAGCAGGTCCCGGCGCGACCGGTAGCGCATGAGCGCCCCCTGATCCCAGACCGCGGCGCCCCCTGCCGCTTCGCTGACGCCCGCGAGGTCCATGGCCGGCGCGATCGCGGCACCGGCGAAGACCGGGTGGCAGGCGCGCGCGAGCAGCGCCGGCCACATGTGCGCCATGTAGCGACCGAGGTTCTCCTCGGCACCCTCCGGCGCGAGATCGAGGATGTTCACCATGACGAAGTGGCTGCCGTCGTCCTCACGCATGAAGCGCTCGAGGCGCGCGAGCTGTGCCACATCGCGCCCCTGCTCCGCCGCGCGGGCGAGATGTGCGTCGATCTCGGCCTCCGAGAGCGGGCCCGAGAGGTTCGTGTACCAGAGCGTGAACAGGCTCCAGAGCACCGCGAGCACACCCCAGCGCAGGGCGCTCGTCACGATCGCGATCCCCTGCGTTCGACGTCGATGACTCGCGAGCAGGCCTTGTTCAGCACATCCATGCTCGCGGCGCCCCCCCCGACTTCAGTCCGCATCGTGGGCGGCCCGGGTCTCCGCCGAGACTTCGGCCGTCAGCATGGCCGCGCCCATGTCCGTGAGATTCGTGAAGAAGCGATCGAAGGCCCGGCCCTTGAAGGGTTCCCTCGAGCGCGCCCGCTGACTGAGGCTGAGCAGGATGAAGCGCGTGAGGGCCTCCGCCCGTGCGGCGAGTACTGCTTCGGGCACGTCGACGAGCGTCCGCAGCTGCTCGCGCATGCGGGCGAGACTCTGCATGTCGAAGCGATTGCGCGAGAGCCGGATACCCGGCGCGAGGGCGACCTCACCGAAGGTGCTGAGGAACGCCCGGAAACCGGCGTCGTCGCGGCACAGCTCCACGACGGGATCGACGAGGCAGGCGAGCAGCGCACGGACGTCCGGCGCGGCATCCGTTTCGAGGAGCGCATCGAGCCGTGCGTTCCGTGCCGCCTCGATGGCCGCGACGCGACGCGCCACGAGCGCATCGACCAGGCCCTCACGGCCACCGAAGTGGTACTGGATCGCGGATTCGTTGCGCTGCCCGGCGGCGGCGACGATCTCCCGCGCGGAGGTCCCGTGGAGGCCCTTCTCCGCGAACAGGCGCTCCGCGGCGTCGAGCAGGCGGGCACGGGTCTCGCTCATGGCACAGCCTCCGGCAGCAGCACGCCCGGATCGCCACCCGCCCGTGCCACGATCTCCGCCGCCACGCGCCAGATCCGGTCCTGGCCCCAGCAGGCGAAGGGCGCGGCATGGCCCACCCCACCCGACACGCGGAAGCTCGGCACGCCCCAGAGACCCGCAGCGAGCATGTCCTCGAGGTTCGCGTCGAGGAGCGCGACGGAGGCCGGATCGTCGAGGTGCGTACACGCGGCACGGGGATCGAGGCCCGCGCGGGCGAGCACCGCCTCGAGCCCCGCGTCGGACGTGATGTCCACGCCTTCCGCCCAGGCACCACGGAGATAGGACTCGAGAAAGGGCATCTCGCGCCCTTCGGCACGCACCCAGGCCCAGAGCGACAGGGCCCGACGCACGGGCTCGCCGAAGGGATCGACCATGCGCCCGAAGGGCACGCCGGCGGCTCGCGCCTCGCGCGCGGCATCGCTCATGATGTACTGCTGCTTCGCGCGCGGTGCGGGCACGCCCCGCATCATCATGGGCATCACCGGCCGGACGTCGAGGGTGACGCGCGAGGTCGCCACGAGCGCCTGCACCGCGCCGTGGCCGACGGCCGTGTAGGGCGAACGGAGCGACGGAAAGTACTCGAGCGTGACCGACGAGGCATCGAGGTCGTCCGGGATCGCGACGCGCGGACGCGGCACCAGCAACTTCCTTTCGCCCGCGCGCGCATAGCCCTCGCGCTGGAGCCGCTCCTCCAGCAGATAGAGCCGGTCGAGGCCCCAGTACCACTCGCCCTCGAAATGGAACATGGCGCCCAGGTAGTGGCCGAGACGGCGACGCAGCGCATTCCCCTCGGCGAGGCGCGCATCGGCGCGGTCCGACGTACCACCACCGGGCGCCTCACCGGCCCAGAAGGCGCGGCCGGCCTCGAGGGCAGCCGCGGCGAAGGCGCTCACCGCAGCCGGGTCACCGTCGGCCGCGTCGTCGACGAGGGGCGCGAGGAGACTCGCCGTGCCCTCGGCACCGGTCGGCTCGACGCCGCCGCCGAGTCCGGGCGCTTCCACCCCGTAGCAGGCCGCGACGCTGCGCGCGTCCGCGAGGGCCCAGGGATCGAAGCGTCCGGCGTCTCCGCGCCAGGCCCCCGCCTCGCCCGTCACGAGATGGGGGACGAAGGCGATGGCGTAGCGGTCCGCGAGCGCCGCGAGGCGCTGCACGGCCAGGTGGCTGAAGGGATCGGTGATCTCGTGGAAGTAGTGGACGGTGGGCGCATGGCCCGCGATGCCACGGCGTGCGCGCCCGACGGCCTGGCGCAGGGTCTGGACGCGCCGCGAGGCGAGCACGCGCATCAGGCGCGATCGGATCAGAGTCTGGGTCTTCACGAAGTCACTAATGGGCGACATTAGCGAAAAAGCATAGCACCGCCGTCATCGCGACGGCGCGGCAGCCTCAGGCCGGCGCCAGCACCTGACAGCGGCGCAGCAGCCGGCGTTTCTCCGGATCGATCGCATCGCGCCGATGCAGCACGCAGCGATTGTCCCAGATGATCACGTCACCGACGCGCCACTGGTGGCGCCAGACGTTGGCCTCGAGTGCCGCGTACTGCCAGAGCTCGTCGAGCAGCGCCTCGCTCTCCTCGAGCGGCAGGCCGACCACGCAGGCCCATTCCCGCCGACCGAGGTAGAGGCAACGCCGCCCGCTTTCCGGATGCGTCTGCACGATCGGGTGCACGGCGCCGGGCGCCTCGCGCGGATCGTCGAAGGCGTCGAAGCCGGGCCGGAGCTGGCCGACGCTCGTGTGCGCGGCATCGTGCTTGATGGACAGGCCCTCGATGCGCGCCTCGAGTTCGGAAGGCAGGGCGTCGAGGGCCGCATACTGGTCGGCGAACCACGTGTCGCCGCCGCTGTCGGGGATCTCGACCCCGAGGAGGACACTCGCCGGCGGCGGATCCTCGAAGTAGGTCATGTCCGAGTGCCAGTTGGCCTCGCCGCTGCCGAGGCCGCCGATCGGCCGTCCGTTCTCGACGATGTTCGAGATCACCGTGACGAAGCGATTCCGGATCCGGCGCCGCATGGCCTCGGGCATGCGGCCGAACGGAGCCTCCTCGAGCGGGCCGAAGCGCTCGGAGAAACGCTGCAGACCGTCCTCGTCGAGGGTCTGTTCCCGGAAGCGCAGGACGCCGTGGTCGATCCAGGCCCGGTGGATGGCGGCGAAGTCCTCGTCCGTGACCTGCGCGAGGTCGACGCCTTCGACGTCGGCGACGAAACGACCATTCAGTGGCGTGATCTTCATGGTGTCGAGTCTCCCTCGATGCGCGCGTCCGTGCCCGTCGCCTCGCCCATGGCTTCCCGCGGCGCGACGAGGCGCGCGAGCAGCCCGAGCTTCGCCGCTTTCAGGCGCTGGTAGAAGCGCGTAAGCGCCGCGCCGAGCATCGTGCGGTGCCACAGTGCGTACTGAATCTCACGCGGATCATAGGCGCCCGGCAGCGCGGTGAGTGCCTCCGTCCAGAACGCCTTCGCGTCCTCGATGGCGAGCTTGAAGCGTTCCACGTCCCGCACCGGCAGTTCGTCCTCGTCCAGCCAGCGGGCGAGCCATTCGAGCTCCTCCGGGAGCGGGCGGCCGGAGACGCCGACCGTCGTCCGCCCCCGGCGCCGACACGAGAGCTCGTGAAAGGGCGCGAGCTCCCCGTGCTCGCGCAGCAGCCATGACCGCCAGCTACCGTCGCCGGCATCGGCGCGTGCGAAGTTCACTGGGCAGGCCGGCGCAGTGGGCGGTTCGGCTAGCGGGGGAAGATCGCGCTCGAAGTCCTCGAGCACTGGCCCCGCGTCCCGTTCGAGTAGCGCGAGCGCCGCCGCGATCACCTCGTGCTGGAACGTCGCGTCGCCCGGCACACCCAGCGGGCGGCCGAGCGGGAAGCTCACCCAGAGCATGCGCGGCGGCTGCATGGATGCGGCGTTCTCGCGCACGAGCGCGACGCCCGTCGTGCGGATGCCGGCCCGTTCCAGGAAGTACGCGATCGCGCACACGGCGCGAGTGCAGTTCGGTCAGACGGGCGTCAGGAACACCGAGTCCACGCCATCGCGCGCGAGCGCCGCGGCGACGGTCGCGACCGACGCCTCGTAGGCGTCCGGCTCGAGGCCAGCACCCATGAAGCTGTAGTGGACGTCAGCGAGGGAGCCGATCACGCCGTCACGCTCGAGTTCGCGGAAGCGGTCCAGCGGGAAGACCACATTGACGTCGTCCTGGAAGCCCGTGCGATCGAAGTTGACGGAGCTGTGCGAGGTGACCAGCTCCGCCGTGTCGGCCTCGCCGGGCAGCGCACGGAAGCTCGCGTCCGCGAGGCCGAAGGTGGCGTCGTCGCGGAAGTGAAGCCCCGCCGTCGTCACCAGCGCGATGCGCTGCGCCGAGAGCGGCTTCGTCGGCGCGACCCAGGCCGGCGGACCGAGCGGCGGCGAGTTCTTGCTCAGCAGATGATCGCGTTCGTAGTCGGGCAGATCGCGGAGACGGACCATGGGTCTTCCCTCTGGACAGATACCGGTGCTTTCAGCTCGTGGCGCGCACGAAGTCGGCGATGATCCGCACGAGTTCCGGCGCGCGGTTCTCCTGCACGAAGTGTCCCCCGCCGAAGATCGTGGTGTGCGGCTGGTCCTTCGCGCCCGGTACGCGTGCGCGGAACTCGGCGTCGCCGCCGCGCGTGACCGAATCATTGTCCGTGAACGCACACAGGAACGGTTTCTCGAAGACGTCGAAGAAGGCCCAGGCCTTCGCCTGCGCCTCGTTCGAGGGATCGTCCGGCAGCGTCGGCACCTGGCTCGGCATGGCGCGCGGCCCCATCTTGTAGCTCGGGTCCGGAAACGGCGCGTCGTAGGCGCGGCCGACCGGAGACGTACCGCGCAGGGGTGCGAGGCCGAAGCGGTTCAGGAGCAGCGCGAGCGCCTCGCGCAGACCCGGCTTCTCGCCCGCGCCCCGGCTCATGAGGAAGCCGACGGGCACATCCTCGGTCTCCCAGCAGAACTTCTGCCAGTAGGCGAACGCGTCGGCGCGCGAGTCCGGCACCTTCTGCAGGGCACGGCCCATCTCGAGCAGCGTCGGCGTCTTCGCCTCGGCGCGGAACTTCCGCACGCGTTCGACCACCTCCGCGGACTCGTCAGGGTTGTACGGCAGACCCGTGTTGGAGATGACGACGCGATCGAAGCGCTCGGGCCGATCGACGATCATGCGCAATCCGATCAGGCCGCCCCAGTCCTGGCCGAAGAAGGTGAGCCCGGAAAGCTCGTTCGCCTCCAGCCACTGGCCCATCCAGTCGACCTGGCGCTGATAGCTGTAGTCCTCGCGCGCGGCGGGCTTGTCGGACTTGCCGAAGCCGACGAGATCCGGCGCCACGACGCGCAAGCCCTCCTTCACGAGCAGCGGGATCATCTTCCGGTAGAGATAGCTCCAGCTCGGCTGACCGTGCATGCAGAGCACCGTGGGACCGTCCGGCGGCCCCTCGTCGAGGTGGTGGATCCGGAGCGGCGTGCCGTCCTCCGCCTTGATCTCCGTGTAGTGCGGCGCGAAGGGATAGTCCTCGAGCCCCTTGAAGCGTTCGTCAGGTGTGCGCAGGACCCTCATGGCTACTCTCCCTTCAGGCATTGATGCCCTTCTGGAACGCCGGTCGCGCCTCGATGCGCGCGACGTAGGCCTTGAGGTTCGTCATCTCGTCCGGGATGCAGCCGAGCCGGTTCGACATGTAGGCGGCATGGCCGAGCATGATGTCGGCGATGGAGAAGTCCCGCGCTACGTACTCGCGATCGGCGAGGGCCTCGTCCACCGGCGCCCAGGCCTTGGTGAGCAGGCGCTGGGCCTGAGCGAGGACGGTCGCGTCGCGGCGATCCTCGGGCAGCAGCACCGTCTGCACGACGATGGTGTTCACCGGCGGCATGACCATGCCCTCGCAGTAGTGGAACCACTGCAGGAAGGCCGGATAGTCCGGCGAATCCACGGCCGGCTTCAGGCGCCCCGGCGCATGGCGTTCGACCACGTAGTCACAGATCGCGCCGGATTCGTAGATCATGACCTCGCCGTCCTCGAGCACCGGGATGCGGCCGAGGGGATGGCGCGCCCGGTGCTCGTCGGACTTCAGCGCCGAGGGGTGGAAGTCCATGCGGTTCAGTTCGTAGGGCAGCTCGAGTTCCTCGAGCAGCCAGACGATCCGACCTGCGCGGCTGTTGGGTGCATGGTGAAGCTTCAGCATCGTCTCGCCTCCTCGCGCGTGCTCAGGACAGGTCCACGGGTTCCGGCAGGATGCCGCCGAGCATCTTGCCGCACACCTCGAGGTTCGCGGCGAACTCCGGCCGCGCCTGCATGGCCTGCACCGCCTTGACGAGCGCCGGCCAGCGCGTCGCGTCGGGCAGACCGGCCACCATGGCGAGCTGCGTGAGCTGGCAGCCCACCGCGATGTCCGCGAGCGTGAAGCGCCCCCCCACGAAGTACTCGCCACCGTCGAGGCTCGCCTCGAGATAGTCGAAGAGCGGCGGCAGCGTCTCGTTCCAGGTCTTGCGCGCCGTGTCGAGATCCGACTCCCCCCCCGTGAAGCGCGGGAAGATGATCGGCCGGAAGAGACCCATGCCGAGCGGCATGGCGATGGACGTGTCGGCGTACTCCTCGAACCAGGCGACGCGGCCCGTGTCGAAGGCACTGCCGCCATAGAGGCCGGAATCGAGCTTGCGGTCCAGGTAGAGACAGATCGCCGAGGAGTCGGCGATGGTGCCCGGGATGCCCTCGGCCCCGATCGTGCGGTCACGCATGACCGGGATGCGTCGCGCCGGGCTGATCTCCTTGAACCAGTCCGGCATGTCCATGATGTTCACGGCCTCGAAGTCGTACTCCGTACCGGTGCAGCGCAGGAACACCTCGACCTTCCTCACGAAGGGAGAGAGGGGCGATCCGTAGACGACGATGTCGGCCATGTGCGGGTCCTCGGTGTCTGTCGGTGATCGGCCCGCATGCAGGCCGGGGTGTCGGGGTGTCCTTCAGTTCGGCGCTGCGCTCACTGCCGCGCCATGGCGGCGCGGGCCTGCGCCGCGTCCTCGGCGCTGTCGCGACTGCCGAGTTCGATGTCGACGCCGTGCAGGGTGCCGGTGAAGGCGAAGGGGCCCGCGTAACGATCGGACACGGGCAGGCCGTGATCCTGGCCGACGCTCGCGCCGACGGAACTCACCATCATCATCATGAGCGGCAGCTCCGCCTGAGCGCAGGCCTCGCCGTCGATCGCGAGCGTGACGGCGCCCGTGTAGCCCTGGACGCGACGCAGATGCACGGACAGCACCGCATCCCCCTCCGGAACCTCGCGGTCCGACTCCACGATCGTGTGGTCACCGAAGGCGTTGTAGTCGAGCACGAGCCGGCGGTTCTGGACGAAGACCGTGAGGCCCGAATTGGCGTTGCCGGTGGCGTAGAGCACGCCTTCCTCATGCGCGGCACGCGTGACGGTCGCGGCGAGATCCCAGGCGAGGCCGCCCGGACTCGGCGATGCGCCCGTGGGCAGCGGCGTCATGGGTGGGCGATAGCGATAGCGCCGGTCCGTGCGGTGCGCGGAGCGGTCGTCGAGGTGCGGGCGGAACAGTTCGATGGTGCGATCGTCGAGCGGCAGCACGCCGTGCCGTTCCGCCTCGTCCCACCAGAGTCCGACGAGCTGCTCGAGGCGCTCGGGTTCGGCCGCCGCGAGGTCGTCGCATTCGGACGGATCGGCGTCGAGGTCGTAGAGCTCCCAGACGTCGTCGTCGAAGGGCACACCCTTCTGGTGG
>JAZBPO010000478.1:0-5253 GCA_036351675.1 Pseudomonadales bacterium
CCGGCGACGGCTCGACCGGGTGTACTGGCCGCCGTCACCGCCGCGGCGCGGCGCGGCACACCGGCGCACCGCACCGCACCGGAGTCGCGACCGCCGAAGACGCCTCCGCACGGGGCCGGCAATGTCACGCCCCTGCCGAACCGTGGCCGCCCGGACGCCGGCGGACTGCCGATCCGGCACTGAAGTCGCACGGGGCCTCTCCGGCGCGGCCCCTGTCAGCGCCTGCAACGACACAGGCCACGCGTCGCGTGGATACGGCTCGCCGATCCGCACGGCCACCGGAACCGACCCGATCCGCCATCTCCAGAGCGGGCACGTCACGCTGCGGCCCTCCCCGGGGATGGCGGATCGGGACGGACCATTCCCCCCACGGGCACGAAAGGGTTTCTGCGGGCGGTCATCCGCCGAGGCAGCGTATCCGTGCCGGTCCATACAGGGTGCCGGCCGGGGCCGCCGCCGACGAATCACGCATGGTGCCGAGCGATGGCGAGCGACTCCGACAGACAACTCTGGCTCTGTCTGCATCTGCCACGGCTGGGCCTCGAGATCGTCACCCGCAGCCGTTCCGACGGCGCCGCGGACCGTCCCGTGGTGCTCGTGGAGGCGCGCGAGGTGCTGCAGGTGAACGGCGCCGGCCGCGCCCGGGGGCTGCGCCCGGGCATGAGTCTGTCCACGGCCGAGAGCATCTGCGCCGATCTCGCCATCGCCTTCCGTGATCCGGCACGCGAGGCCGCCACCCTCGAACGCCTCGCTGCCTGGGCCTATCGTTTCACGCCCCGGGTCAGCCTCGATGCGCCCGACGCCCTGCTGCTGGAACTCGCCGGCAGTCTGCGCCTGTTCCGAGGCCTCGACCGCCTGCAGCAGCGCATCCTCGAGGAGCTGACGGCACTCGGCTACTCGGCGATCCCCGGCATCGCACCCACGCCGCGCGCCGCCAAGGCACTGGCCACCTCCGGCCGGACCTTCGATGCGGCGCGCCTCGCCGCCGAACTCGACTTCGAGGGCCGCGGTGACGACGCCCTGCGCCAGGCCTGGACCGACGCCGTGGCGCGGGCGGCTCGGCCAGCCCTCGCGCACATGCCGCTCGCCTTCCTCGACCGGCCGGCGACCGAGCGGGAGAAGCTCGAAGCCATGGGGCTGCGGACCCTCGGTGAGCTGCTGCGTCTGCCCCGGGCACCACTCGGGCGCCGCTTCGGCGCCGCACTCGTCGACCACCTGGACCGCCTCACGGGCCGCCGTCCCGACCCGCGCGTGACCGTGACGCCACCGGAGACCTTCCGCTCCACGGTCCATTTCCTCGAGGACCTCGAGCATCAGGCCGCGCTCGCCTTCCCCATGCAGCGCCTGGTGGGCGAGCTCGAGGACTGGCTGCGCCTGCGTCAGGTGGCCAGCGACCGCCTCGACTGGCTCCTCTCCCATCCGCGCCACGGCGAGCAACGCCTCACGGTGCACTTCGCCACGCCCCAGCGCGCGCGGAGCCGCATGCTCGAGTACAGCCGCCTGCAGCTCGAACGGGAGGCTGGCGTGTTGCGAGCGGTCGCCTCGCTGGAACTGCGCGTCACGCGCATCACGGAGCTGGCCGGGCAGGACGCGGGGCTGTTCCCGGCCCTCGGCGAGGACGGCGGCGTACACGAGGATCCGGCCGTGCTCGTGGATCTGCTCCGGGCCCGCTTCGGCGCCGGAATCTGCTGTGCCCTCGCACCGGCCGACGACCATCGTCCGGAGCACGCCTGGGCCATCGCCACGCCACGGCCCCCGAAGACCGGCGGTCGCCGCGGTCGCGACGCTCCGGCCGGTGTGCCGCTGCCGCGCGGCCCGCGCCCGCTCTGGCTCCTGCGCACGCCCCGTCCCCTGTCGCAGGAGGACGGTCTGCCGCTCCTGCGCGGTCCCCTGCAGCTCTGCCGTGGTCCGGAGCGCATCGACGTCGGCTGGTGGGAACGCTCGGAACGCGCGCTCGCCGATCCCCGTGAAGCCGCTGCACTCACGGCAGAAGAGTGGGGCGCAGTGGAAGGGATGGGGGCGGCTTCACGAGACGAGGAGACGCGGGAAGAAAAGGGGTCGGAGTCGATTTCTCTGCAGGAGGAATCGACTCCGACCCCTGTTCAGCTCTCCCCTTTTCCGCCGACCCCGTCTCGATCGCCTCCTCCGGACGACGACCCGGAGCGCCGCTCCGACCCCTTCCGGGCTGCCGAACGCACCCTGACGGAGATCGCGCCGTCACCGGCGACGTTCGTCATCGCCCCGCCGACCCCGCGCGACTACTGGGTCGCCCGGCACGGTGACGGCAGCCACTACTGGGTGTTCCAGGAGCTCGCGAGCGGGCGCTGGTTCCTTCACGGCATCTTCGCGTGATTTCGAGATCAGCTGACTGCAAGTTCTTAAAATCAAATGCTTGGGAAGTATTTCAAGAATCAGACTGAAGATGCGCTACGCTGAACTCCACTGCCTGACGAACTACAGTTTCCTGCGCGGCGCCTCCCACCCGGAGGAACTCGTGACGCGGGCCGTGGAACTCGGCTACGCCGCCCTCGCCGTCACCGACGAGTGCTCGGTGGCCGGTGCCGTGAAGGCTCACGTCGCCGCGAAGGAAGCCGGGCTGAAGCTCCTTCACGGCACGGAGCTCACCCTCGTGGAGGGCGAGAAGCTGGTGCTCCTCGCTCCGGACCGGCGTGCCTGGGGACAGCTCTGCGCACTGATCACGCTCGGCCGCCGGCGCAGCCCGAAGGGCAGCTACAGCCTCACCCTGGCCGATCTCGAGCGTGGCCTCGACGCGGTCCTCGCGCTCTGGATTCCCGATGCACATCGGGATCGGGAACAGAATTTCCGCACCGGCCAGCGTCTGGCGGAGTACTTCCCGGACCGACTCTGGATCACCCTCGAACTCTTCTGCGAGGGTGACGATCTCGACCGCACGGCGGAACTGCTCACCCTCGCGATCCGTCTCGATCTGCCCATGACCGCGGCGAACGACGTGCATCTGCACGACCCGGCCCGCAAACCCCTGCACGACGTGCTCACGGCGATCCGCCTCGGCCGTCCACTCACGGAGCTCGGCCAGGCGCTGCATCCGAACCGCGAACGCTGCCTGCAGGACATCGAACGCCTGCGCCTGCGGCATCCGCCGGAACTGCTCGAGGAAAGCGCGGCCATCGCCGATCGTTGCCGCTTCTCCCTCGACGAACTCCGCTACGAGTATCCGGAGGAGCTCGTTCCGGCGGGGCTCACGGCCATCGAACATCTGCGTGCCCTCACATGGGCCGGCGCTGCACACCGCTGGCCCGAGGGCACGCCGGAGCAGGTCGCCCGCCTCGTGACGAAGGAGCTCGACCTGATCGAGGAGCTCGCCTACGAGCACTTCTTCCTCACGGTCCACGACGTGGTGGCCTTCGCCCGCAGCCGTGACATTCTCTGCCAGGGTCGCGGCTCCGCCGCGAACTCGGCGGTCTGCTACTGCCTCGGCATCACGGAGGTGGACCCGGCACGGATGAACCTCCTGTTCGAGCGCTTCGTCTCGAAGGAACGCGACGAGCCGCCGGACATCGACGTCGACTTCGAGCATCAGCGCCGCGAGGAGGTGATCCAGTACATCTACACGCGCTATGGCCGGGAACGGGCGGCGCTGGCCGCGACCCTCATCACCTATCGGCCGAAGAGCGCGATCCGCGACGTCGGCAAGGCCCTGGGGCTCGATGCCGGGCTCCTCGACCAGCTCGCCAAGTCCATGGCCTGGTGGGAGAAACGCGACGAGATCGTCAAGCGCTTCGCCGCCGCCGGCGTCGACCCGGACAGTCCGGTCATCGAGCGCTTCGTGGTGCTGGTGAAGGAACTGCTCGGCTTCCCGCGCCATCTCTCGCAGCACGTGGGGGGCTTCGTCATCTCCCAGGGGCCCCTGGCCCAGCTCGTGCCGATCGAGAACGCGGCCATGGCCGACCGTACGGTCATCCAGTGGGACAAGGACGACCTCGAGGCGCTCGGTCTGCTCAAGGTCGACGTGCTCGCCCTCGGCATGCTTTCGGCGATCCGCCGGGCCCTGGGACTCGTGAGCGACTTCAGGGGCGAGCCCTTCACGGTCGCCGACGTGCCGCCGGAGGACCCGGAGACCTACGACATGCTGCAACGAGGCGACTCGGTCGGCGTGTTCCAGGTCGAGTCGCGGGCGCAGATGTCCATGCTGCCGCGCCTCAAGCCCGCCCGCTTCTACGATCTCGTGGTGGAGGTGGCGATCGTGCGACCGGGGCCGATCCAGGGTGACATGGTGCATCCCTACCTGCGCCGGCGCGCGGGCGAGGAGCCCGTCGAGTACGCGAACGAGGCCATCCGGGAAGTACTCGAACGCACCCTCGGCGTACCCATCTTCCAGGAGCAGGTGATCAAGCTCGCCATGGTCGCCGCCGGCTTCACCGGCGGCGAGGCCGACGCCCTGCGCCGGGCCATGGCCGCCTGGAAACGCCGCGGCGGCCTCGAGCATTTCCACGACAAGCTCGTGCGGGGGATGCTCGAGCGCGGCCACGACCGCGAGTTCGCCGAGCGCGTGTTCTCCCAGATCCGCGGCTTCGGCGAATACGGCTTCCCCGAATCGCACGCGGCGAGCTTCGCCCTCCTCGTCTACGTCTCGGCCTGGCTCAAGCGCCACGAACCCGCGGCTTTCTGCGCCGGCCTCCTGAACAGCCTGCCCATGGGCTTCTATTCGGCCTCGCAACTCGTGCAGGACGCCCGTCGCCACGGCGTGGAGCTACGCCCCGTGGACGTGCGCACGAGCACCTGGGACCACGGTCTCGAACACAGCACCGAGGGCCTCGGCCCGGGTACGGGCCCGGATGCGCACGGCTACCGCTACCGGCGCCAGCAGGGCGCGATCCGTCTCGGGTTCCGTCAGGTGACCGGTTTCAACGAGGGCGCCGCCGAGCGCATCGTCCAGGCCCGGAACGCACGACCCTTCGCCTCCGTCGACGACCTCGCCCGCCGCGCTGTCCTGAACGCCGCGGAGCTCCAGTGCCTCGCCCGCGCCGGTGCCATCGAGGCCCTCGCGGGTCATCGCCATCAGGCGCACTGGGAAGCCGCGGCCGTGAAGCCTGAACTCGCGCTCTGGCGCCAGCAGG
This sequence comes from Pseudomonadales bacterium, assembly GCA_036351675.1. Taxonomy (GTDB): domain Bacteria; phylum Pseudomonadota; class Gammaproteobacteria; order Pseudomonadales; family Azotimanducaceae; genus JAZBPO01. The sequence goes on from JAZBPO010000478.1 coordinate 5,100, forward strand.
GCGCATCACCCTCGAAAGGGGTCGGAGTCGATTTCTCCTGCGGAGAAATCGACTCCGACCCCGCCCGTGGCGACCCCGCCCGTGGCGACCCCGCCCGTGGCGACCCCGCCCGTGGCGACCCCGCCCGTGGCGACCCCGCCCGTGGCCACGCCCC
>JAZBPO010000479.1:0-5523 GCA_036351675.1 Pseudomonadales bacterium
CAACGTGAGCCCCGTGTCCGAACTCGTGCAGCTCATCGAGCTCGCGCGCATGTACGAGCTGCAGGTGAAGGTGATGAGCACGGCGCGGGACGTCGACAGGGCGTCGGACACGCTCGTCGACATGGGTTGACGCACACGATGGAGACGAAGACATGTTCCCCGCACTCTGGATAAGCCGGACCGGCCTCGAGGCTCAGCAGACGGAGCTCGGCGTCGTGTCCAACAATCTCGCGAACGCGTCGACGACCGGCTTCAAGCGCGATCGCGCCGTGTTCGCCGACCTGGTCTACCAGAACGTCCGGCAGGCCGGTGGGCAGACGACGCAGGACACGCAGGCGCCCTCGGGGCTCATGCTCGGGACCGGCGTCCGGGCCGTGGCGACGGAGAAACTGCACACCCAGGGCAACCTCGTGCAGACCGGCAACGAGCTGGACGTGGCCATCCAGGGACGTGGCTTCCTGCAGGTGCTCATGCCCGACGGTCGGATCAGCTACACCCGGGACGGGGCGCTCCAGCGCGACGGCGAGGGACGTCTGGTCACCGCCAATGGCCAGCCGCTGGAACCGGCGATCAACATCCCGCAGGACGCGGTCAGCGTCTCCATCGGCAGCGACGGTACGGTGTCCGCCTCGATCGCCGGGCAGCCTGCGCCGATCCAGATCGGTCAGCTGGAGCTCGCGGATTTCGTCAACCCGGCGGGCCTCACGCCGATCGGCGAGAACCTCTTCACGGAAACGGCGGCCAGCGGTCCGCCCATCCTCGGTCTGCCCGGCATCGAGGGCCGGGGCACGCTGCTCCAGTCCACCCTCGAGAGCTCGAACGTGAACGTGGTCGAGGAGCTCGTGAACATGATCGAGACGCAGCGCGCCTACGAGATGAACTCGCGCGCCATCGCGACCGCCGACGAAATGCTGCAGTACGTGGCGCAGACGCTGTGAGAACGCTGAGCTGGCCACGCGCGCCGGGCACGGCACTGGCGCTGCTCCTCGCGGCGAGCATGCTGGTCGGCTGCGCCGTGCCCGGGCCCAGGCCGGGGCAGGACGAGTGGCGGCCGGCTGCGCCGCCGGTCGCCGCGGCCGAGCCGCCCACGGCGGGAAGCCTCTATGTGGGCACGCGTTCCCTGTCGATGTTCACGGATCTCCGGGCGCGCCAGGTGGGCGACGTCCTCACGGTGCGCCTCGTCGAACGCACGGATGCGCGCAAACGCGCGGACACGCAGATCCAGAAGGACGCCGAGGTCGTCGGACCCGCGCCGACCCTGATCGGCGAGGAACTCCAGCTCGACACCTCGGCGTCCGTCGAACGCCAGCTGCAGGCGCTCGCCCAGAGCCGCCAGAGCAACGAGCTCTCGGGCAGCATCGCGGTCACGGTCCAGGCCGTGTACCCGAACGGCAATCTCTACGTGAGCGGCGAGAAGTGGGTCGCCCTCAATACCGGCGACGAGTACATCCGCCTCGCCGGCATCGTGCGTGCCGTGGACGTCGGTACGGACAACAGCGTGCTGTCGACGCAGGTCGCGGATGCCCGCATCCAGTACTCGGGGCGCGGCGCCATGGCCGACAGCAATCGGCCCGGGCTGCTGGCGCGCTTCTTCGTCAATCCGATCTGGCCCTTCTGAACAACGGGAACCCGAGCATGCGATCAGTGACGAGCTCTCTGCTGCGCCCGAGCCTCCTGCTCCTCGCGCTTCTCGCCGTCGAGGCCGGTGCCGATCGCGTCAAGGACGTGGCCGAGGTCGCCGGCGTGCGCGCGAACCAGCTGGTCGGTTACGGGCTCGTGGTGGGTCTGGACGGCACCGGCGACTCGAGTGCGTTCACGGGGCAGAGCATCCGCAACATGCTCAACCGGCTCGGTGTCGCGCTGCCGCCGGGCGTGAACCCCGACTCCCGGAACGTCGCGGGCGTGATCGTGCAGGCGTCGCTGCCTGCCTTCGCCAAGCCGGGCAACACGATCGACGTGACCGTCTCCGCCCTCGGCGACGCCGAGAGCCTGCGGGGCGGCTCGCTGCTCATGACACCGCTGCAGGCCGTCAACGGGCAGGTCTTCGCGATCGCCCAGGGCAACCTCGTCGTCGGAGGGCTCGGCGCTTCGGGCCGCGACGGCTCGCGCGTGACCGTGAACGTGCCGAGCGCGGGTCGCATACCGAACGGCGCCATCGTGGAGCGCGAGGTGCCATCGGCCTTCACGAACGCCGATGCGCTCCACCTGAATCTGCACCGGGCGGACTTCACCACGGCTGCCCGGCTCGTGGAGGCGATCAACGAGCGCTTCGGAGGTGAAGTCGCCGATGCGGTCGACGCCGGAACCGTTTCCGTGCGCGCGCCGGTGGATGCGGGTCAGCGCGTCGCCTTCGTGTCCATGCTCGAGAATCTCTCCTTCCGGCCCGGCGACGCGCCGGCGCGCGTGGTCGTGAACTCGCGGACGGGAACGGTCGTGATCGGCTCCAACGTCCGCGTCTCGCCGGCGGCCGTGAGCCACGGAAATCTGGTCGTGACCATCGTCGAACGACCGCTCGTCAGTCAGCCCGCACCGTTCGGCGAGGGCGACACGGTGGTCGCTCCGGTCAGCGAGATCACCGTCGATCAACAGAACGGACGCATGTTCAAGTTCGACCCCGGCGCCTCCCTCGATGCGATCGTCGAGGCGGTCAACGGCGTCGGCGCCGCGCCGGGCGACCTCGTCGCGATCCTCGAAGCGCTGCGGGAGGCCGGTGCCCTGCGCGCCGAGCTCGTGGTGATCTGAGGTGGCTTCCGACGGCGACGTCGCCCGGGCGGGCGTCTACACGGATTTCAGCGGCTTGGCGGCCCTGCGCCGGGACGCGACGAACGATCCGACCCGGGCGCTGGACGAGGTCGCGCGGCAGTTCGAGGCGCTGTTCCTGCAACAGATCCTCGAGCAGACCCGCAGCGAGGCACTGGGCGACGATCTGCTCGGCGGGGATTCCGTCGGTCAGTACACACAGATGTTCCACCAGCAGCTCGCCCTCGAGATGGCGAGCGGCGAGGGCATGGGTCTGCGGGAGGTGCTCCTGCGTCAGCTGTCGGCGATGCCGGCCGTGGATCAGCAGCTCGGGGCCGTATCGGCGGCGGCCGCCGACCCGCAGCCCGGCGCGGCGAGCGCATCCCTGTCCCCGGAGCGCGTCCGCTTCGAAGCACGCGTCGGAGGTGATCATGAACGCTGAACGCAACGGGGGGCGACGCCATGTCCGGTGACGGCCTGAACATCGCCCTGTCCGGCCTGGTCGCGTTCCAGCGCGCCATCTCGACGACGTCGAACAACATCGCGAACGTCGATACGCCGGGCTACAGCCGCCAGAGCGTCGAGTTCAGGCCGCGCGGCGTCGGTGGCAACGGCAGCGGCTCGCAGGGTGCGGGCGTCGAGGTCGCCGGCCTGCGCCGCGAGCACGACGCCTTCCTCGTCGGCGAGGTGCAGCTCCGATCCTCGGAGAACGAGGCGGCGAGGATCCGCGACGAACTCGCCGGGCGGGTCACGGAGCTCATCGGCGACCCCGATGCGGGTCTTCCGCCCGCCTTCGACGCCATCCTCCCCGCCTTCGAGGCCGCGGCCACGAACCCGGCATCCATCGCCGAGCGGAACGGATTCCTGATCACGCTGCGCCAGGCGACGGCCCGGCTCGGCACCTTCAGCGACACGCTCTCGGGTCTGCGCAACGAGCTCTACGGACGCATCGACACGACCCTCTCCGACGTCAACGCGCTGTCTTCGCGCATCGCGGATCTGAACCTCAGCATCGTGGCGACGGACGGCGATGCGAGCCAGCTCCGCGATACGCGGGACAATCTCGTGAACGAGCTCTCGGAGCTCGTCCGCGTCACCACGATCGAGAGCGACGACGGCGCGCTCTCCGTATTCATGGGCGGCGTGCAGGCGCTGGTCGTCGGCGGCGAGGCGAGCACGCTGGCGCGCACGGACAGCCAGCCGCTGCAGATCTCCATCGTGCGCCGCGGCGCGAGCGCCGACGTCGGCTTCGCCATCACCGGTGGACGGCTCGGTGGGCTCGTCGACGGTCTGCAGGACGAGGTCGAGATCGCACAGGCAGGCCTCGATCGACTCGCCCTCGGCCTGGTGGATGCGCTCAACGAGGTGCATCAGCGCGGCCTCGATCTCGACGGCAACGCCGGCGGACCACTGCTGACGCCCCTCGGCTCGTCGGCGCTGCAGGGCGATCGGGTCCAGCCGCGCAACCAGAACGTGGGCGACGCCGTGCTCGGCATCAGCATCGACGACGTCGGGCAGCTGCCCCTCGAGCCGCTGCGGCTGTCCTTCGACGGCGGCTCCTGGAGCCTCTTCGACGGTCGCGGTGCGCTCGTCGACAGTTTCTCGGGCCTTCCCCGCAGCGTGCCGGCGCTCGGCTTCACCCTCGATCTGGAAGGCGGTGCGCCGGTGTCCGGCGACAGCTTCGAGCTGCGTCCCGCCGCCGGCGCGGCCCGGGGCATCGGTGTGCTCGTCGAGGATCCACGCCGCGTCGCGCTCGCCTCGCCGGTGGACGGCGCCGCGGCACTGTCGAACGGCGGCAGCGTCGCGATCGGTGACCTCACCCTGGACGGGCTCGAGACCGGCGTCAGCGCGACGGACCTGCCGGGACCGATCACGCTCACCTACGACGCGGCGAGCGAGGCCTTCACCGTGTCCGCTCCGCCCGGCGGTACGCTCGCCTACGCGCCTGCATCGGATTCCGGATCCCGCAGCGCGCTCACGGTCCCCGGCTACGGCACGCTCGGCTTCGTCCTCGAGGGCAGCCCCGCGGACGGCGACGTCATCACGCTGACGTCGCGGCCCGTCGGGGCCGGCGACACGCGCAATGCGCGCCAGCTCATCGGCGCACTGGAAGCCGGTCGACTCGACGGTGGCACCCTCGCCGTCGCCGATGCGCCCTCGCGGTTGCTCGGCGAGCTGGCGGCCTCGGCTCGCGGCCATGCCTTCGATCTCGGCGCGACCAGCACCCTGCTCGCCCGCGCCGAGGCGGCACGCGACAGCGTCAGCGGCGTCAATCTGGACGAGGAAGCGGCCAACCTGTTGCGCTTCCAGCAGGCCTACGAGGCGAATGCGCGCGTGGTCGCCGTCTCGGGCGAACTGTTCCGGACACTCCTCTCGGCTGTGGGAGGCTGATCATGCGCATATCGACGTCGCAGCTGCAGAAGCTGGCCAGCGAATCGATCCTCGAACGCCAGCGGGGTCTCGAGGAGAGCCGGCAGCGGATCGCGAGCGGTCGACGACTGCTCTCCGTCAGCGACGATCCGACCGGGGCCGAACGCCTCGCGCGCCTCACGCGCGGCCTCGTCGATCTGCGGCAGTTCAATGCGAATGCGGAGCGCGTCTCGGAACGCCTCGAGCTGGAAGACGCGACGCTCTCCAGCATCACGAACACGCTCCAGCGCGTCCGCGAACTCGCCATCTCCGCAGGGAATCCCGCCCTCCTGCAGGACGACCGCGCATCGATCGTCGTCGAGCTGCAGGGCGCCCTCGACACGCTCGTCGATCTCGCCAACACGCGGGATGCGG
>JAZBPO010000480.1:0-2096 GCA_036351675.1 Pseudomonadales bacterium
CTGGACTCCTGGCCTGACCGTCGATCCCACCTGCGCACCGCTAATCACCGAGTTTGAGACCTACGAGTGGGTAGAGCGAAAGGGCGTGCGAATCGACCAGCCGAAGAAGGCGGACGACCACTCGCTCGACGCTCTCCGCTACCTTTGCATGGCCGCCCGCACCGGGACCCTGGAGATCTACTGATGCCCCGTCCGCCGATCCAGCTCGACAAGACCGACCACACGCGACCGTTCGCGGAGGGCTTCGGCCCGTTCCAGGATGTCGCGGACGCGGCCCGGCAGAAGGCGACTTCGCTCGGGACGGGCTTCGACATCGGGACCTGGATCCGCCAGCTGCGGCTCGGCGGCGAGGACGACCTCACCCAGGCGTGGGCGCAGTCCTGGATCGTCTACGCCTGCGTGCGCGTCCGAGCGGAGGCGGTCGAGTCAGTGCCCTTCTGCCTGTGGGACCGACCGAAGAGCGAGCCGGACCGCGAGAAGATCACGAGCCACCGCGTGCTCGACCTGATCGAGCGCCCGAACGCGCACATGGACGCGGCGGACCTGCGCTACTTCACGCAGGGCTACCGCGACCTGTGCGGCGAGGCGTTCGTGCTGTTCGGCGTCCAGGAGGACGGAGACGGGGGTAGGTTCCGGGCCGCCAACCCGAACGAGTTCCCCAACGTGCTGCTGCCGGTGCCCGGCTGGGCGCTCACGCTGTACCGGCGGTCGAACTCGCTGAGCTACCACAAGGTCGCGTACACCTTCGACGGCGACGGCGGCACGGTCGAGTTCGAGCCGCACGCCTTCGGGCTGCTGCGCAACCCGCACCTCTACGAATGGTGGCGCGGCTTCGGGCCGGGCGAGGCGATCTCGCGCATCGCGTCGCGGATGTTCCAGCAGGAGCGGTACGACGACGCGCTACTGCGCAACGGCGGCGCCCCCTCGCTGATCCTCTCCACCGAGAAGAGCCAGACGCCGCAGCAGGTGCGCGAGCACCAGAAGCTCATCCGCGACCGCGTGACGAGCAACCGCGCGCGCAACCAGCCCCTCGTGCTCACCGGCGGCCTCAAGGTCGAGCCCTACGGCTACGCGCCGAAGGACATGGAGCACGGCGAGATGCGCAAGTGGGACCGCGACGCGATCATGGCTGCGTTCGGCGTGACCAAGCCGCTGCTCGGCATCACGGACGACGTGATCCGCGCGAACGCCGACGCGGCGCTGGAGGTCTTCTGGCGGCACACGATGTCGAACGAGCTGGCGCGGGCGCAGCGTCAGTGGCAGCGTCAGGTAGTGGAGCCGCTGACGGAGCGGTCGGCCGCGACGCGACGGGTGCAGGTGTGGATCGGGTTCGACACCTCGGGCGTGGCGGCGCTCCAGGAGTCGATGGACGAGCAGATCGCGCGCGCGGTGGCGCTGCACGAGAGCCTCGGCATCCCCGTGCCCGAGGCTGCGCGCGAGGCCGGGTTGCAGCTCGACGACGAGACCGTGGCGGCGCTCGAGGCGAAGCTCGAGGCCGACGCCGAGTCGGCTGCGGCGCTCCAGGGCGCGATGGCTGCCGCGCAGGCCGACGACGACTTCGAGGACGACGAGGCGCCGAACGACGCCCCCGACGCCGAGCAGCGAGCCGTCGCGGCTTCGATCGTGGCCTCCGTGCTCCAGGGCGGCACGCGGCGCGCGCTGGCGGCCGACGCCATCGTGCGGCTGCCTGGGTTCACGGGCGGCGCGGTCGAGCGCATCCTGGCGACGGCACCGGCTGGGTCGCTGGTCGCGCCCGACGGCGACAGGTTCGCCGAGATGGAGCAGCTGGAAGCGGCCACCGAGATCGTCCGCCGCGGGCTGCTGGTGCGCTCCAGCGAGGAGCAGCGCCGCAATCGCGCCACCGAGCACGACGAGTGGCTGCGCGGCTGGGAGGGCAAGATCGCCAAGGCGTACAGCGGCCCGGCGCGCGACTATGTGCTCGCCACCCGCAAGGCCGTGCGCGCCTACGCCGAGCGCGAGCTGAGCTACACGCCCGAGGCCACGCGCGCGTTCGATGAGGTGGCCTTCCGCGCCCTGCTCGCCGAGATCATGCCTGGCACCGGCGACTTCGCCGAGAAGTTCGGCCTGCGCATGGA
>JAZBPO010000481.1:0-10384 GCA_036351675.1 Pseudomonadales bacterium
TCCGTTCCCGAGGGCGGGGTGAGGTCACTCCGGGTCCATGCGGCCCACCGACCGGCTCGACCCGCCCCCTCGCGAGGGGCCGCCGAGTACGCGCACACCCGTCGAGCGAGGGTCCGGGGCGTGGCGTCTGCCCGGAGCGACCTCACCCGTTCTTCGGGAGCGCAGGGTAGATGCCACGTCCCGGGCCCGGGTGCGGCAGGCTGGAACCGCGCGCCTCGCATCCGCCGGTCGGCGAACCGTATGCACCCTCCGTTCCCGAGGGCGGGGTGAGGTCACTCCGGGTCCCTACGGCGCGCCGGCCGGCTCGACCCTGCCCCTTGCGAATGCCCGGCGCCGCCGTGTTCCGAGGGCGGTCGCCTCCTGGCGCCCCAGCGGATCCGTTAGACGACCCGCAGCTCCGGCGCCACGATCTCATCCGGTCCGTTCAGGGTGACCACGGGCGTCCGTGGCAACGAGTTGAAGGTCGTCGCGCTCGCCGCCGTGTAGGCCCCCATCATCGGCGCCACGATCAGGTCTCCGATCTCGAGACGACCGACCGCGGCTTCCTCGGCGATCACGTCGATGGAGTCGCAGGTGGGTCCGGCGAGGACCGCCGGATCGGCCGGCTCCGCGAAGGGATCGCGCGCCGGATCACGCGCGAGGGCCACGAGCGGATAGCGGGTGTGATCGAAGATCTGACCACTGAAGGAGCCGTAGACGCCGTCGTCGAGGTAGTACCAGGCGACGCCGTCGCGGCGCGCGCGGCCCACTACGGAACTGATGCTCGTCATCGCCGGCGCTGCGATGTAGCGGCCCGGCTCCGAGAGCACGCGCACGTGTTCAGGGAGTTCGGCGAGGGCGGCGCGGATCGGCGCACAGAAGGCGTCGATGTCCTCGCTGGTGCCGTCGTAGTTGGCGGGAAAGCCGCCACCGATGTCGAGCACGGACAGGCGCGCCACGGCGCCCATGCGCTGGACGGCGAAGAAGGGCGCGCAGCGGCGCACCGCGTCGGCGTGCGCACGGCCGGAGGCGGCCTGCGAACCGACGTGGAACGACAGGCCCTTGACGTGCAGCCCGCGCACGTCCGCCTCGGCGAGAAGCGTGCCCAGTTCGTCGACGTGGCAGCCGAACTTGCGCGAAAGGTCGACGCGCGAGTCCGCGTTGCGGAACGCGACCCGGATCAGCACGGCCACGCGGTGGCGATAGGGCACCAGTTTGTCGAGTTCGTCGACGTTGTCGGCGACGAAGGTCGTGCAGCCGTAGCGGAGCGCGCGACGGATGTCGCCGTCGCGCTTGATCGGGTGCGTGTGGATCGTCCGGCGCGGCTCCACGCCGAGGCGCTCCACCATCTCCACCTCGCCGTTCGTGGCGAGGTCGAAGGAGGCGCCTTGGTCGGCGAGCGTGCGCACCACGTCCTCGTTCGGCAGCGCCTTGATGGCGTAGTGGTGCGTGACGCCGGGCAGGGCCTGCACGAGGCGATCGTACTGTGCGCGGATGCGATCGCAGTCGAGCACGAGCAGCGGGGTGCCGTGGCGCTCGGCGAGCTCGCGCCAGTCGGCGCCGAAGCCGTGGAGCTGAGCGGAACTCGCGGTCACTTGCCTATGGCCTCCTCGACGTAGCGCGGCAGCGCGAAGGCCGCCTGGTGGATCGCCGGCGTGTAGTAGCGCGTCTCCACCGCGGCCGCCTCGAAGCGTTCCGTGAGCGTGGCGAGCGGCGTATGGCGCAGCCCCGTGTCCTGGGAGGCGAAGCCGAGGGTCATGATGCCGCCGACGTAGGTCGGTACCGCGACGCCGTAGAAGTGCCAGTCGGCGAAGATGCCCGCGAAGGCGCTCGCCGTGCGGCGGACCTCGTCGAGCTGCATGAAGGGTACGCCGTTCTGGTTCACGAGCACCCCTCCGCCTTCGAGCAGACGCGCGCAGTCCCGGTAGAAGGCATCCGTGAACAGGACCTCGCCCGGCCCGATCGGGTCGGTGGAGTCGACTAGGATCACGTCCCAGGTCTCCTTCGCTTCGCGGACGAAGGCCGCGCCGTCGGAGATCACGAGCTCGAAGCGGGGGTCGTCGAACGCGCCCGCCGAGTGGCCGGGCAGGTACTGCTTCGCCATCTCCACGACGCCGCCGTCGATCTCGACCTTCGTCACCCGCTCCACGCCCGGGTGCTTGAGCACCTCGCGCAGCAGGCCACCGTCGCCGCCACCGATGATCAGCACGCGCCGCGGCGCCCCGTGCGCGAACAGCGGCACGTGCGCGAACATCTCGTGATAGAAGAACTCGTCCCGTTCCGTGGTCTGCACCACGCCGTCGAGGGTCATCACGCGGCCGAACTTCGCGTTGTGGAAGATCAGCAGATGCTGATGTTCCGTCCGGCTCTCGAAGTAGACCTCGTCGACGGAGAAGCGCTGGCCGTAGGCGTCGTAGAGAGTCTCGGTGACCTCAGAGCGCGCCATCTACGCGCCCTCGGCGGTGTTCGACGATCTCCGTGCGGGCCGGGGTGAAGGTCTCCTCGAGGACGCGCGCGCCGAGTTCCGGGCGTGCGTCGCCGCACATGAAGATGTCGAAGGCCGCGTAGTCGCGTTCGGGCCAGGTATGCACCGAGATGTGCGACTCCGCGAGTACCGCGACGCCGGAGATGCCGCCGTTGGGCGTGAAGTGATGGAGATGGATGTGGAGCAGCGTCGCGCCGGCTGCCTCGACGGCGCCGCGGAGACCGCGCTCCATGCGCTCGAGGTCGTCGAGACCTTCGGCCCCGTGGAAATCCAGGATCAGATGCGTACCGGCGAAGACCTCGCCGTCGCGGTGGATGAAGTGGTCGAGACGCTCGTCGCTCGAGGTGTAGGCGCCGATCTCGGCGCTGGTTTCTGCCCGGGGTCCCGGGTCGTGAGGGACAGCGCCTTGCTGTCCGACGATCGCATACGCATTCGCGGGCATTCAGATGCTCCTGACCATGACTGCCTGGGTGGTTCTGCTTAGCGGCGTCATGTCGGGATGCGCCGCATCGTCAGAGGTACATAAAGCCCCGCAGGGAAGTTGAGACGGCGCGGATTCTACGCATTCTGCGTCGCCCTGCAATCGTGCGGGGGCGCTCCGTCGGTATTCCGGCGCGCTTCGTCCGGTCATCTTCCGGACGGCGCGCGCAACCGTTCGTCGGTGCATGCCGGAGTACTCCGCTGCGCACTTGTCTGCGGAGGGCGGGCCGCTAACATTGCTTCCCCCTCGCGCGCCCGGGGCACGCGAGCGGTCGAGCCGGTCCGGGGGGGCCGGCTTCGTTTGCCGGCCCGACGGCCCTCACAGATCGCCCAGCCAGTTCCCGTCCGCTACCGGAGGTCTTCGGTCAGGTGTCCCTTTCCCTCGAAGCCAGCGCCGCGATGCCGGGACCGATCCGTATCGGCCCATACGTGCTCCGCAATCGCGTCGCGCTCGCGCCCATGGCCGGGGTCACGGACCTGCCCTTCCGGCGCCTCTGTCATCGCCACGGGGCAGGGCTGGTCGTGTCGGAGATGGTGGCCTCGAATCCCGCGCTCCGAGACACGCGCAAGTCGCGCCTGCGGCGCGTGCACGACATCGAGATCGAACCCCGCAGTGTGCAGATCGCCGGGGGCGATCCGGAGATGGTGGCCGATGCGGCTCGCTTCAACGTCGCCGAAGGCGCGCAGATCATCGACATCAACATGGGCTGCCCGGCCAAGAAGGTCTGCCGCAAGGCCGCCGGCTCGGCGCTGCTGCGGGACGAGGCGCTCGTCCGGGCGATCCTCGAGGCCACGGTCGCCGCCGTCGACGTGCCCGTCACGCTGAAGATGCGGACAGGCTGGTCGCCCGAGCTGCGCAACGGCGTCAGCATCGCCCGCATCGCGGAGGACGCGGGCGTCGCCGCGCTCGCCGTGCACGGCCGGACGCGCGCTGACCGCTTCCTGGGGGCGGCCGAGTTCGCGACGATCCGCGAGATCGTCGCTGCCGTGGATCTGCCCGTGTTCGCCAACGGCGACATCGACTCGCCGCAGCGCGCTGCCACGGTACTCCGCGAGACCGGCGCCGCGGGCGTCATGATCGGCCGCGCCGCCCAGGGTCGCCCGTGGCTCTGCGGACACGTGGCGCACTACCTGGAGCACGGGGAACTCCTGCCCGTGCCGGACCCCGCCGCGCAGGGCGCGATCCTGAGCGAGCACGCCGCGGCCCTGCACGATTTCCATGGCGTGCCGCGGGGCGTGCGCATCGCCCGCAAGCACGTCGGCTGGGCGGTGGCGGCGCTGCGCGTCAGTGAGATGGAGCGGCGCGACTTTCTCCGGAACTTCAACGGGCTCGAGGAGCCTGCCGGGCAGCTCGACGCGATCGACGCGTTCTTCGGCAGAGCGCGGCTGGCGCATGCCGCCTGAGGCGAAGCGCGTGGCCGCAGCAGCTCCGGCCTACGGCAAGGATACGGAAGGCGAAGTGGACGACTCCATGCAGCGACAGAGCGAGCCCCTTTCGCGTAGTGACGATTCCGGCGTGAGTCCTCGGAAGCGGCGCCAGGCGGCACAGCGCAGCGAGCCGCTGTCCGTCTGCGTCGAGCGCGCCGTGGAGGCCTATTTCGACGATCTCGACGGCGAGCAGGCGAGGGAGCTCTACAAGCTCGTGCTCGACGAGGTCGAGGCGCCGCTGCTCCGGTCCGTCATGCGCCGCACGGACGGCAACCAGTCCCGTGCCGCGGAGATCCTCGGGCTCAGCCGCGGCACGCTGCGCAAGAAGCTCAAGCAGTACGGGCACCTCTGACGGCGCTGTACTTCCACCTTTCCATCTCCCTTCGGAATTCCCCGCCATGAAAGATGTGATCCGGGTGCGTCGCGCCCTCCTTTCCGTCAGTGACAAGACCGGGATCGAGGACTTCGGCCGTGCGCTCACGGAGCGCGGCGTGGCGCTCGTCTCCACCGGCGGCACCTGCACGCGCCTTCGCGAGGCGGGGCTCGAGGTCACGGAGATCGCCGAACTGACGGGCTTCCCGGAGATGATGGCCGGGCGGGTGAAGACGCTGCATCCGAAGGTCCACGGCGGCCTCCTCGGGCGTGAGGACGGCGCCGGCGCGGGTCCCGATGCGGCCGTCATGGAGGCGCACGGCATCGCGCCCATCGATCTCCTCGTCGTGAATCTCTATCCCTTCGAGGCCACCGTCGCGGAGCCGGGCTGTGACCTCGCGACGGCCATCGAGAACATCGACATCGGCGGACCCGCGATGATCCGCTCGGCGGCGAAGAACCATGCCCGCGTCACGGTCGTCACCGACCCCGGCGACTACGCGGTGGTACTCGCGGCCATCGACGCCGATGGTGGCGTTCCGCGGGCCCTGCGCCATGCGCTCGCGGTCGCGGCGTTCTCGCACACGGCGGCCTACGACGGTGCCATCGCCAACTGGCTCGGTGCACGCGACGAGAGCGGCGCGGAAACCGGTCCGCCGACACGGCTGCACCGCACCTGGGTGGACGGCGAGCCGCTGCGCTACGGTGAGAACCCGCACCAGTCCGCGGTGTTCTATCGCGAGCGTTCGCTCCGGCCGGGCACGGTCGGCGCGGCCCGCCAGCTGCACGGCAAGGCCCTCTCCTACAACAACATCGCCGACACGGACGCGGCCCTTGCCGCCGCGGCAGCCTTCGAGGCGCCGGCCTGCGTCATCGTCAAGCACGCTAATCCCTGCGGCGTCGCCGTCGCCGGGAGCATCGGTGAGGCCTACGACCGAGCCTTCCGTACGGATCCGACCTCCGCTTTCGGCGGCATCATCGCCTTCAATCGCGAGCTCGATGCCGCGACTGCGGCCGCGATCGTAGAGCGTCAGTTCGTGGAGGTGATCGTGGCGCCCGCGGTCACGGCCGACGCCGTCGCGGCCGTCGCCGTGAAGAAGAACGTGCGCCTGCTCGAATGCGGTGCGCTCGGTCAGGACAGTGGCGAGGCGCTGGTGCTGAAGCAGGTGGGCGGCGGCGTACTCGTGCAGGACGCGGACCGCCAGGGTATCGACGAGGCGACGCTCCGCGTCGTCACGCGGCGCGAGCCCGATGCACGGGAGCTCGCCGATCTCCGCTTCGCCTGGACCGTCGGCCGCTTCGTGAAGTCCAATGCCATCGTCTACGCCCGGGACGAAGCCACCGTGGGGGTCGGCGCGGGCCAGATGAGCCGCGTCTACAGTGCGCGTATCGCCGGCATCAAGGCCGCGGACGAGGGGCTCGAGGTGGCTGGAGCGGTGATGGCTTCCGATGCCTTCTTCCCCTTCCGTGACGGCATCGACGCCGCTGCCGAGGCCGGCATCACTGCGGTGATCCAGCCCGGCGGTTCGGTTCGGGACGAAGAGGTGATCGCGGCCGCGGACGAGGCGGGCATGGCCATGGTCTTCACCGGCACGCGTCACTTCCTTCACTGAGGGGACCCGGCTATGCAGGTTCTCGTCATCGGCAGCGGCGGACGTGAACACGCCCTCGCCTGGAAGGCGGCGCGGTGCGCCGGCGTCGAGCATGTCTTCGTCGCGCCCGGCAATGCGGGTACGGAGGCTACGCCGGGTGTCGAGAATGTCGCCATTGCCGTGGACGACCTCGACGGACTCGTCACCTTCGCTCGTGACAACGGTGTCGAACTCACCATCGTCGGGCCCGAGGCGCCCCTCGTGGCGGGGATCGTCGATCGTTTCGAGGCGGCCGGATTGACCTGCTTCGGCCCGAGTGCCGCTGCGGCCCGGCTCGAGGGTTCCAAGGCCTTCAGCAAGGACTTCCTGGTCCGCCACGGCATACCCACTGCAGCCCATCGGACCTTCGAGGATCTCGCCGAGGCCGAAGCCTTCGTGCGGGAGCAGGGCGCACCGATCGTCGTGAAGGCCGACGGGCTCGCGGCCGGCAAGGGGGTGATCGTCGCGCAGACCGAAGAAGAGGCCCTCGCCGCCGTACGCGACATGCTCGGCGGCGACGCCTTCGGCCGCGCCGGCCATCGCGTGGTGATCGAGGAGTTCATGGCGGGTGAGGAGGCGAGCTTCATCGTCGTCGCCGACGGTGAGCGGTTCCTGGCCTTCGCCAGCTCACAGGATCACAAGCGCGTCGGCGAGGGCGACGTCGGTCCGAACACCGGCGGCATGGGGGCCTATTCGCCAGCGCCCGTGGTGACGCCGGAAGTCGAGGCGCGCGTGCTCGAGCGTATCGTCGCGCCGACGATCGCGGGCATGGCCGCCGATGGCGTCCCCTATCGCGGCTTCCTCTATGCGGGGCTGATGATCGACGCCGCAGGCGATCCGCGCGTGGTCGAGTTCAACTGCCGCTTCGGTGACCCGGAAGCACAGCCGGTGCTCGCGCGGCTGGAGACCGATCTCGTCCGGCTGTGCCTGCAGGCGGCGCGCGGCAGGCTCGAGTTCGATGCGCTCGCCTTCGATGCGCGGACGGCGCTCGGGGTGGTGCTCGCGGCCGAGGGTTACCCCGGTGCCTACGGCAAGGGCGAGGTGATCCGCGGCCTCGGCGCCCGCGCGGGCGCGACCGACGACGAGGCACTGGTGTTCCATGCCGGAACGGCGCGTGACGAGGCGGGCAACGTCGTCACCGACGGCGGCCGCGTCCTCTGTGTCGTCGGCCTCGGCCGGACGGTCACGGAAGCAGCGTCTCGTGCCTACGCGGGCGTTGCGCGGATCGATTTCGAAGGCATGCAGTTCCGGCGCGACATCGGGCATCGCGCCATGGCGCGCGAACAGGCTGAATCCGGGGGCTGATCGGCCATTGCGCTATCCGCTCGGATCGGCACGTCGCGGTACCGCCGCCACCGCTGGTCCCGTTGGATCGGCGCCGCCTCGAACAGCGGTTCGAGGTTCCGCGTCGCGCCCCCGAAGTCTTCCACCCCGCGTCCAGCGCGGGCGCGATCGCGCGACGCGCCGGAGCGCTGTCTCACCGCGCATGACCTCCAGGCGCGCGCGTGGCCGCCATCGCCCTGCGCTCGTGTCGTGCTAGGCTCGGCGCGTCGTCGGTCGCTCCGCGCGGCCGGCGCCTGAGGGGGTCCTCGGGGCGCGGCCGTGAGGATCGGGGAGCAGGGGGGCTTCGGGGAGCCTGATCCGATGTCGAGTCCGTTCTTCACGGCGTTCCGGCGTGATCGCCGTTCCGTGCATCTGTCCTTCGCCTGTCTGCTGCTTCTCGCACTCGCCTCCGCGACCTGGGCGGCTTCGGCGCCCGACCCCGCGGGGCGGGTCATCCGGACCCTCGGCCTCGTCGAGGCGATCGCGCCCGACGGGAGTGTCCGGCGCCTGCGGCGTCAGGACCCGATCTTCGAGGGTGACACGCTGCGGACCGGTGCGCGCGGCCGGGCGCAGATCCGCTTCACGGACCGCGGCCTCATGTCGCTGCGCCCGGCGACGGAACTCGCCATCGACGACTACGAGTACGACGCCGGGGCGCCGAGTAGCGCACGGCAGCAGCTGCGCCTGGCGCGCGGTGGCTTCCGCGCCGCCACCGGCCGTGTCGCCGCCGGCAATCGTGCCGGCTATCGGGTCACCACGCCGCTCGCCGTGATCGGCGTGCGCGGCACGCTCTGGAGTGCGGCCCAGGCCGATGGCGGACCGCTCGCCCTCGGCGTCGAGGAGGGCGGGATCGAGGCGACCACCTCCACCGGTCGCACGGCGACGCTCGGTATGGATTCGGGCTACGACTTCGCGCGCATCAACGTCGACGGCTCCATCGACTACCTCGTCGAGCCGCCCGCGGAACTCGCCTCGGGGTCGGGCATCGAGGCGGCGGACGATGACGAGGGCGGGGACGGCGGCGGTGGTTCGGGCGCTGGCGGTGATGCGGGCACGGGTGGTGGAAGTGACGTCGGCGGCCCCGTCGTTCCGGGCGCGGGCCTGAGCGTCGCCGACTCGGATGGCGGTGACGCGGGCGACGAAGACGGCGACGCGCAGAGCGCCGACGACGGTTCGGGCCAGAGCACGGACGATGGCGTCGGTCAGGGCGCCCGTCAGGTCACCGTCCAGCGCGCTGGCGAGGGTGGCGGCGAGAGTGCCGACGAGGGGGGTGACTTCGGTTCGAGCGAGGACGCCGGACAGGCGCCGGCCCCCGCCGAGCTGGGCACCGCGGCGGCCAGCACCGCGCTCGTCACCACCACGAACAGCCCCGAGAACACCGGCGCGATCGCCCAGTCCGAGAGCGGAACGGGCTCCCTGGCGACCGAGGAGCCGATTCCGGGCATCGATAGCGACGATATCGATGCCCGCCTGCAGCCGGCCGAGCTGGAGGCGCTCGCGGACGGGTTCTTCTTCGTCGGCGCCTTCGGCACGTCCGAGCCCGGCGTGGCCGGCGGCCGGGCCATCGACGCGCGCACGAATGGCGGCGCCACGATCCTCACGTTCAATGGCGTCGAAACGCCCGATGGCATCGAACCGGTCATTCCCGGGGACGCGGGCTTCCTGACGCTTCCGCCGGCATTCGTGCTGCGCAACGGGGGGGGCGTGACCGACTTCGTCGGCACCGTGGGGATTCCCGGCGGCGATTCCCTCGCGGCCGTGAGCTGGCTCGCCGATGGTGGGCAGACGGGGTCCGGCAGCGGCTCCTTCGGCTCGGGCATCGATGCCTTCGACGCTGCGGACGGCAGTCCGCTGGGGATCTCCTTCGAGACGGCCCACTTCATCACCGGCCAGCCCACTGCGATCGCCGATCTGACCGGCAGTTTCGACTACTCCGAGGCGAGTCTCCTCACCAGCGATTTCTTCGCGAACGTCGCCGCGTCGAGCGTGCCGCTGACGGCCGTCGACTTCTTCTTCTCCGTCGATTTCGGGACCGGCCTCGTGTCGAACGGCCTCCTCGACCTGTTCACCGATGGGACCCAGCCCGTTGTCTCCCTCGTCTTCGACGGCCGGATCGTCGGTGAGGCGGGCGTGAATGCGGCGGACCTGAACATCCTCGACGGCATCTTCGGCGCCCAGGGCTCCGTCGACCTGGAGCGCTCGGAACTCGGTGGCTTCTTCGCCGGCGCGACCGGTGAGGCCTTCGCCGGCGTCTTCTCGCTGTTCGAGGCGGGTGGCCCGGGCGCGGCGCTCGGTACGCTCGCCGCTCAGCAGGCGCAGCCGGCACCGGGCGCGCCGGGTCGGCCGCTCACGGCGGCCGAGCAGACGCGCCTCGAGGCCGGCTTCGGCTATGCGCAGGCGACGGTGAACGCAGGGGTCGCGCGGACCTTCAAGGGCCGCATCACGGATCCTCGCGACGGCGACGCCGCCGCCCTCGTCATCGCGAACGGCGGGCGGACGGTGCTCGATCCGATCTTCAACGACGTGCCGCCGAACCAGGTGATCCTGCGGCCCGACGATGCCCTCCTGCAGTTCCTGACGGTGCCGACGGACGACCTGGGTGCGGAGCTGGCCTTCTTCGAGGTGCAGGGCTTCCCCGACGCTCCGGGCCTGCCGGGTGGCCCGATCGGCATCTACGACTCGGTCA
>JAZBPO010000482.1:0-8156 GCA_036351675.1 Pseudomonadales bacterium
ATCTCATGGATGGGCGTTCCTGGCAGGGGATCGGGGTCCGGCGTGCGATGCCCGGCCCGAGGGGCCGGATCGACGAAGCCCGCTAGCCTAGTGTCGGGTCGCAGGGCGATCAAGGCGGGTGAATTAGTCCCGGGGCGGGCCCGCGCAGCGCGCTTCGCTATGATCCGGTCTCCGCAGGCACCGGGAGGAGCAACCCCATGAACGTCTTCGAGGACAACTCGCTCACCATCGGCAGGACGCCCCTGGTCCGGATCAACCGGGTCATCGAGGGCGACGTGCTCGCGAAGATCGAGGGCCGCAATCCGGCCTTCAGCGTCAAGTGCCGCATCGGCGCGTCCATGATCTGGGACGCCGAAGAGAAGGGTCTGCTGGGACCGGGCAAGGCCATCGTGGAGCCGACGAGCGGCAATACGGGTATAGCCCTCGCCTTCGTCGCCGCCTCCCGTGGTTATCCCTGCCGTCTCGTGATGCCCGACACCATGAGCCTCGAACGCCGCAAGGTGCTGAAGGCCTTCGGCGCCGAGCTCGTACTCACGGAAGGGGCGAAGGGCATGAAGCACGCCATCGCCACGGCCGAGGAGATCGTCGCGACGGATCCGGACCGCTGGTTCATGCCGAGCCAGTTCGACAATCCTGCGAACCCGGCGATCCACGAGAAGACCACCGGACCGGAGATCTGGGAAGACACGGACGGCCAGGTCGACGTCGTCGTCTGCGGCGTCGGCACCGGCGGCACGCTCACGGGCATCGCTCGCTATCTGAAGCAGACACGGGGCCGCGACGTCACCATGGTCGCCGTGGAACCCGAGGCCTCCCCCGTGATCAGCCAGACCATGGCAGGCGAGGCCCCGGCCCCGTCGCCGCACAAGATCCAGGGCATCGGTGCCGGCTTCGTGCCGGGCAACCTCGATCTGCAGCTCGTCGATCGCGTCGAGCGCGTCTCCAACGAGGACGCCGTCGCCATGGCGCGTGACCTCGCGCAGCGCGAGGGCATCCTCTGCGGCATCTCCTGCGGCGCCGCGGCCGTGGGCGCGCAGCGCATCGCGGCCGATCCGGCCTTCGCAGGCAGGAAGATCGTGGTGATCCTCCCGGACTCCGGCGAACGCTACCTGTCCTCGGTCCTCTTCGAGGGCGTCTTCGACGACTGATCGGGTGTGCGGTGCCCGGGGGGCTTCCCTCCTGCGGCACCGCAGCCCGGCGCTCGATCCGGGGGCGGCCGAGCGAGCGGATCGTTCCCGTCCACCGCCGCAGCGGTCCTCAGACCTGCGCCCGGGACGCCCTGACGGCGCGCAGGGCCTGGAGCCCCACGGTGACGAGCAGGGCGCCGCTCCAGGCGAGCGTCAGCGCCGTCAGTGCCGGGATCGGATCGCCCTCACGCTGCAGGAAGGCCTCGAACACCAGCACGATGTACGCCGGTGCGTAGAAGCCACCGAAGCTCCCGGCCGTCACCGGTACCAGCAGCGTCGCGACCGCGAACAGGCGCACCAGGTCGCGGAGAAAGAGTGGGCGCCAGCGTCGCGTCATCCAGAAACCGCAGGCGATCACCACGAGCGTGGCGAGCAGACAGACGGTCCAGCCCCAGAAGTAGGCCATCTCAGCAAGTCACCTCGTGATGCAGTTCAGAAGGTCACCCAGCGGATGACATGTTCCTCGAAACCGTCGGGATGCACGTCGTCCTCGGACAGCACCTGTCCTCGCACGGAGATGCCCGCGCGGTGGACCGTCGCGGGGTCGCCACTCACGAGCGGATGCCACTCCGGCAGATCGCCACCCTCGGCGACGATCCGGTAGGCGCAGGTGTCCGGCAGCCAGTGGAAGCTGCGCGCTTCCTCGGGCCCGAGCGACACGCAGTCGGAGACCAGTCGATGCCGGTCCGGATAGCGCGTGCAGCGGCAGGTCTCGCGATCGAGCAGCCGGCACACGATCCGCGTGTATGCCACGGCGCCGCTATCGCCGTCCTCCAGCTTGACCAGGCAGCAGCGCGCGCAGCCGTCGCAGAGCGACTCCCACTGCGCGTCGCTCATCTCCTCCAGACTCAGTCGCTTCCAGAAGGGAAGTCCGTCCTCAGGCGTCATCGTCTTCCGGCTCCACCGGGGGCAGCTGCAGGTAGAAGCCCTGACGCTCGATCGCCTCGAGCACGACCGGCGCCTCGGCCTGCGCCAGGCGCCGGTCCGCATGGAGACGGAACACCAGGGAGGGCTCGGCGCGCCCGAAGCTTCCGAGCAGCGCCTCGGGGACGTCCGCGAGGCCACGGGCCCGATCGACGATCAGGTACATGCCCTCCCGGGACGCGCTCCGGAAGACCTGGACCAGGCGCGGCGCAGTCACGACGAGGGCCGCGCGCCGGGGCGATCGAGGAGCGCGAGGAGACGCTCGCCCAGCAGTGGCCAGCGCCAGCCGCGCCAGGGCCCGGGCACTTCCTCGTCGACCTCGAACCAGAGTTCGACGAGGCGCTTGCGTGCGAGCAGTTCCTCGGCGAGGCCGAGTTCGCCGGCGATCGTGCGCGCCTCGCCGCGCAGGCGCTTGATGATCGCGCCGTGCGTCCGCGAGAGCGGCGGCCCGGGCGGCTCCGGGAGCTCGTCCTCGGGCGCGCTGCGGGCCGCGTCGACGGCGGCCTGCAGTTCTCCGCCCCAGCGCTTGACCATGCCGTGGGGCAGCAGCCCGCCGCGCAGCGCCTCCACGTCCTCCGGGAGCGCCTCGGCGAGGCCGAGCAGATGCTCGTCGCGGGCGACGCGATTGCGCGGCCGGTCGAGCGCCCGCGCCGTGCGCTCGCGCCAGGCTGCGAGGTGACCCGCCGCGAGCAGCGCACGCGGCCCGAGCGCCGCGGCCCCCTTCAGGGCGCGCCAGTCGACGACCGCCTCGGCGCGGCGAAGCACGTCCTCGACGACCGCCCGGGTCTCCTCGAGCACCCATTCCAGACGGCCCACGAGTTCGAGCCGTGCACGCATGCGCGCCTGGATCACGTCGAGATGAATGACGTCTAGGCAGGCGTAGCGACGCTGGGCGGCCGTCAACGGACGCTGGAGCCAGTTCGAGCGGGTCTCCTGCTTGTCGACCTCCACGTCCAGTTCGAGGCGCACGAGCTCGCCGTAGCCGATGCCGAAGCGTTGACCGAGAAAGGCCGCGCCCAGCTGCGTGTCGAGCACGTGCCGGGGATGCGCCTGCAGCCAGTGGGCGAAGACCTCGATGTCCTCGCTGCAGGCGTGCAGCACCTTCAGCACGGATACGTCTTCGAGCAGCGCCCGCAGCGCACTCGCATCCTCGAGCGCCAGCGGGTCGACGAGCCACACCGTTTCTCGCGTCGCGAGCTGGACCAGCGCCACGCGCGGATAGAAGGTGTCCGTGCGCTCGAACTCCGTGTCGACGACCACCGTGCCCGCTGCGCGGCAGGCCTCGCAGGCTGCGGCGAGCGCGTCCGCATCGCGCACGTCGACGACGCTGTCGAGGCGCGCCTCGACCTCGGGCCCGTCACCGCCGCGCAGCTCACTCGACACGTGTGCGCCCCGCGAAGGCGTGCGAGAGGGTGCCGCCGTCCACGAACTCGAGTTCGCCGCCGAGCGGAACGCCGTGGGCGATGCGCGATGCGGTGACGCCGGCGTCACGCAGACTCTCGGCGATGAAGTGCGCCGTCGCCTCCCCCTCGACCGTGGCGTTGGTGGCGAGGATCACCTCTTCCACACCACCTTCCCGGACCAGCGCCAGCAGTGCCGGGACACCGATCTCCTCCGGGCCGATACCATCGATGGGCGACAGGCGCCCACCGAGTACGAAGTAGCGCCCCGCGTAGCCGCCGGCGCTCTCGATGGCGAGCTGATCCGAAGGCGACTCGACCACGCACAGCAGCGCACCGTCGCGGCCCGGGTCCGCGCAGACCCGGCACAGTTCCGCCTCGCTGAGCATGCGGCAGCGCGCGCAGAGGCCGACGTGCTCCACCGCCTCGAGCAGCGCCTCCGCGAGACGGCGCGCGCCGTCCCGATCCCGTTCGAGGAGCTGGAAGGCCATGCGCTGGGCAGACCGGGGACCGACCCCGGGCAGGACACGGAGGGCCTCGATCAGGCCCCGCAGACGCGGCGTGCTCATGGCGCGGGGTCGTCGCCGAGGCTCAGAAGAGCTTCATGCCCGGAGGCAGGGGCAGGCCCGCGGTGAGTTCCGACATGCGCTCGGACTGGGTCCGCTCGACTCGGCGCACGGCGTCGTTGACGGCCGCCGCGAGCAGGTCCTCGAGCATCTCCTTGTCCTCGGACAGCAGCGACGGATCGATCTCCACGCGCTGGACGTCGTGACGGCCGGTCATGGTCACCCGCACCATGCCTGCCCCGCTCTCGCCGGTGACCGTGAGACCCGCGAGTTCCTTCTGCAGGCTCGCGACCTTCTCCTGCATCTCACGGGCCTGCTTCATCATGTCGCCGAGACCGGCCATGCGGCGTACTCCGAGGGAATGAATGCGGCCGGCGCCGCGGTGCCCGGGATTCTACGGGTTGGGCCGCGTACCTGCCCAGCGCTGCCCGCCAGCCGCGTCGATCACGGTCGGGGCCGGATGCTCTCCTGCTGCAGGGAGGCGTTGAAGAGCTCCTGCAGCCGGCGCACGCCCGCATCGCTCTCGATGGCGGCCACGGCGCGGCGCTGACGCTCGTCTCGCTGTCGCGCCGCCCGCTGCGCCGGCGTCTCGCCGCCGGGCTCGCCGGCCTCGATGCGAACACGCCAGGCCCCGCCCAGCAGCTCGGCGAGCGCCGCCTCCAGGCGCGTGACGTGGACGTCGGCGAGCAGCGCTTCGGCAGCCGGGTCGACGGCGAGTACCAGGCGCCAGCCGTCGATGAGCGTGGGCAGGCAATGGGACGCGAGTTCGCGCGTTACGCCCGCCACCGGGAGTGCGGCGAGCACCGCATGCCAGTCCTCAGCGAGCAGCAGACGCGGCGCCTCCCCGGGCGCGGCATCGGCTACGACCGCTGCCTCGTGCTCTGCTGCCGCATCGAGATCCGCCGTGGCGCCGACCGCGGCACTCGGAGCCGACCCCGCGGTCGCGGGCAGCGGTTCGAGCACCGGGCAGGGGCGCGTGTCGGAGCGTTCGACCGCCGAGGGCGGCGCCGCGCTCGCCTCGAGCGCCGTCGCGAGCGCCCGCGCCGCCGGTGACGGTACGTCCCGGCGCGATGCCTCTGCAGCGGGTCGGGAGGCGGCCTCGGCCGCCATCGAGCGCGCTGGCGCCGACCCCGGCGCCGACGCAGCTTCCACGGTCGCAGCGCTCACCGGCACCCCTTCGGCGGGCGCCTCGAAGCGGTTCGCGGCGCTGTCCGCTTCGGCCGGGTCGCCCCCGGCGGGTTCCGGTCGCGGATCGGCAGCGCCGGCCGCAGCGTCCGCGGAAGCGGAAGCGCCCGGCACTGCCGACGGCTCCGCCGATCGCCCCCGCTCCGGCGCGGGGCCCGTGCCGCCGCCCGGATCCTCGGGACGGAAGGCGAGCATGCGCAGCAGCGTCATCTCGAAACCGGTGCGCGGATCCGGGGCCCAGGGCAGATCGCGCAGGCCGGTGAGCGCGATCTGATAGTGAAGCTGGACGTCCTCCGGCGAGAGTCGTGCGCCCACCTCGGCGAGGCGCGCGGCGCGCGCGTCCCGCACTGGTCCGCCGTCGGGAAGCGCCTGGGCCAGCGCCACCTGATGCAGCGCGCTCATGAGTTCACGCAGTACGCCGGCGAAGTCCGCGGCGTGGGTCGCGAGATCGTCGCAGCAGGCGACGAGCGCCTCGCCATCGCCGTCCGCGAGGCCCTCGAGTATCCGTTCGAGGGCGCCCTGATCGATGGTCCCGAGCATGCGCGCCACGTCGTCGGCGACGAGGCGGCCGCCCCCGTGCGCGACGGCCTGGTCCGTGAGGCTGAGCGCGTCGCGCATGCTGCCGTCCGCGGCGCGCGCCAGCGCCTGCAGGGCCTCCGCCTCGAACGCCACGCCCTCGGCGCCGAGCACGTGCTCGAGATGGGCGCTGATGCGCTCGGGCGTGAGGTTCTTGAGATGGAACTGCAGGCAGCGCGAGAGCACGGTCACCGGCAGCTTCTTCGGATCGGTGGTCGCGAGCAGGAACTTCACGTGCGGCGGCGGTTCCTCGAGCGTCTTCAGCAGCGCATTGAAGCTGGACGCCGACAGCATGTGCACCTCGTCGATGAGATACACCTTGTAGCGTCCCCGCGTCGGCGCGTACTGAACGTTGTCGAGGAGCTCGCGCGTGTCCTCGACCTTGGTCCGCGAGGCGGCGTCGACCTCGATGAGGTCCACGAAGCGCCCCTCCGCGATCTCCACGCAGCTCGCGCACACACCACAGGGCTCGGGCCCGACGCCCTGCTCGCAGTTCAGGCAGCGGGCGAGGATGCGTGCGACCGTGGTCTTGCCCACCCCGCGCGTACCGGTGAAGAGATAGGCGTGATGCAGCCGGTCCTGCTCGAGCGCGTGCACGAGCGCGCGCAGTACGTGTTCCTGTCCGACCATGGTCGCGAAACGGTCGGGGCGCCATTTGCGGGCTAGGACTTCGTAGGCCATCGGAGGAATCCGGACAGGAGTCTCCGCCGGACCGGGGCTGCGCGCGCCGGGCGGCGGTGGACCGAGGATTGTACGCAGCGGCCTTTCCCGGTGTCATGGCATGCCCGCTGCGGAGGTACCCGCTCATGCTGCCAGGCCCGGATTTCCTCGTGTTCGCACATCGCGGCGCGAGCGCCGAACTGCCCGAGAACACGCTGCCCGCCTTTCGGCGCGCGGCGGACCTCGGCGCCGACGGCATCGAACTCGACGTCCAGTGCTGTGAAGACGAGCTGGTGGTGATCCACGACGACGAGCTCGATCGCACCACGAACGGCCACGGCGCGGTCGCGGATCGCTCGCTGAGCGAACTGCGCGCCCTCGACGCCGGTGGCGGCGCTCCCATCCCGCTCCTGTCCGAGGTGCTGGACGAGGTCGGCGATCGCCTGGTCGTCAACGTCGAGCTGAAGGGTGCCGGAACGGCCGGACCGGCGGTCGAGCTGCTCACCGCGCGCGCCGTGGCGCCGGACCGCGTCCTGCTGTCGGCCTTCGACCACGACGAACTCGTCGAAGCGCGCAGGCGCGCACCGCGCTATCTCCGCGGCGCCCTCTTCGGTCGCCTCGACGGCGTCGATCCCGTCGCGGCCTCGCTGGCGGTCGCGGCGACGACCGCGAATCTCGCGCTGCGCACCGTGACCGAGGCGCGCGTGCGCGCGCTCCGGGCCGCGGGTCTGGAGGTGCTCGTCTACACGGTGAACGAGATCGACGAAGCGTTCGCGTTGCGCGCCCTCGGCGTCCGCGGGGTGTTCACGGACCGGCCTCGGGAATTGCTGGCCGCCCTGGGCCGCCCGGCACGAGGCTGAAGCCGGCCGGACGCCACGTGCCGGCGCGGCCGGCGAGACGGCTCAGCCGACGGAACGCGAGCGCGGGGGTTCGAGATCGTCGATCCTGCGCTTCAGATCGTAGCCGTCGTCCGTGACGATGGCCTCTAGCGTCTGCAGGCGCGTGCGGAGTTCGTCCAGTTCCGCCCGGAGGCGATCGTCCGCCGGTGCGACCCGCGCCGCCTTCGTGCGGTGCTTGAGCCAGGCCTCGAAGGCGCTGTAGGCGCATCCCACGAGCACCACCAGGAAAATCATCGTCCACATCGACATCACGACACCCCCATCGTTCTGCTCACGCCCGTCACGAACCGCGGGCCCGCTCCACGGAACCCCGGCCGGAGACGCGCTCTCGGAGCTCCGGCGATCCCCCGTAGACGATCTCGCCCATGCCGGAGATGGCAGCGTCGAGCTGCTCCGTCGCATGGACCTCCACGTCGCCCATTCCACTCGTCTCGACTTCCGTGCGGGCCGTGACGAGCCCGAGGCCGCGATAGTAGCTGCCCGCCTCCCGGCTCACGGTGAGGCGCCCCTCGGCGACACGGAGCTCGACGGTCTCGAGCGCCTCCTCGTCGTCGGCCTCCACGACCACGCCGGGTGTCGCGCCCGTGACGATCTCGATGTCCCCCTCCGATTCGAAGGCGATGCGGACCACGTCGTCACCGAGGACCCGCTCGAGGCGCGCATCGGCGAGGGCAGCCCCGGGCAGTGCCAGCGCCAGGCAGAGCATCCAGCGCAGCTTCATGCGGCCCCTCCGCGTCCCGGTGCGCCCGCCTCGAGCGC
>JAZBPO010000483.1:0-5548 GCA_036351675.1 Pseudomonadales bacterium
GGAGAACGGCCGCGCGACGGTCGCCACGCGCGTCGTCCCGGCGATCGACGAGCGCATCCGCGACGTGCGCACGGGCCCGGACGGCTTCGTCTACCTGCTCACGGACTCCGAGCAGGGTCGCCTGCTGCGCCTGCGCCCGTCGCGGTCCGGGAACTGATACCGGCCATACCGTGAGCACGCTGCTCCAGGTCCGCGACCTCGCCGTCTCGCGCGGCGGTCGTTCGCTCTTCTCGGGTCTCGACTTCGCTCTGGGGGCCGGCGACCACGTCGGCCTCGTGGGCCACAACGGCTCCGGCAAGTCGACGCTCCTCGCCCTCCTCGCACGTCGCGAGGCGCCCGATGCGGGCCGCGTCGAGCATGCCCACGCCATGGCCCTCGCCTGCGTCGAGCAGTTCCTGCCCGAGGCCGTCGCGGACCTGCCTGCCTGCGACGCGGTCCTCGAGGCCCTGCCCGCGAACCAGCGCGACGAGCGCTATCGGGCCGAGGTGCTGCTGGAGGAGCTCGGCCTCGGATCCGCCCATTTCGAGACGCGCGCGCGCGATCTCTCCGGCGGCCAGCAGAATCGGCTCATGCTGGCCCGGGCCATGGTCGGCGAGCCCGATCTGCTGCTCCTCGACGAACCCACCAACCACCTGGATCTCGCGACGCTGCGCGTGTTCGAGGACTTCCTGCTCGCGAGGCCCCGTCTCGCCTGGATGCTCGTCTCGCACGACCGGCGCTTCCTCGACCGCCTCACGCGCAGAACGCTGTTCCTGCGCGACGGCCGCCTCGCCGCCTTCGATCTGCCCTTCTCGGAGGCACGCGGCGCCCTCGCCGAACGTGACGCCGCCGCCGCGGAGGCCGCCGCGGCCGAGGCGCGCGAGATCCGGCGCCTGAGGGCGAGCGCGAAGCGCCTGGCGATCTGGGGACGGCAGCACGACAACGAGAAGTTCTCGCGCCGGGCGAAGAGCATGGAGAAGCAGATCGACCGGCTCGAAGGGGAGCGCACGGAGGTCAGCCGCGGCAATCCCCTCGACCTGGAACTGGAACTCGGCGACGCGCGCTCCCGCCGCCTGCTCACCGTGGAAGGGCTCGAGGTCCATGCCGGCGCCGATCCGAGGGCCCCGGTGCTGCTCACCGTGGAGAGCCTCACGGTCAGGCCCGGCGAGCGCCTCGCGCTCCTCGGCCGCAACGGCGTGGGCAAGAGTTCCCTCATCCGAACGCTCCTGGCCGCGGGCACGGACGGCGCCGCGATCCGTTTCAGCCCCCAGGCCCGCATCGGCTACTACGACCAGGAGCTGGAGAGCGTCAGCGCGGCGACGGCCATGGCCGACTGGCTCGCCGAGGCGGCAGACGTGAGCGACCTGCGCGCCCGCAACACGCTCATTCACGCGGGCTTTCCCTACGCCCGCCAGGACACGCCGGTACACAGCCTCTCCGGCGGCGAGCGCGCGCGCCTGCTGTTCCTCGTGCAGGCCCTCACGAAGCCGAACTTCCTGATCCTCGACGAGCCCACGAATCACATCGACATCGAGGGACGCGAGCAGCTCGAGGCGTCACTGCTGGACGCGGGGGCCGCCGTGCTCGTCACGAGCCACGACCGTGACTTCGTGGAGACGGTGGCCGAGCGCTTCCTGCTGATCGAGGGCGGCCGGCTGCAGGAGCTGTCGGATCCCGGCCTCTATCACGACGATCCCGAGCAGGCCGGCAAGCCGGAAGGAACGGACGCACGGCCCGCCGCGCAGGAGACCGGCGCGGAGGCGGCGGACGCGGAAGCCGTGCTCGCGCGCATCGTGGAACTCGAGGAGAAGCTCGAAGCGGACCGGGCCCGCAAGGCGAAGTTCCAGAAGCCCGCCCGTCAGGCTGCCTGGGCCGAGGAGATCGCCGCGCTCTACGCGCGCCTGGAGGACTGAGCCTCGATCGCGAGGCGATCGGCGAGGCGACCCATGCGCTCGAGACCGGCCGTGAGCACCTCGGGCCGGGCGCCGATGCCGACGCGCACGTGGCCCTCGAGGCCATAGCAGGAGCCGGGCACCACCAGCGTGCTCTCTTCCTCGCGCATGCGCCGGGAGAACTCGTCGGAGGAGATCGGAGCGCCGTAGGAGAGGAAGGCCATGCCGCCGGCGCTCGGCAGTTCGCAGGCGAAATCGCTCCGCGTGGCGAGCCAGGCCGCGAGGCGGTCACGGTTGCCGCGCAGCCAGTCCCGGGAACGCACGAGGATCGCCTCGCGCCGCGCCGGCGCGAGCACGAGCGCGGCGATCGCCTCGGACAGGGCGCCGGTGGTGATGCTCGTGTAGTCCTTCCGGGACCAGGCCCGGTAGATCTGCTCGCGCGGACCAACGAGCCAGCCGAGGCGCAATCCCGGCAGCGCCAGCGCCTTGGAGAGACTGTTGGTCGCGAACACGTGAACGCCGTCGTCGGCCCAGCTCGCGGGCTCCGGGGCGTCCATCTCGAGGCCCTTGTAGACCTCGTCGACGTGCAGCCAGGCGCCGGCCGCCGCCGTCCTGGCCACGAGCCAGGCGCGGTCGTCGTCCGAAAGCACGGTCCCGGTGGGATTGTTGGGGCTGCACAGCGTCACGAGACGTACGCCCCCGTCGAAGGCGGCTTCGAGCGCGGGGCGGTCCAGGGACCAGCCCGCCCCGGCGCGCAGCGGCACCTCGATCACCTCGCCGCCCGCGGCCCGGGTCCAGCCGGGAATCTGCAGGTAGTTCGGCGTCAGCACGACGACGCGATCCCGCGGCGCCACGAGGGTCATGACGAGGAGGAAATTCGCCTCGATGCCGCCGGTGGTGACCACCACCTCGTCGCGATCACGGTCCGCATAGAGGGCCGCGATGGCGTCCCGCAGCGCCGGTGCGCCGTGCGTGTGGCCGTAGCCGATCTCGACGTCGAGGAGCGCCTCGCGCTCCTCGGCGGAGAGCAACGAGCGCAGATCCCAGGGATGCACGCCGCTGTCGGAGAGATTCAGTTCGACCTCGTTCTCGTGCAGCGACTGGATGCGCTCGAGCGCGAATTCCTCGATCTCCACCCTCAGTCTCCCTGCTCGTCGGAAACGTCACGGTCCTGCGGATCCTCGACGAGAAACGCGAAGGGGGGCAGCACGCAGGCGAAGCGCTCCGCGCCGAGCAGGCCATAGACCACGAAGGGGACACAGATCACGACGCCGATCACCGCACCCGGCAGTTCCGCGCTCATGGACGCACCGTCGCCGAGGAGACTCAGCGCGATGTAGAGCAGGCCGAAGGCGCCGAGCAGGGCCGTCGCGAGACGCTTCAACACGATGATCGGCCTCCTCGGCGCTACCCGGACCTGCTCAGGAAGACACGCCCTTCGGCGCTTTCTGCTTCATGTAGCCGAACATGTAGCCGGCGACGCGCCGCATCTGGATCTCCTCCGCCCCTTCGGTGATGCGGTAGCGGCGGTGGTGCCGGTAGATGTGCTCGAAGGGCTTGTGGCGCGAGTAGCCGAGGCCACCGTGGACCTGCATGGCACGGTCCGCCGCCTCGCAGCAGAGCCGGTTCGACCAGTAGTTGCACATGGACACCTTGTCGGACTGCGAGAAGGCGCCGTACTTGTCCATCAGCGACGCGGTCTTGTGGATCAGCGCGCGCAGCATCTCGCACTGCGTCTGCAGCTCGACGAGCGGGAACTGGATCGCCTGGTTCGTGGACAGCGCCTTGCCGAAGGGCTTGCGCTCCATGGCGTACTTCACCGACTCGTCGATGCAGAACTGCGCCGCGCCGAGGCTCGAAGCGGCCTGGCGGATCCGGTTCTCGTTGAAGAAGTGCTGGACCACCTGCAGGCCCTTGCCTTCACCGCCGAAGATCGCCGAGTGCGGCACGCGGATGTCCTTGAAGGACACGTGCGCGTGATCGGTCGGCATGTTGAAGGTCCAGAGGAACTCCTCGATCTTGAAGCCGGGCGAGTCCGTGGGCGTGATGAAGGCCGTGATGCCGTCGCCGTCGCCGGCCTTGCCGGAGGTGCGGGCGAAGATGAGGTCGTACTTGGCCTTGTGGATGCCAGTGTTCCAGGTCTTCTCGCCGTTGATGATCCACTCGTCGCCGTCGCGGACGGCGGTGGTCTCCATGTGCGTGGCGTCGGAGCCGTGGTTCGGCTCCGTGATGCCGAAGGCGAAGCCGCGACGCCCCTCGGCGAGGTCGTCGACCCACTCCTCCTTCTGCTGGTCCGTTCCGTAGTTGATCATCAGCAGCAGGCCGACGTTGTTGCCGACGATGGAATGCTCGTTCTGCAGGTCGTTGTGCAGACCCAGGCCCTTCTTCGCGAGGTGCTCGCGGATCACCGCCATGCCGAGGTTGGTGCCGTCCTGGCCGCCGTACTCCTTCGGAAAGGGATAGCGATAGTGACCGGCCGCGTCGGCGCGGCGCCGGGCCTCGCCGAGGAGCGCCTCCCATTCGTCGTTGGGCAGGCCGCCGCGCTCCCAGTCCGTGCGCGCGTCCTCGCGCCGGTGGTCGAAGAAGCGGATGTTGTCGTTCGACTCCTCGAGCGGCTTGATCTCCTTCGCGATGAAGTCGTCGAGTACGTCCAGATAGTCGGCAAGGTCCTGCGGAATCTCGAAATCCATGCTCCCTCCGAGCGTTAATGCGGGTGAATCAGCCCGTCTCCGCGACCGAGCATAGCACCGCCTCCCGCGCGGTCTCAGGGCCGCGTTCGAACACGTCGATCCGATCGCAGGCACCGGGAAGCGACGCCCGAAGGCCCGGTCCGCGAGTCGATGTCGGTGACTCCGACCCGGCCGGCGAGCCCCGACGCACAGCGGGCGCGGCGAACACGTACGCGTGCAGGAGCGTCTCGCCGACGCCTCGGCCACGGCGTCCTGCCAGCATGGTCGGACCGAAGCGCATTCGTCACGAAGGAGGGAACGCATGGACGCGTCCCGCACTCACCCCATCCCGCTGATCCTGTCGCTCCTGCTGCTCACGTGTCCGGCGATAGCCGCTGCCGAGACCGTCTTCCTGTGCCGCAGCGGCGAGGGCCCGCCGCTGTTCTCGGACCTCCCCTGCACCCGCGCTCATCCGGCCGACGCGTCCCGCCTCGGCATCGAACTCCACAACCTGGCCCGCGGCATGGCCCTCGGCGACGCCGATCGACGCCATCTCGCCGAGATCGACGGCCGTGCGCCGCTGCGGCCCGGCTTCGCGGGTCTGCCCGATCCGGAGCGCGTGGCCCGTTGCGAGGCGCTGAAGCAGGAGATGGCGAGCCTGCGACGGGCCGCGCGTCAGGGTCACGACGGTTCCCTCCGCAGCGAACGACGGCGGCTGCGGCGCGCGATCCGCGAGGCCTGTCACTGATCGGCGGGTGCGCGGATCCGCAGACCGTTCAGCACGACGGAGAGCGAGGACGCGGCCATGGCGACCGCGGCCACCGCCGGATGCACCCAGCCGAGGAGCGCTGCGGGCACCGCACAGAGGTTGTAGACCAGGGCCCAGAGCAGGTTCTGGCGCAGCACGCGCCGACCCGACGCGGTGAACGCGAGCAGCGCCGGCAGCCGCTCCACCCCGCCGCGCACGAGGGTCACGGTCGCGGCGGTGCGTGCCGCGTCGAGGGCGCC
>JAZBPO010000484.1:0-7668 GCA_036351675.1 Pseudomonadales bacterium
ATGGAGGCGAGCCTCGACACGGGGCCCGTACGCCTCGAACGGCGCACGCGGATCGGTGTCGAGGAGACCGGGGGCGAGCTCGAGGCCCGCCTGGCGGTCCTCGGCGCGCAGGCGCTGCTGGAAGTACTCGAGGATCTGGGCGCACACCGTGCCGTCCCGCAACCGGAGGCAGGCGTGTGCTATGCCTCCAAGCTGACCCGCGAGGACGCGGAGCTCGACTTCGCGGAGGATGCGAGCGCCCTCGCGCGCCGGATCCGCGCCCTGGTCCCGCGGCTCCCGGCCACGGTCACCACTCCCGACGGCACGCGCCTGAAGCTGCTCGCCGCGAGCGCGCTGGAGGACGCCGCGAACGCGGCGCCGGGAACGATCCTCGCGATCGACCGCGCAGGCCTGTCGATCGCGACCGGAGCGGGCCGACTGCGGGTCACGGCGCTGCAGATCGCCGGTGGCAAGGGCACGCGTCTCGCCGGGCCGGATCTCGCGAACGCGCTCGGCCAGCGCCTCGCGGCCGGCGACGAGCTGGTCCGTGGCTGAGGAACGCCCGCCTCGCGGGCGCCGATCCCCTGGTGGCGAGGGCGCAGCGCCGCGGGCACTCGCAGCGCGCGCACTGGGTGACGTCCTCGCCGGACGCGCGAGCCTGCCGGACGCCTTCGCGCGGCACGCACGCGAACACCCGCTGCGGGAGGCCAGGGATCGGGCGCTCGCGAGGGAGCTCGCCTGGGGCACGGCGCGCCTCGCCCCGCGCCTCGATCACATCGTCAGCCTGCACCTTCGCCGACCGCCCCGCGAGCGCGACATGGATGTGCACGCGCTGCTGATGATCGGCGCCTACCAGCTGGGCTGGACACAGGTGCCGCCCCATGCCGCGGTGCACGCCACCGTCGCCGCCACGGAGCTGCTGCGCAAGCGCTGGGCCCGCGGCCTCGCGAACGCCGTCCTGCGGCGGCTCAGCGAAGGCCTCCCGAGAGACGAAGAACTCCCGGACGGGGCGCGCTACGCGCTGCCCGAGTGGTTGCTCGAGCGTCTGCGCGCGGCCTGGCCCGAGCACTGGGAGCGCATCGCCGAGGCCGCCATGGCGCGGCCATCCTTCACGCTGCGCGCGCTCGATCACGCCGCGGCCGCCGCCCTCGCGACGGAGGGAGACGAGCTGCGGCGGGGCGAGCTCGCTGCCAACGCGCTGTACCTGAAGCCCGCGCGCGACGTGCACGATGTGCCCGGCTTCGAGACGGGCGAAGTCTCCGTGCAGGACGAGGGCGCGCAGCTCGCGGCCGAGCTCCTCGGCGCACGGGACGGCGACCGGGTGCTCGACGCCTGCGCGGCGCCCGGCGGCAAGACGCTGCACATCGCGCAGCGCACACCGGGCGCGGAGCTGGTGGCGGTCGAGGCGGACGCCGAGCGGGCGCAGCGCATAACGGAGAACATGGCGCGCGGCGGCCGTGACTGCACGCTGCACGTCGCCGACGCCACGGCACCGGACACCTGGTGGGACGGCAGACCCTTCGACCGCATCCTCCTCGACGCACCCTGCAGCGCGACGGGCATCCTCAGACGACAACCGGACGTGCGCCTGCTGCGACGCCAGGACGATGTTGCTAAGCTCGCCGCCCTGCAGCGGTCGCTGCTCGAGGCGCTGTGGCCGCTGCTGGCGGCCGACGGCACGCTGCTCTACTGCACCTGTTCGGTGCTGCCCGAGGAGGGGCCGATGATCGTGCGGGCGTTCCTCGACGCGCACCCGGAGGCTGTCGTCAGCGATCTTTCGACGCAGCTGCACCGACCCACGGTGCTCCCAGCCGGTCCCGGCGTTCAATTGCTGCCCACGGCCGACGCCCACGACGGCTTCTTCTATGCCCGGCTCCTGCGGAGTGCGCAGTGAAGATCCTGATCCTCGGTGCCGGACAGGTCGGCGGCACGCTCGCGGAGAACCTCGCGAAGGAGAACTCGGACGTCACCATCGTCGACACGGATGCCGCGCGTCTGCGCGAACTCCGGGATCGCCTCGACATCCAGACGGTGGAAGGCATGGCGTCGCATCCGGACGTGCTGCGCCGGGCCGGTGCCGAGGACGCGGATCTGCTGATCGCCGTCACCAACTCCGACGAGGTGAACATGGTGGCGTGCCAGGTCAGCTACTCGCTGTTCCGCACGCCGATGAAGATCGCTCGCCTGCGTGCGAGCGCCTACACCACCCGCGCCGGCTTCTTCTCGAAGGAGCACATGCCCATCGACGTGCTCATCAACCCCGAGCAGGTCGTGACTGATCACATCGAGCGCCTGATCCAGTATCCCGGCGCGCTGCAGGTCCTCGATTTCGCCCACGGCATGCTCCAGCTCGTGGCGGTGAAGGCCTACCCGGACGGTCCACTCGTGCACCAGCAGCTGAAGACGCTGCGCGCCCACGTCCCCAACGTCGATACGCGCGTCGCGGCGATCTTCCGCCGTGACCACGCCATCGTCCCGAAGGGCGATACGGTGATCGAAGCCGACGACGAGGTCTTCTTCATCGCCGCGCGACGCGACATCCGCGCAGTGATGAGCGAACTGCGCGGCCTCGAGAAGCCCTACAAGCGCATCATGATCGCGGGCGGCGGTCACATCGGCGAGCGCCTCGCACGCCAGCTCGAGAAGCGCTACGCAGTGAAGATCATCGAGCGCGACGCGGCGCGGTGCGAAGCGCTGTCGGAATCGCTGGACCGGACCGTGGTCCTTTCCGGGAACGTCACCGACGGCGATCTGCTGCGCGACGAGAACATCGAGAACACGGACGTCTTCTGTGCGCTCACGAACGACGACGAGGCGAACATCATGTCGTCGATGCTCGCCAAGCGACTCGGTGCGCGCAAGGTGATGACGCTCATCTCCAAGCCCGCCTACGTGGAGCTGGTGCAGGGCGGCGTGATCGACGTCGCCATCTCCCCGCAACAGGCGACGACGTCGGAACTGCTCGTGCACGTGCGTCGCGGCGACGTCGCACGCGTCCACTCGCTGCGGCGGGGCGCGGCCGAGGCCATGGAGGCCGTCGCGCACGGCGACGCTCGATCCTCGCGCGTGGTTGGCCGGACGCTCGACGCCATCGAGTTGCCGAAGGGTTCCAGCATCGGCGCCATCGTCCGTGGCGAGGAAGTACTGATCGCCCACGACCATCTCGTCGTGGAACCGGACGACCACGTGATCATGTTCCTCACGGACAAGCGCCGGATCCAGGAGATCGAGGGGCTCTTCCAGGTCGGGCTGCAGTTCTTCTGATGAACGCTCGCGCGAGCTCGGGGGAAGGCTGAGGTGCACGTCAGCGCGATCCTTCGCGTCTCCGGCATCCTGCTCATGCTGTTCAGCGTGACCATGCTGACACCCCTCGTCGTGGCCCTGATCTACGGCGAGCGGACCATCCCCGCCTTCCTGCTCGCGTTCGCCACCACTCTCGGTGCCGGGGTACTGCTCTGGGCGCCCGTGGCGCGCGGTCGCGAGGAGCTGCGGAATCGGGACGGCTTCGTGATCACGGCGCTGTTCTACCTTTCCCTCGGACTCTTCGGTGCGCTGCCGCTGTGGCTGCAGCCCGGTGCCTGGGAGAGCTACTCGGACGCTGTCTTCGAGTCGCTCTCGGGCCTGACGACGACCGGAGCGACCGTCGCCACGGGCCTCGATGCCCTGCCGCGTTCGATCCTGTTCTACCGCCAGGAACTCCAGTGGCTCGGTGGCATGGGGATCATCGTCCTCGCCGTGGCGATCCTGCCCATGCTCGGCATCGGCGGCATGCAGCTCTATCGCGCCGAGATGCCCGGGCCGGTCAAGGACAGCAAGCTCACGCCGCGCATCACGGAGACGGCGAAGGCGCTCTGGTACATCTATCTGACGCTGACCATCGCCTGCGGGCTCGCCTACTGGATCGCGGGAATGGATGCCTTCGATGCCCTCGCCCACGCCTTCTCCACCGTGGCGATCGGCGGATTCTCCACGCACGACGCATCGCTCGGGTACTTCGACTCGGCGGCGATCGAAGGCATCGCGATCGTCTTCATGGTCCTCTGCGGCATCAATTTCGGTCTGCACTTCGTCGTCTGGCGACGACGCAGCCTGCTGTACTACCTGCGCGACGTGGAGACCGTCGCCTATCTGATGCTTCTCGCGGTCATCTCCGCGGTGACCGTCGCCGTGCTGGTGACGTCGGGTGCGCTGTCGCTGCCGACGGCGATCCGGGACGGCCTCTTCCAGGTCGTGTCCGTCGCGACGACGACAGGCTTCACGACGACCAACTTCAGCACCTGGCCGTCACTGCTGCCCTATCTGGTGATCTTCGCTGCCTTCACGGGTGCCTGCGCCGGATCGACCGGCGGCGGCATGAAGGTGGTCCGGGTACTGCTGATCGTCCTGCAGGGTGCGCGGGAGGTGAAGCGACTGATCCATCCGAACGCGATCATTCCCGTGAAGCTCGGCCGGGCACGCGTTCCGGACCGCGTCATCGACTCGGTCTGGGGGTTCTTCTCGGCCTACGTGATCGCTTTCCTGATGATGCTGGTGATCCTCCTCGCGACGGGTCTCGACTTCACGACGGCCTTCTCCGCCGTCGCGGCGTGCCTGAACAACCTCGGTCCGGGGCTCGGCAGCGTGGCCCTGCACTATGGCGAGATCTCGGATACGGCCAAGTGGACCCTGTGCGTCGCCATGCTGCTCGGACGGCTCGAGATCTTCACGCTGCTCGTACTGGTGACGCCGGAGTTCTGGCGCAGCTGAGGGCGGTGTCTAGCTACCCGCGGGACGCCGGACCACGTAGTAGTCATCGCCGGATCCCGGGGGCCAACGGTAGCGCTTGTAACCCCACTGGTACTGTTCCGGGGCGAGTGCGATACAAGCCTCGAGGGTCCTGTTGAGTGCTGTGGCGGCGCTACGTGGATCGTCGTCGCCGACGGCCGGATCGGCCGGGAGCAGGTGGATCCGGTAGCCGTGCGCCCGACGCAGCGCCGTGATCGCCAGGACCTCGGGGGCGCAGCGGCGTACGAGGCCACGGACGAGTGTCATGGTCAGCGCATCCCGGCCGTGGAACGGCGCGTGGATACCGGAGCCGGGCGCCGGAACCTGATCGGGAAGCACTCCGACCATGCCGCCGCTGCGGAGCACTCGCAGCAGGGTGCGCAGGCCCGCCGGATCGGTCGGGACGAGGCGTGCGCCGCTACGCTCGCGTCTCGCTCGCAGCCAGCGGTCGAGTTCGGGATCCCGTAGAGGACGGAAGAGGGCGGTGAAGGGGCGCGCCGCATCAGCCCGGGCCTGAAGCCAGAGACAGAGCAACTCCCAGTTGCCGAGATGCGGCACGAGGAGCAGGACACCGCGTCCGCTGCGCTGGGCGCGTGCGAGTTGCTCGGCTGCTTCGGCACCGGCCACGCGCTGCAGCAGCGTCAGCGGTCGTGCACGAAGGGTGCTCGGAAGTTCGAGCGCCAGCCGTGCATCCGCCACCAGGGAACGACGGGCGAGCGCACGTCGCGCCCCGAGTGGTAGCTCGGGGTAGGCGAGCGCCAGATTCGTCTCGGTGGTGCGGGCATGGCGAACACCGAGGAAGTCCGCGCCGCAGGCGATCATCGGTGCGAGGGAGGCATGAAGCGCTCGGGGCAGCAGTCCGCAGAACCCCAGGAGCGCGAGCAGCGTACGTGCGCTCGGCCGGCGGCGAAGGGGCGGTTCAGTCACCGGAGCGCGCGAGGGCCGCACAGACCGTATGCCGCGGACAGTCGATCAGATGGTCGTTGACCAGGCCGGCCGCCTGCATGAGGGCGTAGCAGATCGTCGGCCCGACGAACTTCATGCCGAGACTCCTCAGATCCCTGGACATGCGCTCGGCGACGGCGTCACTCGCGGGAACGTCCTCGAGACGCCGATAGCGATGCTGGATCGCTTCGCCATCGACGTGAGACCAGAGACGGCCGGTGAGCCCATCGCCGTGTTCGCGGAGGTCGAGGACGATGCGTGCCGCGGTGATCGCGGCGTCGATCTTCGCCCTGTTGCGCACGATGCCCGCATCGGAGAGCAGTCTCGCCCGGTCGCCTTCGTCGAAGCGGGCGACGTGGGCCGCGTCGAAGTCGGCGAAGGCCGCGCGGAAGGCAGGCCGTTTGCGCAGGATGGTGATCCAGGCGAGCCCCGCCTGCATGCCCTCGAGCACGAGGAACTCGAACAGACGATGCTCGTCCCGGCAGGGTACGCCCCACTCCTCGTCGTGATAGGCGCGATAGAGCGGGTCCGCACCGCACCAGGGACAGGCTTCCAGTTCGGGCATGGGCAGGCACTCTCGACCGTGGTCGCCGGTATTTTGAACTCGTGGGCGCTTGCGCGCAGAATCCGCGGCTCCCATCGGCTCTCCGGGCGGTTCCATGGGCCACCTCGTGATCCTCGATCGCGACGGCGTCATCAACGAGGACTCGGCCAGCTATGTCCGGTCCGTGACCGAATGGTCGCCGATTCCGGGCAGCCTCGAAGCGATCGCCCGCCTGAGCTCGGCCGGCATTCGGGTCGCCATCGCGACGAACCAGTCGGGGCTCGCGAGGGGTCTGTTCGATCGCGCGACCCTCGACGCCATCCACGATCACATGCGAACGCAGGTCCGCGCAGCCGGGGGCGAGATCACATACATCGCGTTCTGCCCCCATCGACCCGGGGATGGATGTGCATGCCGCAAGCCGCAACCGGGCCTGCTGCAGCAGATCGGCCGCGAACTGGGCATGTCCCTGCGCGGCGTGCCCTTCGTCGGGGACTCCGCACGAGACCTCGAGGCTGCCGTTGCGGCCGGCTGCGATCCAGTTCTGGTTCGTACAGGTAAAGGGCGGGAGACGGAGCGTGCGCTTACTCCGATGACTGCCGCGGTCTACGACGACCTCGGCGCGTTCACGGCAGCACATCTTGCGAAGGGGAGCGCTGGGTCGGCGTCGGCCACTGCCAGGGAGGCATCGTGAGCGTGCTTCGGGGACTCCGCTCCGGCCTCTTCCTGGCCGGCTACACGATCATCACGGTGGTGTGGGGCACGCTCGGCGTACTTTTCGGCTGGCTCATGCCCTATCGCCTGCGTTTCCACTTCATCGTGGTCAGCTGGACGCGCCTCGTGCTGACCTGGCTGCGCTGGACCTGCGGCATCCGTTGCGAGATCGAAGGCCTCGAGAACCTCCCGGATACGCCCTGCGTCGTGCTCGTGCGGCACGAGAGCACCTGGGAGACGCTGTTCCTGCAGTCGCTGTTCGTGCCGCAAGCCACCGTGATCAAGCGCGAGCTCCTCCGGATCCCCTTCTTCGGCTGGGCCTACGGACTGCTGAAACCGATCGCGATCGATCGTTCGGACGGGCGCGGTGCGCTGAAGGCGCTCGTCCGCTCCGGCCGTGCTCGACTCGAGGACGGCATCTGGGTCGTGCTGTTTCCGGAAGGCACGCGCCTCGCGCCGGGAGAAGCCGGGCGTTTCCAGCGTGGCGGGGCCGCGCTCGCGACCGCGGCGGACGTTCCGGTACTGGTCGTGGCCCACGATGCGGGCCGCTGCTGGCCAGCCCGCAAGTGGTTGAAGCGCCCGGGAACGATCCATCTGCGCATCTCGCCACCGATCCAGACCAGTGGCCGTACGACGCCCCAGGTCACCGCCGAAGCGGAGACCTGGATGCGTGAAGCGATGACGGAGCTCTACCCGCCGGCTCAGCCGCTGGGCAGCTGAGA
>JAZBPO010000485.1:0-4738 GCA_036351675.1 Pseudomonadales bacterium
CACCTTCGCGACCTCCGCCGGATCGTTCACCGCCCAGTCCTTCTGCGGCGCGAGGCGGATGCGGCCACCGTTGGCGCCGCCGCGCATGTCCGAGTCACGGTAGCTGGCGGCCGCGCCCCAGGCCGTGCGCACCAGTTCCTGGACGCTGAGACCCGACTCCAGGATGTCCTCCTTGAGCCTGGCGACGTCACCCGCATCGACGAGGGGATGGTCCACCTCGGGCACCGGGTCCTGCCAGAGCAGCGCCTCTTCCGGCACCTCCGCGCCCACGTAGCGAGCCTTCGGACCCATGTCGCGGTGCGTGAGCTTGAACCAGGCGCGGGCGAAGGCGTCCTCGAACTCCTCGGGATTGTCGAGGAAGCGGCGCGAGATCTCCCGGTAGGCCGGGTCCTCCTTGAGGGAGAGGTCCGTCGTGAGCATCACGGGCTGGTGTCGCACGTCGTCACGGTGTGCGTCCGGCACCGTGTCGGCGGCCTGCCCGCCGGCGGGCACCCACTGGATCGCGCCGGCCGGGCTGCGCGTCTGTTCCCACTCGTAGGCGAACAGGTTCTGCAGATACATCATCGTCCAGCGCGTGGGCGCGGCGGTCCAGGCGCCCTCGAGGCCACTGGTGATCGTGTCCTCCGCCATGCCCTTGCCACAGTCGTTCTTCCAGCCCAGCCCCTGCTGCTCGATCGGGGCACCGGAGGGATCCGCGCCCACGCAGTCCGCGGGCGAGGCGGCGCCGTGATTCTTGCCGAAGGTGTGGCCGCCGGCGATGAGTGCGACGGTCTCCTCGTCGCTCATGGCCATGCGGCCGAAGCTGAGGCGGATCCGCTCGGCGGCCGCGAGCGGGTCACCGCTACCGCCGGGACCCTCGGGGTTCACGTAGATGAGGCCCATGACCGTGGCCCCGAGTTCGGGCGGCATGTTGCCCTCACCGTCGAAGCGATCGGAGCTGCCGAGCGCCATCTCCGGCCCCCAGTAGACGAGATCCGGTTCCCACTCGTCGGGGCGACCACCGGCGAAGCCGAAGGTCTCGAAGCCCATGTCCTCCATGGCCACCGTGCCCGCGAGCACCAGCAGATCGGCCCAGGAGACGTTGCGGCCGTACTTCTGCTTGAGCGGCCAGAGCAGACGCCGGGCCTTGTCGAGGTTGGCGTTGTCGGGCCAGCTGTTCAGCGGCTCGAAGCGCTGCTGACCGCCGCCCGCACCGCCGCGCCCGTCGGAGGTGCGATAGGTGCCGGCCGCGTGCCAGGACATGCGGATGAAGAAGGGGCCGTAGTGACCGTAGTCGGCCGGCCACCAGTCCTGGGAGTCGGTCATGAGAGCACGCAGGTCGGCCTTGAGTGCGTCGAAGTCGACGCTCGCGAAGGCTTCGGCATAGTCGAAGTCGTCGCCGTAGGGGTTCGAGCGCGCGTCATGGTCGCGCAGTGGCGACAGGTCGAGCAGCTCGGGCCACCAGAACTGGTTGGGCTTGGCCTGACCCGCGCCACCCGTCACCTCGGCGGGCGAGGTCCCCGTCATCTCTTCGGCGAGGGCCCGGGCAGGCACCAGCGTGGGCACCGCGAGCGGCGCCGTGGCGACGGCGACCGCGGTCATCAGGGGTAGGAACTGACGTCGCATGGACGTTCTCCTCTCTGTGTAAGGGCGAAGTGCAGGCGCAGCGTGCTGCACCCAGACTGATACATCCAATCGAATATTTGCATCGGAACGATGGCCAAAGTCGATCAGCAGATCTCCCGAGACCATTCCGGCGGCCCGCGACCGGGCCCTTCGTCTCCCGCTCTCCGCCGTTCGGCGGGGCCGCCGTCGTCGCAGTGGCGGAGTCCATTTTCGTCGACTACATAACGGAACGACAGTGACACCCTTCCTTGTTCCGCGTCTCCTTGACGCGGATCATCATCCACCAGCTCGGGTCACGGACGATCCGGATACTGCACGGAGTCGCGAGATGCGCGTCCCTCCAGATCAGTTCGTGGCCGGACGTCACCATGAGTGGGTGATGCTGCTGTCCGGCAATCGCATCGTGTCCGTACGGCGCCACGACGCCTTCCTGGACGCGGTCCGCGAGGGCATGCTGGGCATCCCGCCGCGCATCCAGCGCGTGCGGGCGATCTACCTGATCTCCGAGCTCGACGGCACCCTTCGCGCCGCCTGCTTCTTCACGCTCGGCTTCGATCCGCGCGGTCGGATCCCGCGCGAGTTCTCCCTTCCGGTGCGCGACCTGGCACTGCACAGCGGCGACGGGCCGGATCTCGGCACGGGGGCGATCCGCATCGCTCATCAGGGCCAGTGCTCGATCCCCTGGCACGTCGAGCGGCTCTGGGGCCGCAGCGCCGAGGAACTCAGACCCTGGCTCGCAGCCGCACAGCAACTGCTCGGCAGCCGCCTCCGCGGCCCGGGCCACGGCGCCTCCTCCGATGGTGGCAAGCGCGAGGACGGCAGCAGCCGTGATCAGACCGTCGTCGACTTCGCCGAACGTCGCGCCGAGCGGGCCTTCGGCCCCGACCACACCCTGACGCGCCAGCAGCTCGAGAAGGGCAGACGGCTCGCGAACCGGCGCACGGCGACGGACGGGGACGAGGTGGTCGGTGGAGAACGCACCTGGACCGTGGAACAGGTCGAAGCGCTCCGGGCCCGGCACCGCAACGAGATCTCCGTTCTCAAGCAGGAGATCGACCTGCTCAGGCGGCGGCTTCGCGCGGCGGAATCCCAGGACGACTGACGCCTGCACGCCTGCACGCGGCGCATGACTCCCGTATAGACTGCGCGCTGCGCCGGGCAGCTCCTGGCAGCCCGGAATCCGCATCGTGAAGACCATCGCCCGCCTGATCCTGCGCGCCTGCGGCTGGCGCCTCGTCGGCGCACCGCCGCCGGTTCCGCACTATGTCGTGATCGCCGCCCCGCACACCTCGAACTGGGACTTCCCCTGGACGCTGCTCATGGCCTGGGCCGCCGGCATGCACATCCGCTGGCTCGGCAAGCACACGCTGTTCCGGGGCCCCATGGGGCCGATCATGCGCGGCCTCGGTGGCGTGCCGGTGAGGCGGCACCTGAAGGAAGATCGCGTCGCGGCGACCGCGCGCGCCTTCGCCGAGAGCGACGCCCTCGCGCTGCTGATCCCGCCGGAGGGCACACGGTCGCGCACGGATCACTGGCGCTCCGGCTTCTACCACATCGCCCTCAGCGCGGGCGTTCCGCTCGTGCCCACGGCGCTCGACTACGGTCGCCGCTGCGGCGTGATCGGTGAGGCCTTCGTGCCCTCGGGCGACGTCGCTGCCGACATGGACCGGCTCCGGGCCTTCTACGCGGATCGCGAGGGCCTGTACCCGGAGCAGTCCGGCCCCGTGCGCCTGCGCGAGGAAGGGCCGGAAAGCTGAGACCGCCCGGGAACCGCTGGCCGATCAGGATCGCCCTTGCTCGCGCGGCCCCGCCTGCGCACCATGTCCGGGCACTTCGAGGCTGGGGAGACGGCGCGTTGAAGGGCATCCACGATCTCGGCGGCATGCACGGGTTCGGCCCCGTCGAACCCGAGGCCGACGAGCCGACCTTTCACCAACGCTGGGAGGCAGCGGTCTTCGCCATGGCGACGGCGTGCGGCCGCGCCGGCGCCACCGGCAACACGGACCGCTTCCGACACGCCATCGAGCGCATCGACCCCGTCGCCTATCTGACCCATGGCTACTACGGACGCTGGCTCGGCGGTATCGAGACGTTGCTCGTGGAGGCGGGCCTGGTCGATCGCGAGGCACTCACGGCGCGCGCCGAGGCGGCCGGCGCGAACCCGGACGCGCGCATCGCCTCGCGGCCGGCGGCGGCTCCGGACCCGGTCGCACCCTCCGGTGACTCCAGCGCCGTCCGCACCCTCGAAACGCCGCCGCGCTTCGCGGCCGGAGACGCCGTGCGCACGGTCACGGACCTGCCGCCGGGTCACTGTCGCCTGCCGGACTACGCGCGCGGCCGCGACGGGCGCATCGAGGCGCTGCACGGCGGCTGGGTCTTCCCGGACGCGAATGCCCACGGTCGGGGCGAATGCCCCACCCATCTGTACACCGTGTCCTTCGCCGGCGAGACCCTCTGGGGCGCCGCGGCCGAACCCGGTACGCGCGTGCACCTCGATCTCTTCGAGCCCTATCTGGAGTCGCGCCATGGGTGAGCACCACGCGCACGAGCACGACGCCTCCGACCCGGCGATCCGCGCCGAGGCGCTCGAGGCGATGCTCGTCGAGCAGGGCTTGCTCGACCCCGCGGAGGTCGACGCGGTCATCGCCCGCTATGCGGAACGCGTGGGCCCCCTGAACGGCGCCCGCGTGGTCGCCCGCGCCTGGGTCGACGAGGCGTTCCGCGCCCGCCTCCTCGCCGACGGACGCACAGCGGTCGGCGAACTCGGCATCAGTGGTGGGCCCGGTGGCGAGATGCAGAAGCTGGTGGTCGTGGAGAACACGCCGGCGGTGCACAACGTCGTCGTCTGCACGCTCTGCTCCTGCTATCCGTGGGCCATGCTCGGCCTGCCGCCGCGCTGGTACAAGGACCCGGCCTATCGCTCACGCATCGTCCGCGAACC
Organism: Pseudomonadales bacterium; assembly: GCA_036351675.1. Classification (GTDB taxonomy): domain Bacteria; phylum Pseudomonadota; class Gammaproteobacteria; order Pseudomonadales; family Azotimanducaceae; genus JAZBPO01. The sequence goes on from JAZBPO010000485.1 coordinate 4,547, forward strand.
GCGTGCCGTCCTCCGCGAGTTCGGCCTCGAGCTGGCGCAGGAAAAGGCAGTGCGGGTCTGGGACTCGAGTGCGGAGGTGCGCTATCTCGTGCTGCCCGAGCGGCCCGCAGGCACGGAGGCGCTGTCCGAGGCGGCGCTCGCGGAGCTCGTCGAACGCGAGGCGATGATCGGCGTCGCCGAGGTGCCGGCGCC
>JAZBPO010000486.1:0-19415 GCA_036351675.1 Pseudomonadales bacterium
GGCCTCCCCGAGGACGGTCCGCGCCCGCTCCGTGACGTCGAGCTGCGCAGACGCGATGCGGCGCGCGAGCGCGTCGGCCCACTCGAGGCGCTTCCAGAGCGCGTCCGGCGAGGCCCAGAAAGCCTCCGTATCGGCCCAGCCGTCCGGTCCCGGCTGCCGGTAGGGCGGCTGGCCCATGTCGTTCAGGGCGCCGACGAAGGCGCGTTCGGGCGGTGTGTCGACGCCCACAGCTCGCGCCGCGGAGATCAGGAACTCCTCCGGACGCTTGAACTTGCGACGTTCGGGGGCCCAGGCCTCCGGGCTCTGCACGAGTGTGGCGGCCACCGCCGCGAGGTCGCCCTCCGTCTCCCGGCAGGTGGCCGAGACGCGCGCCACGGCCGCCGCCGGCGGTTCGTCGGCGATGAAGTGGCGGCAGAGCTTGTGGGCGATGAAGGTCGCGGTGCGCGGATGCCGGGCGAGGTCGTCGAGCACGCGCTGGCCCTGGGCCTCGCCGTCGGCGGTGTAGCGGTTGCCGAGGACCGTGAAGTCGCCGGGTTCGTGGGCGCGCGCCTCGAAGTGGAACAGGTCGTCCCAGGTCTTCGTCGCTGCCTCCTCACGCAACTGCTCGACGACCCACTCCGTCCGGCCCAGGGCGATGGCAGCCCCCAGGCCGAGATGGCGAAAGCCTCCGCGCCCGAGGGGCGGCTCGATGCCCCAGCCGGTCAGTACGCGGGCGAACTCGGTGACGTCGCGCTGGTCGTAGCCGCCGTCCACCCCCACCGTGTGCAGTTCGAGGATCTCGCGCGCCAGGTTCTCGTTCAGCCCCGTCGGTGGCTCCGCACCCGGACGGCGCGGCATCTCCTCCGGATGCCGGCCGAAGCGCGAGTTCGGCCCGATGTTGCGGTAGTTGTCGAGGTAGAGCTGCATGGCGGGATGGCGCGTGGAGGTGCTCAGCATGTCCACGAAGCGGCCGGTCACGTACGCGCGCGCCACGTCGCGCTCGAAGGACGGCGGCACGGCGAGGGTCACGCCCTTGGTGCCGGCCACCACGAAATGATCGGACCAGAAGTGGATCAGGCGTTCGCGAAACGGCGTCTCGCTGCGGATCGCCGTCTCGAGGCGGGCGTTCGCGGCCCGGATCAGGCGCGGGCCGAGCACGGTGCGCAGGGAGGCCTCGACGGAGTCCGGCGCGTCCGTTTCGTCCTGGCGGCTGCCCGCGGCGCGCATGCGGTTCGCGCGCGCGTACCGGAACAGCCAGAGCGGGAAGGCGGCGAGGTCGTCTCCGGTACTCGGCAGGGCAGCGAGCGGCGCAGGCAGCTCGTGCCCGGGCACGAGCTGTTCGAGCAGCCAGCCACGAGGATCGCCTGCGATGGCGCGCAGCTCGCCCGGTCGGGCGCCGTAGCCGAAGCGATTCGCCGCGATGGCGGCTTCTTCGATGCGCATGGGGCCTCTCCCGCCACGCGGTGACTGGGCTCTTCCAGGCCAGAACGGCCGCACCGTGCGATCGGTTTACAGCATCGGGGAGAGTATCGGTACGGACGTCGCGTCGAACGGAAGGGAGGGACGGATGGGGCGGGGGAGCGCCGGAACGAGGTCCCCGGAGCACCGGCGTGCGCGCCCGGGGCAGGCGCGCACGGGGTCGTCGATCAGATCAGCGCGTCGATCGTCGCCATGGCGATGGCGATCAGGGCGACTGCCGCGAAGATGGACGCCGTGCCGAGGATGATGGACTTGGAGGGGGATTCGAGCCACATGGTGCGCGTTCTCCTGATGAGATGACGGGGAAGAGCGGCGCGGACTCTGCCACGGTGCGTCGGGAACCGGAAGGAGCGGGCGCCCGGGAGCGCCGGAAGGTGGGCGCCAGGCGATGGGCCGGCCGGTGGCCCGCGCTCGCGAGCGCACCCCTTCGCCGCATCGCGCGCAGCGGTGGTCCTGCCGCACGACGCCGCTGCCGGCGCTCGGAGGGTGCTACAAACCTTTCCGGTTTCAGCTGCGTCCAAGCAGGATGATCCGAGACACCTCCACCCAGGACGAGGTCATCGAGCGGCCCGGTCCGTTCTCGCGCAGGTGGCCGATCGCCGGCATCGCGCTCGTCGCCGTGATCGCGGTCGGCGTGTTCGTCGGGCCGGCGATCGGTCGCTGGAGCAGCGCCGAGCACACGGTGGCACGGGAGCGTCTGCGCCTGTCCACCGTGGAGCGTGGCGATCTCGAACGCGACGTGACGGCGCAGGGCGTCGTCGTGGCAGCGGTGAAGCCGACGCTGTTCAGCCCCGCCGCGGGCGTGGTCACGCTCGCGGCGCAGGCCGGCGACTCGGTGCGGGCAGGAGAGCTGCTCGCATCCATCGCGAGTCCGGAGCTGCGGAATCTGCTCGAGCAGGAGAGCTCCGTGCTCTCGGCCGCCGAGACGGGGCTGAAGCGCCAGCAGATCGAGGCGCGCGCGACCATGCTGGAGAATCGGCAGCGCGCCGATATCGCCGGCGTCGAGCTGACCGCCGCGCGACGGGAACTCGAGCGTGCGGAAGCGGCCTACGCGAAGCGGGCGATCAGCGAGTTCGATCTCGCCAAGGCCCGAGACGATCTCGCCACCGCCGAGCTGCGGTACCGCCACGCCGTCGACGATGCCGGCCTGCAGGAGGAACGCCTCGCCTTCGAGGCCGAGGCGGCCGAGCTGGAAATCGATCGAGCCCGATTGCGCGTCGCCGATCTCGAGCGGCAGATCGCCGAACTGGAGATCCGTAGTCCGGTCACCGGCGTGGTCGGCAATCTGCTGGTCGCCGACCGCGACGCCGTGGCCCGCGACGCGCCCCTGCTCACGGTCGTGGATCTCACGGCCTTCGAGGTGGAGCTGCAGATCCCCGATGCCTATGGCTCGATCCTCGCGCCCGGCCTGCCCGCCACGGTCACGCATCAGGGGCGGACCTGGGACGCCGCAGTCGTCTCGGTCTCTCCGGAGGTGGTGAACAGCCAGGTCACCACACGCGTGCGCTTCGACGGCCCCGCGCCCGCCAACATGCGCCAGAACCAGCGCGTCGCCGCGCGCATCCTGCTCGAGGGCAAGGGCGACGTGCTCATGGTGGATCGCGGACCCTTCCTCGAGTCCGGCGGTGGACGCTTCACCTACGTCGTCGACGGCGAGCTCGCCACGCGGCGGCGCATCCGGACGGGCCTCGTGTCCGTCGGCCGCGTCGAGATCCTCGGTGGGCTCGAGCCCGGTGAGCAGGTCGTCGTCTCGAACCTCGCCGACTTCGAGGACGCGGAAGTGGTGTACCTCGCGAACTGATCACCGCCGCGTCGTCGACCGCTCGCTGCACGGTACTCCGGTTGCGCGATCGACCGCGGGCACGTCCGCTTCAGGGAGAGCTCCCGCGCGGTGAGTCGAGCGGCAGTGAACCGTGTCGCGCTACTTCCGATAGCTGCTCACGGGCGGCAGCTGTGCACCCGTCAGGCCCTCCGGCTCCGCTTCGGCGACGACCGGCAGTCGCAGCGTGCCGATGCCGTCGATGGTCGCCGAGATGACCTCGCCGGGCTGCAGGAACCGCTGCTCGCCGCGCACGGCCGTCCCCATGCCGACGCCGCCGGAGGTGCCGTTGTTGATCACGTCGCCGGGGTAGAGCGTGATGATCGAGGAGGCGTACTCGATGAGCTCCCACAGCGAGTGGATCATGTCGCCGGCGGTCGCTTCCTGCATCTGCTCGTCGCCGACGCTGAGCGTCTGGCGCAGGATCTCCATGGGGTTGCCGTAGAACTCCTTCGGCACGATCCAGGGGCCCTGAGGCGCGAAGCTGTCGTGGCCCTTGCCGACGAACCAGTCGCTCCTGAACGGGGCGCCGCCCGGCGGCCGGCCGCCGCGGTCGGAGATGTCGAGGGTCACCATGTAGCCGAAGACGTGCTGCTCGGCCTCCGTCGCCGGCACGTACTTGCCGGCCCGGCCGATCACCGCACCGAGTTCCACTTCCCAGTCCGTGCGATCGCGTCCCCAGGGAATGACCACCGGATCGCCGTTGCCGATCACCGCGCCGCGGCTCGGCTTCAGGAACAGATACGGCACGCCGCGCTGCTCACGTCGCAGGCGGCGTGCCTCGCGCCGCTCGGCTTCCGTGCCCGCTTCCTCCACGTGGCTGTAGAAGTTCACTGCGGCGTTGAGGATCTTCCCGGGGTAGAGGATCGGCGGCAGCGTGCGGACCGCGTCGACGTCGTGGATCCAGTCCGGCCGTCCTTCGCCGAGCATCTCGTGCGCGACGAGATGGTTGACGAGCTCGTAGAGGCGCGGCCTGAGGCCGTACTCGTAGCGCTCGATGAGCTCGAGCATGTCGGCGGGCATGGGGACGCGCGCGTAGTGACCGGTGCGTTCCAGCGCGGCGTTCGCCGCGTCGAGTTCGACGACGATCGCATCGCGCAGGACGACGCCGACCGTCGGCGCACCCGCGATCTCGAAGGTGCCGACCTTGAAGGGTTCGCTGATCTGCGGCGTCGCCGCCGCGAGGCTGCCGGTGGAACCCAGCAGGAAGCAGAGCAGGAGCGTGCGGTAGATCATCGGGCGCATGTCGTCATCCCTCCCCGAAACGACGTCTGGCGTGGCGGCAGGATAACCGCAGCTCGACGTCTCGCGGGCCATCCATGCAACCGAACGCAGCCCGTCGCCGAAGGGTATCCTTGCGGCCCCGAGGTTCCCCGGATTCAGGAGACAGCGCATTGGCCACCGGTAGACAACTCTTCAGCACGCTCGCGGACGGCAAGCTCACCGTGGAGGTGGTCGAGACCGAGTTTCCCGAGCCCACGGGCAACCAGGTCCTCGTGCAGATGGAAGCGGCGCCGATCAATCCGTCGGACCTCGCCATCCTGACCAGCAGCGCGGATCTGGAGAACGCCGAGTACACGCCCGGCAAGTTCGTGGCCGACATGCCCGAGCCCTTCTACAGCGCCCAGAAGGGGCGCCACGGCCAGCGCCTCCCGGTCGGCAACGAAGGTGCGGGTGTCGTGGTGGCAGCCGGCGATCAGGCCGAGGCCCTGGTCGGCCAGCGCGTCGCCTGCGTGCCGGGCAACGCCTATTCCCAGTACTGCATCGCGGACGCCGGCATGTGCCTGCCGCTCGGCGACGTCTCCTCGGAGGACGGCGCCTCGGCCTTCGTGAACCCGATGACCGCCCTCGGCTTCGTCGAGACGGCCCGGATGGAGAACCAGAAGGCGATCATCCACCTCGCGGCGGCCTCCAACCTCGGTCAGATGCTGGTGAAGATCTGCCTCGAGGACGAGCTGCCCCTCGTGAACATCGTCCGGAAGCAGGAGCACGTCGAGCTGCTGAAAGGGCTCGGCGCCGAGTACGTCGTGAACTCCTCCGCCGACGACTTCATGGACCAGCTGCGCAGTGCCATCGACGCCACCGACGCCTACTGCGGCTTCGACCCCATCGGCGGCGGCAGCAACGTCGATGCCTGCTTCAGGGCCATGGAGCAGGTCGCCGTGTCGAAGATGGCGGAGTTCTCCCGCTACGGCTCCACGCAGCAGAAGAAGATGTACATCTATGGCCGCCTGGACCTCGGCCCGACCATCCTGACGCCGTCCTACGGTTTCGGCTGGACCCTTTCCGGCTGGCTGCTCACGCCCTTCCTGCAGACCGCAGGCCTGGAGACGATGATGCGCATGCGCCAGCGTGTCCTCGACAACATCACCACGACCTTCGCCAGTTCCTACAAGCGCAGAGTCAGTCTGGAAGAGATGCTCACCCGTGACGCGGTGCTGGACTACCGGCAGATGAAGACGGGCGAGAAGTACCTGGTCACGCCGCAGGCCTGAGGCGTGCCTCGGGCGAGCAGCGGTGCAGCGCCGCTGCTCTGCTCGCAAGAAGGCGTTCGGCCCGGGCGCGCGGACGTATCCGGGCCCTCGCCGACGGGGCTCAGTACTCGAAGCGCTCCCCGATCATCTCCTCTGACAGCCGCCACAGACGCTCGGCGGCGTCCGGGTCCAGCGCGTAGGCCATGCAGCCGTCCGGCTGGTACGACTCCACCACGGGCGCGACCCTGCAGTCCGCGAGATAGCGGCCGCCATACGCGTCGAGGCTCGCGGCGGTCGCCGCCCAGCAGGAGGTCGCGGCGCCCTGCTCCACGGACTTGATGAACATGGGCAGGCTGCCCAGATCCATGTTCTCGACGTCGGCGGGGTCGCCCCCCATACGCTTGATCATGCGCGCGATCAGTTCGGTGCGGTCTTCCGCGGTCATGTAGCGTCCGAGGTTGGTCTCGATGACGCCCGGGTGCACGCTGAAGGCCCTGACCCCCCGGCGCTGCAGCCGCGCGTTCATGGCCACGGCGCAGAGCGCGTTGGCCGTCTTCGCCTGGCCGTAGGCGAGGAACTTGTCGTACTCCGTACGCGCCCAGTTGACGTCGTCCCAGAGGACGTCGGAGTTGAAGTGGGCGCCGGAACTGAGCATCACGATCCGTGCGGGCGCGGCGGACAGGAGGCTCGGGGCGATGCGGTTGTAGAAGAGGAAGTGGCCGAGGTGGTCGACGCCGAACTGCGTCTCGAAGCCGTCCTCGGTGCGGCCGAGCGGCGTGTTCATGACGCCGGCGTTGCCGATCACGACGTCCAGGCGCGGGTAGCGCGCGAGCACCGTGTCCGCGGCGGCTCGGACGCTGGCGAGTGAGCCGAGGTCCATCTCGACGGACTCGAGGATGGCGTCCGGAACCGCAGTGCTCAGCGTGGCCAGGGCTTCCGTGGACTTCTCCTGACTCCGCGTGCTGATCACGACCTTCGCGCCTGCGGCGCCGAGCGCCCGGGCAGTCTCCAGGCCCAGCCCCGAGTTCGCCCCGGTCACGAGCATGGTCGTGCCGGACAGGTCGATCCCCGCCAGCACGTCTGCGGTGGTGCTCTCTCTGGAGAAGGCCTCGCCCATGGTGATCTCCCCGTGGCTTCGACCTGGACCTCTGGCCTCTGGCGCGATCCCTCAGGACGTCGAGGTGCGCTGCTGCGCGCGCTTGGACGCCCAGGTCAGCACCTTCGCATAGTTCTCCGGGAACAGGCGCTGCAGCCAGGCGAGCACGTGGGCGTCCTTGCCGACCAGGATGCGCATGCGCTCGCGCTCGACGCCCCGCAGGATGATCTGCGCCGCCTGCTCCGGATGGAGCGCCGCCGCCCTTTCGAACTGCTCGGCGATCTCCTCGGGCGTCGGCCCTTCGTTGTCGCCCATGTCCATGCGGCCGGACTTCACGATGCCCGTCTTCACGCCGCCGGGTTGCACGCAGCTCACGCGGATGTGGGTGTCCGCCAGGTCCTGGCCGATCGCCTCCGTGAAGCCGCGCACGGCGAACTTGGCCGCGTTGTAGGCCGACTGGGTGGGGAAGGCCACGACGCCGAAGATGCTTGCGGTGTTGACGATGTGCGCCTCGTCGACCTGTTGCAGATAGGGCAGGAACTCACGCGTTCCGTGGATCACGCCCCACAGGTTTATGCTCAGCAGCCACTCGTAGTCTTCGTAGCGCAGCTTCTCGACGCTCTGCATCAGCGCGACGCCGGCGTTGTTGAAGATCATGTGGACCCTGCCGTGGTGCGCCACGACGGCGGCTGCCCAGGCGGCCACGGCCTGCTGGTCGGCGACGTCGACGACGTGCGCGCAGACCGAGCCGCCGAGCTCCGTGACCAGCCGCTCCGTTTCGGCCAGGCCGTCCGCGTTCACATCGGAGATCGCGACGGCAGCGCCGCGGCGGACGAGTTCGAGGGCCAGCGCGCGGCCCATGCCCGATCCGGCGCCCGTGATCGCGGCGACGCGATTCTCGAAGGTCTTCAATGCTCGGCTCCCCGTCGTGCTCGAGCGAATGATACGCGGGGTTCGCCCCGGCACTGGCGTCCTTCTCCGATGGATCGGCGGGACTCGGTCCTGCGGGGAAGGCTACCCGGCGCGAGGCGCCCCGGGCGCCGCCCGGACGTCGTGCATCGGCGTGTTGCCGCGATCCGCTTCCGTTTCGGGACGCGACCGACCCTGCGCCCGGTGCTTCCCACTCCGGGAGGCGATGCGCGTAAGCTCTTTCGATCGTCGTTCTCGAGCGTCGGCTCAGGGCCTTCGGCAGGCAGGCAGTCCGCAGTGACCACAGAAACCACCGGAAGCCTCGATCAGGCCGGCAAGGCGGACAGCTACGCCCGCTTCCTGCCCGGCATCATCATCGAGAGCGTCGTGCGCGGTGAGCTGCTCGACAAGGCAGGCACCGAGTCCTTTCCCTGCGCCGCGATGTTCGCCGACATCTCCGGCTTCACGCCCCTCACCGCACGCTATGCGCGGGACCGCACCGCGGGCCCGGAGAAGCTCACGGCGGTGCTGAACGACTACTTCACGGACCTCGTGCGCATCGTCGCCGAACACGGCGGCGACGTGCTCAAGTTCGCGGGTGACGCGGTACTCGCGATCTGGCGTGACGGGGAGGCCGATCGCGACCTCGCCTTCGCGAGCTGGCGCGCGGCCCAGTGCGGCCTCGCCATCCAGGGGGCGCTCCGCGACTACCGCGTCGGGCCCGATGCCCTCAGCCTGCGCGTGGCCATCGGCGCCGGCTCCGCGCGCATCGTCCATCTCGGCGGCGTGCGCGGGCGCTGGGAATTCCTGTTCGCCGGGAAACCGCTCGATCAGGTGGCGCGCGTGGGCGATCTCATCGAGCCCGGCTGCGTCGGAATCTCCGCCCGTACGCGCGATCTGCTCGCGACGGAAGTGGACGCGGCGCCGGACTGCGTCCCGCTCACCGACGGGGTGCTCGAGTTGCGCGGCATCGAAGCGCTCGCGCCGCGTCGGAGGTGGAGCGCGGACGTCGATCTCGCGCCGCACTCAGCTCGGCTCCGGGGCTACATCCCCGCCGCCGTAGCGCGGCGCATCGACGCAGGTCAGGGCGCATGGATCGGCGAACTGCGCACGCTCACGGTGCTGTTCGTGAACCTGCCCGACATCGACTACCGGGCGTCCGTGGAGCTGGCGCAGCAGATCATGGTCGCGCTGCAGGAGTCCTGCTACCGCTACGAGGGGAGCATCAACAAGCTCAGCGTGGACGACAAGGGCGTCTCGCTGCTCGCCGCGCTCGGCCTGCCGCCGCTCGCCCACGAGGACGATCCGGATCGTGGGATCCGCGTGGCCCTGACCATCGTCGACGCGCTCCGGTCCATGGACATCCGCTGTTCCGTCGGCGTCAGCACGGGCCGCGTCTACTGCGGCGTCGTCGGTGCGCCGGAGCGACGCGAGTACACGATCATGGGCGACGCGGTGAATCTCGCCGCGCGCCTCATGCAGCGTGCGGACGGCGGCATTCTTAGCGACGAGAGCACCTGGAAGGGCGCCTCCGCCGGCATCGCCTTCGGCGAGCCGCGAACGCTGCGGCTCAAGGGCCGCGGCGAGGCCGATACGGTGCATGCGCCGCTGGCCATCGTCGACGGAATCGAGAAGGAAGACGGCGCCGGTGCGGCCACGCCGGCCATGGTCGGACGGGTGGCCGAGCGTGAGGCGCTCGCCGGCGCCCTCGATGAGCTCGTCCGTGGCAACAGCGGCGTGGTGTTCATCGAGGCCGACGCCGGCTTCGGCAAGTCCCGGCTGCTCCGCCATCTGCGCGAAGCCGCGCGCAGCGCGCAGGTCACGGTCTGCGCGGCGGCCGCCGACGCCATCGAACGCGCCACGCCCTACTACACGATCCGCGGTCTCCTGCTGGACGTCCTGACCGCAGCCGACGCGCGCCGGGAACACCCGGCCGTCACGCCGGAGACGCTTGTCGAGCGCCTGCACGCCCTGCTGCCGGAAGCGGATTTCCGTGCACATATGCCGCTGCTCGCCTCCTTCCTGCCCCTGGGGCTCGAGGAGACGCCGTTCACCGAGCAGTTCACGGGCGAGGCGCGCGCGCTGCGGATCGCCGAGCTCGTCGTGGAGATCCTGCGCCGGACGACGGAGGCCGCGCCGCTGCTGATGGCGATCGACGACGTGCACTGGCTCGATGCCGCGTCGGCGGGCGTGCTGCGTCGCATCCAGCAGGCGCTGGCGCCGTTGCTCATGGTGGTGACGACCCGGCCCATGGTCGATCCGCCGCGCGAACTCGAGCAGCTTCGCAAGGAGGCGCGGTCGCTGCACCTCGAGCGCCTGTCGAACGAGGAGATCCGCGAGCTCGTGTGCAGGCGCCTCGGAACGGACGCGCTGCCCGAGCTCGTCGCCTCGCTGCTGGCCGAGCGCGCCGACGGCCACCCCTACCACAGCGAGGAGCTCGCGCTCGCGCTCGTCGACGCCGGCGTGCTCCGCATCGAGGACGGCCGCTGCGAGTTCGAGGGCGAGTTCGAACTCGCCGACGTCGAGATCCCACGATCCATCGAGGGGCTCATCACCTCGCGCATCGACCGTCTGACCCCGGAACAGGCGTTCACGATCAAGATCGCGAGCGTGATCGGGCGGCGCTTCTCCCTGGAGCAGCTCCGCCAGCTCCATCCCGCGAGCGTCGAGCGCAGCGAACTGCTCGCGGAGCTCGAGGAGTTCGAGCGCCTGCACCTGACGCCGCGGCAGACCGACGGCGAGGATCCGGCCTACTTCTTCAAGCAGGGCATCACCCAGGAGGTGGCGCACAGCCTGCTGCTCAAGGAACAGTCGCGGCGCCTGCACGCGGAACTCGCCGAGCAGTACGAGCGCTGCGGCGATCATCCGCTCGCCCTGCTCGCTCACCACTGGGAGCGGGCCGACGAGCCCGAGCGCGCCTTCGGCTATCTGCGGCGCGCCGTCGATCAGGCCCTCGTCGGCTTCGCCAATCAGGACGCCGTACTGCTCGCCGACCGGGCCCTCGCGCTCGGCCGGCGCTTCGACGCGCCGGAGCGGGATCTCGGCCTGCTGCTCAGCGGGCGTGGCCGCGCCCTGTTCGCGCTCGGACGACCCAACGAAGGCGCGGACAGCCTGTCCCGGGCCCTGCGCAGCTTCGGCGAGCCCATGCCCACGTCCATGGCGGCTCTCGCCATCGGCATCGTGCGGCAGGCCTTCCGCCGCTGGCGCTTCGCCGCGGCGTCCCACGCCGCGCCCCCGAGCAGCCGCGAGGCCCAGCGCCTGGTCGACGCCGCCGACGCCTATGCGGAGATCCAGGTCATCTACTACTACCGGAGCGACGGGCCGCGGACCATGTACTCGGCCCTGCGGGGCTCGAACCTGGGCTGTGCCTCGGGCCGCACGCCGCCTTCGCTCGTCCGCATGAACGCGAACCTCGGCATGGTCTCGGGCCTGCTGCCGTCCCGGCGCATGGCGGCCTGGTTCCTGGACCTCGCTGCCGCGCAGGCCGTGGAGGTCGACGACGCCCCGACGACCGCCTGGGTGGAGATCGTCGCCGGCACCTACGGGAGCGGCATCGGCGCCTGGGACGATTCGCTCGAGCGCTTCGCGCGGGCGCTGGCGATCCTCGAGGCGCTCGGCGAAGAGGGGACGCGCGCGGCCATGCTCACGGCGCGCGCGAAGATGTTGCTGATCATGGGTCATCACGAAGCGGCCCGCGCCGCCTTCGCGTCCTTCCACGCCAATGCCCGGTCCCGCAGCGCGCCCCAGGCGATCTGCTGGAGCGCCCTGGGGCAGGCGCGGGTGCACCTGCGCCGCGGGGAACTCGAGCAGGCGCAGGCGCTGCTCGACGAAGCGGCGCCGCTGCTCGACGTGCTGCCGTTCAATCAGCGCATGGACCATCACTCCATGACGGCGATCATGCGGCTCCTCGCGGGCGATCCCGAGAGCGCCGAGGCGTCCGTCGCCGCGGGCTGCGCGCTGCTCGAGCGCCCGAGCCAGGTGATGATGATCTTCGCGGCCAACCACCTCTGCCACGCGGTGATCGAACTCGTCGCGCACTACCGGCAGACCGGAGGCGCCGGTCGACCGCCGCTTCATCTGCGCCGGCACTGGCGGCGGCTCATGCGGTTCCTGTCGACCTACGCGAGGATCTATCCGCCCGGCGCCGCCCATCGGGCCTATCAGCGTGGCCGCTGGGCGGCGCTCACGGGCCACGAGGCGGCCGCCGTGAAGCGCTGGCGCGAGGCGCTGGCCACGGCGGAGCGCTTCGGCGTCGAGGACGTCTACGCGGCCGCGGCGGCACGGCTCGCGGAGGCCGGCGTAGACGGCGCCGATCCCGAGCGCCTGGCGGAGGCGCAACGACACACTGGGCTCGAGGCCCCGTTCCGGCCCTACTGAGCGCGCCGCAGCCAGCGCCTGCACCCCCGCGACCGGGCAGCTGGCGGGAGAAGGGCCGACGCAGGGTCCTCTTCAGACGTTCCGCGTCGCCACCGCCGGCGCCACCCGGCTCGCGCGCAGCGCCGGCCAGCTCGCGGCGAGCAACCCCACGGTCCAGAGCGCGAACACGGCCGCCAGCAGATAGCGCCAGTCGAGGCGCGGCAGCTCGAAGGTCGTCTCCAGCCAGTACGCCACGGCCACCGTCAGGATCACGCCGCCGACGGCGCCGAGCGTCGTGATCAGGCAGTTCTCGATCAGGAAGTAGCGCACGATGTCGAGGCGTGTGGCCCCGAGCGCGCGGCGCGTGCCGATCTGGCGCGTGCGCTGGGACACGAACCAGGAGGCGAGGCCGACGATCACGAGTGCCGTGAGACCCACGAGCAGGACGATCACTGCGATGAGCATGTCGGCCATGGCGCGGTCCGTCTCGTAGGTGCGTGCGGCGATCTCCTCGTGCGAGCGCACCCAGCGGATCACGCGGTTCGCGTTCAATGCCACCAGCCCGTCCTCGAGTTCGCCCATGAAGGCGTCGCGGCGGCCCGGCTTCGTGCGGATCAGATAGCGCGCCGACTCGAAGACCGTGATGTCGGGCATGAGCAGGTTGCGGCCGAGGCCGTCCCAGGCGACCCAGGACCCGTGCATGTGGTCGATGATGCCGATGATCTCGGAGGGCGCGTCGTCGCCCCAGTAGACCGTCCGGCCCAGACCGTCCGCGCCCTCGCCGAAGAGCTCGTCGACGAGGTCCTGGGTGACGATCACCACGGCCGGCGCGCTGGTGTCGGTTTCGCCGAGGATCCCGATCCGGATCTCCTCGGGCCGGAAGTTCCGGCCGCGGACGAGGTTCGCGCCGAGCGTCTCGAGGCCGTGCTCGTCCACTTCCCAGCGACCCAGGTTCACCGGCTCGGCCGTCTCGACGGGTTCCGTGCGCAGTCCGCTCCCCGACCCACTCCCCGAGAGGGGGATCTGGTTGATCTTCGTCGCCGCGACGACGTCCGGATGGTTGCGGATCCAGTCGAGGTCACGACGGATGTTCGCGAGGGCGTCGTAGTCCTGGCCCACGCCTCGGATCGACACGGCGATGATGTTCTCGACGTCCATGCCGGTCGGTCGATTCATCTTCTCGACGCGCTGGCTGACGATGAACGCGGCGTTGACCATGATCGCGAGGCTCACGGCGATCTGCAGGGCGACCAGGAAAGTGCCGGTCTTGTGGCGCGAGAGGGCGCGCAGGATCGGTCCGATCTCCATCGTCGGCTCCCTACTGGGTCTTGAGTTGCTGGGCGGGAGAGAGGCGCGTGACGCGCAGCGCCGGATAGACGGCGGCGGCCAGGCTCGCCGCGACGGCGATCGCGAGGGCCGTCAGCACCATGCTCCAGTCGAGTGCGAACAGCGCATCGGGGGCGCGCGAGATCATGGCGCGGAGCCAGGCGAGGCCGGCGAAGCACAGGCCGATACCGAAGGCGCCGCCGACCGCACCGAGCAGCGCCACTTCCAGCAGGTTCTGGTTGACGATCTGCGCCCGCGTCGCGCCGAGGGCCCGGCGCAGGCTCATCTCCGCCGTGCGCCCCTCGAAGCGCGTGAGGAGCAGCGCGATGGAGGAGAGCAGGCACACGACGAGGAAGAGGAAACCGAGGCCGACGAGTACGCTCACGTCGCGTTCGACCACCTCGTTGTAGTCCATCCACGCCATGACGTCATGGATATGATTGTTGAGCGGGCGCTCGAAGCGGCCGAGCTGCTTCTGCGCCAGCACGTAGGCGTCGAGATGCGCGAGGTAGGCGTCCTGTTCGGTGCGTGTCGGCAGTTCCGCCCAGAACTGCAGCCATGCCGATTCGGAGTTCAGCCAGTCCTCGAAGGTGACCACGTTCTCCGGTTTCCAGCCCCAGTCGCTGCCGTAGGACGGCAGCTCCATCACCGGCGTGAGCGAGAGCGGGACGAACACCTCCTCCACCTCCCGGAAGGGGTCGTTCACCACGTCGTAGAAGCGCGGCATGGGCGCCCAGTCGTCGAGGACGCCGACCACCGTGAAGTAGCGGTCGTTGGCGACGATGCGGCGGCCGACGGAATCCTCGCCGCCGAACAGGCGCTCGTTGATCGCGCGCGACAGCACGATCACCTGCTCGGCTGCAGCGTCCGCCGAAGCGTCCCAGCCGCCGCCGTGGAGGAAGGGTGGTTCGAACATGGGGAAGAAGCCGTGCGAGGTCACGCGCGCGGACACCTCGAAGGGCAGCGCCTCGCCCTCCGGATCGATCACCAGGCCCGACTCGAACATGCCCACCTGCTGCGGCGCCTTCCCGGCATCGAGCAGCGCCTGCACGTCGCGCCAGGTCCACTGGATCGGCGCCCGTTCGGGCCGGTCCTCGTCGAAGGGCCGCAGCGGGCCCCAGCTGTCCACCTGCACGCGGAACAGCACGTCCGATTTCTCGGGGATGGGGTTGCTCGCCATGATCGTGAACACGGCGAGCATGGTCACGGACACACCGATGCCGAGGGCGATCGCGAGGGCGACGAGAGCGGTCAGGACAGGGCTGCGGCGCCAGCTACGCCAGACGTCTCGGAGGTAGTAGGACAGCACGTCTCAGGTCCCCGTGTGCAGTTGCGCGGGAGGTTCGTCCTCGTGGGCCGTGTCGACGCGGCCGTCCAGCATGCGGATCGTGCGTCCGGCGCGGGCGGCGAGGGACGGGTCGTGCGTCACCATGACGATGGTCGTACCGCTCTCGTTGATCTCGCAGAGCAGATCCATCACCTGGCTCGCCATCTGCGAGTCGAGATTGCCGGTGGGCTCGTCCGCGAGCAGGAACAGCGGGTCGCCGGCGATGGCGCGGGCGATGGCCACGCGCTGCTGCTGCCCGCCGGAGAGCTGCGAGGGCAGGTGCTTCAGGCGGGTGGAGAGGCCCACGCGGGCGAGCGCCTCCTGGATCCGTCGCCTGCGCTCGCCGGCCTTCATGCCCCGGTAGCGCAGCGGCACGTCGACGTTGTCGAAGAGGTTCAGATCCGGGATCAGATTGAAGGACTGGAAGATGAAGCCGATCTTCTCGCCCCGGATGCGCGAGCGGGTGACGTCGTCGAGGCCGCGGACCTCCTGGCCGGCGAGCGTGTAGCTGCCGTCGTCGAAGGTTTCGAGGAGGCCGGCGATGTTGAGGAAGGTGGTCTTGCCGGAGCCCGAGGGGCCCGTGACCGCGACGAACTCGCCGTCGTCGACGGACGCCGAGAGTTCCGCGAGCGCGGTGGTCTGTACCGTGTCCGTTCGATAGACCTTCCGGATGCCCTGCATCTGGAACATGAGTGATCCCCCGGGTCGGTGAGTGACGTCGTGCCTATGACGTACGCAGTGGGCGATCGGTTTGGAACGGCCGCGCGGCGAAGCGAGCGGCCATCGGGACGGTGCGAGGTCCGGGAACGGAAGCCTGCGTCGCAGGCCTAGGTCGGGCTATGCTCGCGCCTGCACGCTGGACCGGCGTGCGGGTGCCCCCTAGATGCCGGGCCGGGGCCCGGCTTGGGAAGGACATGGATTCCGACGAACCACCGAGCTGGGATCTCGACTGGGACCCGGAACTGCGCGTCCTGATCGTCCGGGTCAGGGGCGCGATGACCGTCGAGGCCTCCGTCACCGTCCTGCAGGAGATCTCTGCGGGCGGGGCCTGGCCCGCGCACGTCGCCACGGTCTGGGACGTACGAGCCGCCAGTTTCCCGAACGCGAGCGGCGCAAAGCTCCGCAGTCTCGCGGATCGACGGGCAGGATTCGACGACCGACTCAGGGCACGCGTGGCCATGGTCGCCGACGACGATCTCAACTTCGGCCTCATGCGCATGTTCGAAATGCTCAGCGCGCACGACGAAGGCGCCTTCTGTGTGTTCCGCGACTTCGACGCGGCCCTGCGCTGGGCGGCCGAGCGCTGAGCGGCGACTCGACGGAATCAGATGTCATGCTCCTGCCCGATCACGCGCGCTATGCCTATTCGTCGATCCTCGATCGGCCCGACTTCTCCTGGCCCGAGGGACGCCGCCTCGCCGTCTATCTGGGCCTCAACCTCGAGTGCTTCGCCTTCGGCGAGGGCCTCGGCGCGGAACTCGCACCCGGCGGCCCGCAGCCCGACGTCCTGAACTACGCCTGGCGCGACTATGGCAATCGCGTCGGCGCGCCGCGCCTGCTGGAACTCCTCGATCGGCTCGAGCTGCCGGCGACGGTGCTGGCGAATTCGGCGCTCTACGACACGGCGCCGGGGCTGGTGGAGCGCTTCTCCGCGCGCGGCGACGAGATCGCCGGGCACGGTCGCTCCAACACGGAGCGTCAGGGCGTGCTGCCCGAGGACGAGGAGCGCGCCCTGATCGCAGAGGCCACGGCAGTGCTCACTGCCCGCGAGGGTCGCGCGCCCAAGGGCTGGCTCGGTCCCTGGATCAGCCAGAGTCGGGTCACGCCCGATCTCCTCGCCGAGGCGGGCTACGAGTACCTGCTCGACTGGTGCCACGATGATCAGCCCGTCTGGATGAAGACGCGCACCGGCCGCATCCTCTCCGTGCCCTATCCGCAGGAGCTGAACGACATCCCGCAGATCGTCGGGCGCAGGCAGGAAGGCGCGGATTTCGCCCGCATGATCCGCGACGCCTACGACGTCATGCTCGAGGAGAGCAGGCGTCGCCCGCTCGTCATGGGCATCGCGCTACACGGTTATCTGGTCGGGCAGCCCCATCGCATCGGCCACCTCGAGGCGGCGCTCCGCTATCTGCGGGCACAGGCGGGCGAGCGCGTCTGGTTCACGACGGCGGGGGCCATCAGCGACCACTATCGCGCCCTGACCCCGTCGCTCGGCGTCTAGCACGCCGCGCCGCTTGCGCACGGCGCGACCGCGCCGGGCAGCGCGCGCGTCGGTGGGGTCAGCGCGTGACGACCCAGAGCGCGTGGATGATGCCCGGGATCCAGCCGAGCAGGCACAGCAGGACGTTGATTGCGAGATCCTTGCCGATCCCGTTCTTGAGGCCCACGGCGAGCGGTGGCAGCAGCAGCGAGACGATGATCAGTACGATCTTGTTGTCCAAGTTCGGATCCCCTCCGGCGTCGATGGAGCGCCGAGCTTAGCGCAGGGCGCGGCGGGGGTGCCCCTCCAGGCGATGGGCTGTCGGGTGCGATGTGTGGGGTATGCTCGGCCGGAACCACGCCGGGTGCACACCGGCGGGCCGGCCACAGCAGCGACCGGGGAGGGTCCGCCGTGAGCAACCGCCTGAGCGCACAGGACGCGAGTTTCCTGTACGCCGAGTCCGCGAGCGGACCCATGCACATCTCGTCCGTGTACGTGCTCGAGGGCGAGCTGACCTTCGAGGAGGTGTTCGGCCACTTCGCCGAGCGCATCCACCTCGTCCCGGCCTACCGCCGGCGCCTCGCGCTCGTGCCCATGAACCTCGCGCATCCGACCTGGGAGGACGATCCGGACTTCGACCTCGCGAACCACGTCCTGCCCTGTCGCGTCGCGGAGGGTTCGACGCTGGAAGATGGCCTCGACGCGGCCATCGAGATCAACGAACGCATGCTCGATCGTTCGCGACCGCTCTGGGAGGTGCACGTCATCAGCGGCGTGCCCGATCGAACGCTGATCCTGCAGATGACCCACCACGCCATGATCGACGGCGCGTCGGGCATCGAGATCACGACCATCATCTACGACCTCGATGCCCGCGGTGGCAATCCGCCGCCGGCGCCGGAGACGCCCTGGCGCCCGGATCCGGTTCCCGGTCGCCTCGAGCGGGCGGGCAGCGCCGTGCGCGACAACCTGCAGGAACTGCGCGGCAACGTGCAGGCCCTCTTCGATCAGGGTCTGCCGAAGCTCGCCTCCGGTGCGGGCGAACGCGCCCGGCTGCTGGCGCGGGCGCTGCGCATCCTGCAGCGCTTCGTCACGCGCCCCGCGATCACGGCACCCTTCAATGCGGGCCTCGTGGGGCCCAGGCGCCGCCTGCGCTACACGAAGAAGTCCTTCGGCGAGATCCGCGAGATCCGCCGTGCCCTCGGTGGCACCATCAACGACGTGGTGCTCACGGTGGTCTCGGAAGCCGTCGCTCGTTATCTGGAGGTCCACCACGAGCGCACGGAAGAGCAGTACCTGCGCATCATGTGCCCGGTGAACGTACGCACGGAGAGTGAGGAGGGCGCGCTCGGCAACCGCGTCTCGGCCATCTTCCCGATGCTGCCCGCCTGGTCCATGGAGCTCGACAAGCGCCTGACTGCAGTCTGCGCCGAGACCAATCGCATCAAGGACGAACAGGAAGCCCAGGCGCTCGCGCTGCTCACCACTACCGACTCGGGCGTCTGGCCCGTCGCCATGGCGCCTACGCAGCTCGTGGGGACGCCCCTCGATCCGACGCGCCTGCTGGCGAAGCGGCCGATACCGATCATGCCGAACCTCGGCTGGCGGCCGCCGAACTACGGCATCAACTTCGTGTGCACGAACGTGCCCGGCGTGCAGGTGCCGCAGTATCTGAAGGGCCACGAAGTGCTGGACACGGTCGGCGTGCTGGTGCTCACGGGCAACGTCGGCTTCAGCGTGACCATCCTCAGCTACAACCAGCAGCTGTTCTTCTGCCTGATCTGCGAGCCACGCCTGCTGCCGGATCTCGAGATCATGATCGGCGCCCTGGACAGCGCCTTCGACGAATTGTTGGAGCTGGCGCGGGAGCGCGCGCGGCAGCTCAGCGCCTGAGTGGAGCATGCAGAGACGATGAACGCGACCAGTGAGAAGTATCCGAAGCAGGTCCGCCTGCCCGACGGCAGCGAGGTCGAGATCCGCATGCTGGCACCGGGAGACGGTCCTTCGGTGCTGGCCTTCGCCCGCGCCCTGCCGCCGGCGGACCTGCTGTTCCTGCGCATCGATCTGACGCAGGAGGACGTCGTCGAAGCCTGGATGGCGAACGCCGTGAACGGCCATTCGACGACGCTGCTCGCCTGGGACGGGACGGGACTCGTGGGTTACGCCACGGTACACCGCAACCCCGCGCCCTGGACGCGCGGCGTCGGCGAGATCCGGGTCAACGTCGCCGCGGCCTATCGTGGCAGGGGGCTCGGTCGCGTGCTCACGGGGCAGATCTTCGACATCGCCCACGATCTCGGCCTGCGCAAGCTCATGGCGCAGATGACCACGGACCAGCACGGCGCCCAGGCGGCCTTCCGGCGCCTCGGCTTCGTGCCCGAGGCCATGCTCGCCGACTACGTCGAGGACCGGGACGGACGGACGCACGACCTCGTGCTCATGACCTA
>JAZBPO010000487.1:0-3424 GCA_036351675.1 Pseudomonadales bacterium
GTCCCGGCGAGATCCTCGGCCCGATCCCCGAGTGGCGCGGCCAGCCGATCTTCGTCGTGCACCGGACGCCGGAGATGCTCGCTGCCCTCGAGGCGAGCACCGTCTCGCTCGTCGATCCGGCCTCCGAGCGGGCGTCGCAGCAGCCCGCCTACGCGGCCAACCCCTGGCGTGCGCGCGAGGACCACCGCGCCTTCGCCGTGCTGGTCGGAATCTGCACGCATCTCGGATGCTCGCCGAAGTACTACGGCGAGGTCGGGCCGCAGGCCTTCGAGGCGAACTGGCAGGGTGGCTTCTTCTGCCCCTGTCACGGTTCGAAGTTCGATCTCGCCGGACGCGTCCACACGGGCGTACCCGCGCCTTCGAACCTGGTGGTGCCGCCCTACATGTTCGAGTCCGACGCGGTCCTCGTCGTCGGCATGGACGAGAACGGCCAGGCCTGATCTGTTCCGCGCCGCCGGTCTCGCCGGTCTCGCCGGTCTCGCCGGTCTCGCCGCTCGCCGGCCGCTCGCTGTACGGCTATCTTTCTCGCTCGCGAAAGGGGGAGGTGGCCGTGGACCCATGGGTGGCAGACGCGATCCGCCGCATCGAGGCGGACTTCACGCGTTCGGCGGACACGCACCTGATCCGCCTGGTACTGCCCGGCGTGCCCGACGTGCCGCTCTACTTCAAGGACGAGTCGACGCACCCGTCCGGTTCCCTGAAGCACCGCCTCGCCCGCTCCCTCTTCCTCTACGGGCTCTGCAACGGTCACATCCGCGAAGGCACCGCCATCGTCGAGGCTTCCTCCGGCAGCACGGCGGTGTCCGAGGCCTACTTCGCGAAGATCCTGGACCTGCCCTTCATCGCCGTGATCCCCGAGGGCACCTCGCGCCGCAAGGTGGAGCAGATCGAGTTCTACGGCGGGCGCTGCCACCCGGTGCCGGCGACGGAGCTCTACGCCGCCGCGGAAGCGCTGGCGCAGGAACTCGGCGGCCACTACATGGATCAGTTCACCTTCGCCGAGCGCGCCACGGACTGGCGCGGCAACAACAACATCGCCGAGTCCATCTTCGCGCAGATGCAGCGCGAGGCGGCGCCGGTACCGGACTGGGTCGTCGTCGGCGCCGGGACCGGTGGCACCTCCGCCACCATCGGCCGCTTCATCCGCTACCGCTGCCACCCCACGCGCCTCGCCGTGGCGGATCCGGAGCGTTCCGTGTTCACGGCCTACTGGCGCACCCGTGACGCGTCGCTCACGTCACGGCAGCCCTCGCGCATCGAGGGCATCGGCCGGCCGCGCGTCGAGCCGAGCTTCGTCGCGGACGTGGTCGATCGCATGGAAGCGGTGCCCGACGCGGCCTCCTTTGCGGCCATCCGCCTGCTCGAGGATCTGCTCGGGCGCCGCGTCGGTCCGTCCACGGGCACGAACTTCGTCGCGTGCGCACGCATCCTCGCGGAGATGAAGGCCGAGGGCCGATCGGGGTCCGTGGTGACGCTCCTCTGTGACGGCGGGGAGCGCTACGGCGAAACCGCCTACGACGAAGGCTGGCTGCGTGCGCAGCAGATCGACGTCGAACCCTGGCGCGAGCCCCTGGCGGCCTTCGCCGCCGGCGGCGTACTGGAGGAGCCGGCATGAGTTCGCACGACGATGGCGCCGGGCTGCCGAGCGGGCGTGCGCTCACCGCCCACGACGACGCCTTCCGCGACGACCCGCAGCCGATCTACGACACGCTCCGTGCCCGGGCGCCGCGCCATCGCGACGCGGCCTACGGGCGCATCCTGCTGACGCGCTACGACGACGTGCGCCACGTCGTTCGTGACGCGGGCTTCGGCGTCGACGCCCGACGCACGCACGGCGACTCCTACATGCGCCGCGTCGCCGGTACCGGGGTCGCGCAGTCCGAGGGCGAGACCGCCTACGAACCGCCCCTCGTGCTCCTCGACGACCCGGGCCATCGGCGCATCCGCAAGCTGGTGGCCCGGGCCTTCGACCCGAAGGCCGTGGCAGCCATGGCGCCGCGCATCGAGGCCATCGCCGCGGCGCTGATCGACGCCATCGGGGACCGGCGGGCCATCGACTTCGTGACCGACTTCGCCGGACCCCTGCCGACGCAGGCGATCCTGGTGATGATGGGCATGGAGGACGCGCCCGTCGCCGACTTCAAGCGCTGGTCCGAGGACGTGCTGTTCGGCTACGACCCCCATCGGGGGCCGGAGGTGCAGGACCGTCTGCGCCGGGCCTTCGTCGCCATGGGCGGCCACTTCCGCGCCGCCGTCGCCGCCCGTCGGGAGCAGCCCGGAGACGATCTGATCTCGGCCATGGTCCGCGCCCAGGAGGACGGCGACGCCCTCACGGACCTCGAGATCGTGAGCCTCTGCACCCAGCTCATGGTCGCCGGCAACGTCACCACCACGGACCTCATGGGCAACGGTCTGCACGCGCTGCTGACCCATCCGCGGCAGCTCGCGCGCCTGCGTTCGGAACCCGCGCTCATGGAGAACGCGGTCGAGGAGATGCTCCGCTTCGACTGCCCGATCACGGAGACGGCGCGCATCCCCTTCGCGGACACCCACGTCGGCGACTGCCCGGTCCGCAGCGGCGACACGCTCACGACCTCCCTCGCGGCGGCCAATCACGACCCGGCGATGTTCGCGGACCCGCACGCCTTCGACCTCGCGCGCGACGCGAAGGCGCACCTCGGCTTCGGCAGCGGTATCCACGTCTGTCTCGGCGCGGCCCTCGCGCGCCTCGAGACACGCATCGGCCTCGGCGCCTTCCTCGAGGCCTTCCCGGGGATCGGCCTCGATCCGCAGCGGCCGCCGGAACGGCGGCGCTTGCCCTTCTTCCGCGGCTTCGCGACGCTGCCGCTCCGCGTCGACCGGAGCAGACAGCCGTGATCGCCCTGGTACA
Source organism: Pseudomonadales bacterium (assembly GCA_036351675.1). GTDB lineage: Bacteria > Pseudomonadota > Gammaproteobacteria > Pseudomonadales > Azotimanducaceae > JAZBPO01. The sequence goes on from JAZBPO010000487.1 coordinate 2,891, forward strand.
CCTCTACCCCGGAACGGTCTTCGCGTGGCTGCTCGTCGCCGTGCTGCTGCTCCTGCAGGTGCTCGTCGCGGACGTGGTCAGCGTCCGCAGGAAGCACACGCCCGGCGCGCCCATCGACGGCGGTCACGACGACTTCCTCTGGCGTGCCGACCGGGCGCACCGCAACACGAACGAGACCCTCGGCGCCTTCGTCCTGTTGACGCTCGCGGCCGTCGCCGTGGAGGCGCATCCCGTGGCCGTCAACGGTCTCGCGCTCGTCTACGCCGCCGGGCGCGCCGCCCACATGGCCTGCTACTGGGCGGATCTCCGGGTCCCGCGGTCCGTGTCCTGGGTGGTCGCCCTGCTGGCCCTCGTGGGGCTCGCGATCCTGGTCGCGATCGCGATCTAGGGAGACGAGCGGCGTGCCCCGGCCGGGGTTGGGCTCCGCCGGACTGCGCGAGTACCATCCGGGGTCCCCGCGGAGCGCGCGCCGGCGGCCGGATGCCACAGCCCCAGAGAAGGGCACGGCTCCGGTGGTCTTCCGGCGCCGTTCCA
>JAZBPO010000488.1:0-21742 GCA_036351675.1 Pseudomonadales bacterium
AGGCCGTCGGGGAGGGTGTCGGTCGGTTCTCCGTAGGCGATCGCGTCTGTGCGCTGCTCGCGGGCGGCGGCTACGCGGAACGCGTCGTGTGCCCGGCCGGTCAGGCGCTCCCCGTTCCGGCGGGCGTGGAGCTCGTCGACGCGGCGGCGCTGCCCGAGGTCTTCGCGACGGCGTATCTGAATCTCTACATGGAAGCGGGCGCCCGCGTCGGCGAGCGCCTGTTGCTCCATGCCGGCGCGAGCGGCGTCGGCACGGCCGGCATCCAGCTCGCCCGGGCCTTCGGCAACCCGGTGTGGGTGACGGCCGGCAGCGACGAGAAGATCGAGCGCTGCGTGGCCCTCGGCGCCGAGGCCGGCCACGTTCGTCACGCCGGGAGCTTCGCACCGGCCGTGAAGGAATGGACCGACGGCGCCGGAATGGACGTGATTCTCGATCCCGTCGGTGGCGCCTACCTCGAGGACAACATCGCCTCGCTCGCCGTCGACGGACGCCTCGTGATCATCGGCCTCATGGGCGGCGCGAAGGGGGAGCTGCCGATCGGCGTGGCCATGGTCAAGCGTCTGCGGGTCATCGGTTCGACGCTGCGCGCGCGTTCCGTCGCGGCCAAGGCCGAGGTCATGGACCAGCTCGAGGCTCGCGTCTGGCCGCGCATCGCCGCCGGGAAGATCCGGCCCATCGTGGAGGATCGGCTGGCCATCACGGAAGCCGCGAAGGCCCACGAGCTGATCGCTTCCGACGCCACCTTCGGCAAGGTGCTGCTCACCTTCGAGGCCTGAGCGCCGCGGTCCCGTCCCGTCAGAGTGCGGCGATCTCCTCGCGCTGCGCCTCGAGCTTCTCGAGGGCGGCGAGGGACTCGTCGCGCTTCGCGCGCTCCTTGTTCACCACCTCGACGGGGGCCTTCGCCGTGAAGTTCTCGTTGGAGAGCTTCTTCTCCACACGCGTCACGTCCTGACGCCGACGTTCGATCTCCTTGTCGAGGCGCGCGAGCTCCGCGTCCTTGTCGATCAGCCCGGCCATGGGCACGAGCACCTTCATCGCGCCGACGAGCTGGATCGCCGCCGGCGGCGCCTGGGCACCCGCCGACAGGTACTCCAGGCTTTCGAGGCGCGCGAGCTGGACGAGGAAGCCCCGATTGCGCTCGAGGCGCGTCCGGTCCTCGTCGTCGCCTTCGGCCAGGAGAACGGCGATGGCTCTGCCCGGCGACAGGTTCATCTCGCCGCGGATGTTGCGGATCCCCATGATCACGCCCTTCACCCACTCGAGCTCCACCTCCGCGGCTTCGTCCACGCGCCCCCGGTCGGCCTGTGGGAAGGCCTCGATCATGATCGTGGGGCCGTCCCGGCCGAGGAGCGGTGCGATCTCGCGCCAGATCGTCTCGGTGAGATAGGGGATCACCGGATGCGCGACGCGCAGGATCGCCTCGAGGATCTCGAGCAGCGTATGGCGCGCGGCACGCTGCTGCGCTTCGCTGCCGTCCCGCAGGACCGGCTTCGTGAGCTCGAGATACCAGTCGCAGTACTCGTTCCAGACGAATTCGTAGAGGCGCTGCGCCATGACGTCGAAGCGGAAGGTCTCGTAGGCGAAGTGCACGTCCTCCAGCAGCTTCTGGAAGCGTGACGCGATCCAGCGATCGGCGAGTGAGTACTCGATCTCGCCGTCGAGGGCGGCGCCTTCGACGCCGGCCGCCGCGTTCATCCGCACGTAGTTCGCGGCGTTCCACAGCTTGTTGCAGAAGTTCCGGTAGCCGGCGATGCGGTTCAGATCGAAGCGCACGTCGCGGCCCGTGGAGGCGAGGGCGCAGAAGGTGAAGCGCAGGGCGTCGGTGCCGAAGGCCGGGATGCCGTCCGGGAAGTCGCGGCGCGTGGCCTTCTCGATGCGCTTTTCCATCTGCGGCTGCATGAGGCCCGCGGTGCGCTTGCGGACGAGGTCCTCGAGTTCGATGCCCTCGATGAGATCGAGCGGATCGAGACCATTGCCCTTCGACTTGGACATCTTCTGGCCTTCCGCGTCGCGCACGAGACCGTGGATGTAGACCGTCCGGAAGGGCACGTCGCCGGTGAAGCGCAGCGTCATCATGATCATGCGCGCCACCCAGAAGAAGATGATGTCGTGACCCGTGACGAGCACGTCCGTCGGGTGGAAGGTGCGCAGTGCGTCCGTGTCCTCGGGCCAGCCGAGGGTCCCGAAGGTCCAGAGCGCCGAGCTGAACCAGGTCTCCAGCACGTCCGGATCCTGCTCCAGTACGAGGTCGTCACCGAGGCCGTGCTTGGCGCGCACCTCGCCCTCGTCGTGACCGACGTAGATGCGGCCGTCGGCGTCGTACCAGGCCGGGATGCGGTGGCCCCACCAGAGCTGGCGGCTGATGCACCAGTCCTGGATCTCGCGCATCCATGCGAAGTAGGTGTTCTCGTACTGCTTCGGGACGAAGCGCACGTCGCCGTTCTCGACGGCCTCGATGGCGGGGCGCGCGAGTTCCTCCATGGCGACGAACCACTGGTCTGTCAGATAGGGCTCGACGACGGCGCCGGAGCGGTCGCCGCGCGGCACCATGAGCCTGTGGTCGCGCGTCGCCGCGAGCAGGTCGGCCGCCTCGAGATCGGCGAGGATCTGCCTGCGGGCGTCGTAGCGGTCGAGGCCGCGATAGGCCTCCGGCGCCGCCTCGTTCACGGAGGCGTCCGTCTCGAAGATGTTGTGGAGCGGCAGATCGTGGCGTTGGCCCATGGCGTAGTCGTTGAAGTCGTGCGCCGGCGTGATCTTCACGCAACCAGTGCCGAACTCCGGGTCGACGTAGTCGTCGGCGATGATCGGGATGCGGCGACCGACCAGGGGCAGTTCCACGAAGGCGCCGACCAGATCGGTGTAGCGCGTGTCCTCCGGATGCACGGCCACGGCCGCGTCGCCGAGCATGGTCTCCGGGCGCGTGGTGGCGACGACGAGATGATCCGCGCCGTCGGCGGTCCGGCGGCCGTCGGCCAGCGGATAGCGCAGCTCCCAGAGCTTGCCCTTCTCCTCGACGTTCTCGACCTCCAGATCGGACAGGGCGGTCTTCAGCACCGGATCCCAGTTCACGAGGCGCTTGCCGCGGTAGATCAGCCCCTCGTCGTAGAGGCGCACGAACACCTCGGCGACGGCGCGCGAGAAACCCTCGTCCATGGTGAAGCGCTCCCGGGACCAGTCCACGGAGGCGCCCATGCGGCGCAGCTGCTGCGTGATCTGGCCGCCGGACTCGTGCTTCCACTCCCAGACGCGCCCCACGAAGGCCTCGCGGCCGAGGTCGGCGCGCTTCTGCTGTGACTGTTCCAGCTGCCGTTCCACCACCATCTGCGTGGCGATGCCGGCATGGTCCGAGCCGACCTGCCAGAGGGTCCTGCGCCCGCACATGCGCTGATAGCGGATGAGCGCGTCCATGAGCGTGTCCTGGAAGGCGTGACCCATGTGCAGGCTGCCGGTGACGTTCGGCGGCGGAATCATCATGCAGTAGGGCTCGCCCTCGCCCCGGGGCGCGAACCAGCCGGCCGCCTCCCACTCTGCGTACAGCGCCTGCTCGATGTCCTGGGGCTGGTAGCTCTTGTCCATCCGTAGTCCTAGTCGTGGTGTCCGTCGGCGGGACCGAAGACGTCGCTCATGAGGCCGTCGAGCTCGCGTGTCATCTCCCGGGCGAGAGCGTCGCGCAGGCGGTCCAGTGCTTCACCCACGATCTGCTCCATGCGCGGCGCGAGGCGCATCGCCACCGCTTCACGCAGGCGTGCTTCGCGCTCGCGCCTGCTCGCCTCGTCGAGGCCGAGGCTGAAGGCGTTCACGCCGGTGCGGACGTCCGCGAGGATACGTTCCCGTTCCTCGGCCCAGTCGTCGTCCAGCAGCCGATCCGCGAAGGCCCGGACGTCGATCAGGTCGCCCTGGTCCTCCTGGCGCTGCCGGCTGGGCTCCATGGGGGGCGCAGCTGCGGGTGCGGCGCCCGGCGCCCCCTGCGTCGTCGGCTCGACGACCTCGCGCAGCACGGGGATCGCCTCGGCGGCCGGTACGTCCGCCGCATCGTCGCCGAGCAGCGACCGGATGGCCTCCAGATCATCGAGCAGGCGACTGCGGCCCCGCGCGTCGAGGCGTCTCGTCCGGCGATCGAACTCGTCTTCCTCGCTCATGAACCCTTCTTCCCGAGTTCGTGATAGTCGAGCGGGTAGCCGCGCTCCCGGTAGAAGCGGTAGTGCGCTCGCGCCCGCGCGCGCATCTCCTCGTCGCTGCAGACGATCTCGGCCACGCGCTCGAAGGCGGCGAAGCCCTCCGGTACGGCATCCGTCAGGTTCACCAGCAGGCCCGCAGTGTCGTCGAGGAGGTGCCGTGCGCGCATCCCCTCCGGCGTCGCGAGGAGCACCGGCGTGCGCGCAGCCTCGCTGGCGCCGAAGTGCGCATGGGGCAGGAATGCACCCGGCTCCGCCCAGAGCGCCTCGGCGAGACGGTCCCGACTCGCGTCGTCGGGCAGCAGCAGGACCGAACGCAACCCCTCGCGCCAGGCACGCGACAGGAGCCGGATGGCGAACCGTTCGCGCGCCTCGGCGCGGACTTCCGGCAGTCCGTAGAAGTCGACCCGGGTCATGCGCGGCCTTCAGTCCCCCGCACGTGCCCCGAGCCAGTGGAGCAGCAGTCTCACCGGTCGGCCCGTCGCGCCCTTGCGCGCGCCGCTGAGCCAGGCGCTGCCCGCTATGTCCAGGTGTGCCCAGGGGTAGTTGCGCGTGAAGCGAGAGAGGAAGCAGGCGGCCGTGACGCTGCCCGCCTCGCGGCCGCCCACGTTCGCCATGTCGGCGAAGTTCGATTTCAGCTGCTGCTGATAGTCGTCCCACAGCGGCATGCGCCAGGCGCGATCACCCGTCTCCTCGCCGGCCGCGAGCAGGCCCTGCGCCAGCTCGTCGTCGTTGGCGAACAGTGCCGTCGCGTGATGGCCGAGGGCCACCACGGCGGCGCCGGTCAGCGTCGCGATGTCCACGACCGCGGTCGGTTCGAAGCGCTCGGCGTAGGTCAGCGTATCGCAGAGCACGAGGCGCCCCTCGGCATCCGTGTTGAGGATCTCCACGGTCTGCCCGCTCATGGTCTTCACGATGTCACCGGGACGGCTTGCGGTGCCGCTCGGCATGTTCTCGGCCGCGGCGATCAGACCGACGACGTTCTCGGCGAGGCCCAGTTCGGGCAAAGCGCGCATGACGCCGAGTACGCTCGCGGCGCCGCACATGTCGAACTTCATCTCGTCCATGGCCGGACCGGGCTTGATGCTGATGCCGCCCGTGTCGAAGGTGATGCCCTTGCCGACGATGGCACGGGGCTTCGCCTTCGCCTTGCCGCCGCTGTACTCGATGACGATGAGCTTCGCGGGCTCGGCGCTGCCGGCGGTGACGGAGAGGAAGGAGCCCATGCCGAGGGTGCGCATCTGCTTCTCCTCGACGATGCGCACGCGGATCGACGCGTGCTTCCTGGCCAGTGCTTTCGCTTCCTCCGCGAGGTAGGTCGGCGTGCAGACGTTGCCGGGCAGATTGCCCAGCGTCCGGGCGTAGTCGACGCCGGCCGCGATGGGCGCGGCGATGCGCACCGCACGCTGCAGCTGGCTCCGGTACGCCGTCTCCGTGTGCAGCAGCAGGCGCTCGACGGTGACCGCGCCGTCCTCCGGTGGAGTGCTGAAGTACTCCGTGAAGCGATAGGCCTCCTGCGCTGCGACGGCCACCGCCTCCGCAGCCACGGCACCATGGCCCGGGCCGCGGTCCGCGAGCGGGGACGTCAGCAGCATGGCGTCCTTCGCCCGGGTCGCGAGCAGACCATTGATGGCGCCCGCGAGGATCTTGCGCAGGGTACGGGCGTCGATGACCTCGTCTTCCCCGGTGGCGACGAGCAGCACGCGCTCGGCCTTGAGGCCGGGGGCGTCGTGCAGCAGTACGGTCTTTCCGGGGCCGGTCGCGAGCTCGCCGCTGTCCGCGAGACGACGGACGCGGTCGCGGAGCGCCGCGTCCAGGGCGGCGACGCCGCAGCTGCCCGCATCCACGCGCACCGGGACGACGAGACAACCGGTGCGCAGGTTCTCGGGACGGCCGCTCTTGACGGCGAACTCCATGAAGCCCTCCTGGGTATCCGAGCTGGGAAGATGGCGGCGAGATCCGCGGGTTTCCGCAGGGGCGCGAGTCTACCGCGAAACGTGTGCAGCGGCAGATCGCACCGGGTCCCGGGTGGCGTCAGCCGCCGTCCGGGATCCGCACGACGCGGGAACCGGAGGCGCGGTCCGGCCAGGTGAGTGCCGAGCGGTCGACGAACTGCCAGAAGTAACCGATGCCGAAAAACAGCAGGGAAGGAAGGGCGGCGATGAACCGCTTCAGGGCCTGGGTGGCGGTGATGCGATGGCCAGAGGCGTCGATCACGCGCAGACGCCAGGCCTGCATGCCGAGCGTGCGGCCGTGCACCATCCAGAAGAAGGCGAAGAAGGCGAAGGTCTGGAGGAAGATCAGACTTCCGAGCAACGGACCGCTCACGGTCTGCATGCCTTCCAGGGAGACTGTTGCGGCGCCTTCGGGAATCACCGGGCGCGGCGCGAAGATGTTGACGATGCCGGCCGTGGTCAGCGCCATGGCGATCACGAGCAGGCCGTCGTAGACCATGGCGCCGAGTCGGCGCAGGAAGCCCGCAGAGGGCAGTTCCGCTGCGAGGTCTGGAGGGATCGGGAGAGTGGGTTGCGCCATGGGCGCGCATTCAAGCGCGCAGCCGCCGCTCCCGCAAGGCCGCGTCTGGTCCAGGCGCTGCGGCGCCGCTGCGGCTGCCGCGGGCCGCGCTCAGATCCTCGAGCATCGCGCGGCGCGTGCGGATCGCCTGCCGGCAGGCCTCCAGGGGCTGGTCGCGGGCGGCCGGATCCTGGCCGAGGAGCCGCTCGAGCAGTCGCTGGCAGGCGTCGATCTCTCGTTGCAGGCGGGTGCTCAGTGCGCGTGCGAGCCTGTCGTTCGGGTCCCGGAACGGCGCCGGCTCGCCCTGTTCCGTGTTCGAAGTGCGTGCCGACATGTCTTCCAGTACGTCCTCGACGTCGCCGATATCGCCAAGCCGTAGGTTAGCAGGTGTTTTCCGAATTCGTATGAGGTTGATCGCATAATTTATTGAAATATTGATTCTAATCTCGACAGATGCTCGCTTGCGGCAGCGTCGGCACTGGCCGAGACTCGACGGTGCGCCGCCATTGCGAGACTCCCGTGTTCCGTCGTCACCCCTTTGCCTGGATCGTCGTCCCCGCGCTGCTGCTGGCGCCGGCGTTCTGGTTCTTCACGGATACCCGCCTGAGTGGCGTCGCGGCCGGTCTCGACCGCGACGGCTCCGGCCTGCTCGAGCGCGACGAGGTCGGCCCCGTCGTCCGGCGTGCCTTCGGCGAAGTCGATCGAGACGGCTCCGGCGCGGTCGACGCGGTCGAGTTTCGCCGCTGGGTCCTCGCACGCTGGCTGTCCGGCGCGACGCGACCGCTCGCCGTTCCGTCGCTGCCGGAGCGGCCCGACGCGGAAGCGTTGCGCGCCTGGCTGCGGGCACCGGTCGCGAACGGCGAACTCGACGGGGTCGGTCTTCTCCTGCTCGTGGAAGGCGAAGTCGTCTTCCGGCACGTGGAGGGATCCCTCGCGGCGGACGCTGCCGTCCCGCTCGCGTCCGCCAGCACCTGGCCGGCGGCACTGGTCTTCGCGTGCCTGCAGGAGCGAGGCGAACTCGACCTCGAGCGCCCGGTGGGACGCTTCGCTCCGGAGCTGCCGGCAGCCTGGGCGGAGCTACCCGCCACGCGCCTGCTCTCCCACAGTTCGGGGGCCCCCGGCGGCGATCTGCTGGCCTTCGACGCGGAGACGAGCCTCGCGACCGCCGGGCGGAATCTCGTCCTCACCCGGCAGCCCACGGAGCCGGGCCGGGTCTTCCGCTACGGCGGCGTGTCCCTGCAGGTGGCGGCCTGGTGGGCGGAGACGGTCACGGAGCGCAGCTGGCGCCGACTCTCCGTCGAGTGTCTGGCCTGGCCCCTGTCGCTCGAGTCCGCGGCCTGGGGCCACGCGCTCGCCGGCCCCGCGGCGGAGGGGTTCGTCGACGTCGGCGCTGGTCTGTCCATGTCCCTCGACGACTACGGCGCCTTCCTGTCGATGCTCCAGCAGGAGGGACGCTACGGCGGTGTGCGCAATCTCTCTCCGGCCACGCTCCGGCTGTTCGAGCGCGATCGCATCGGGGACATGCCGCGCGAGGCGCTGCCGCCGACGGCGGATCCGGACTGGGGCTATGCGCTCGGCGCCTGGTGCGAACGCCGGCGGGAGGACGGGCGCTGCACGAGCCTGTCCAGCCCCGGCGCGCTCGGGGCCTATCCGTGGCTCGACCGGGAACGGGGGATCGCGGGGATGATCCTGACCGTGGACGCGCTGCCCCGGACCCTCGCCTGGAGCAGGGCGACGCGGCAGCTCGCGGAGCGCGTCTACGGGCGGAACGTACTCACTTCCGACGCCAGGGGCCGGTCGCCAGGCGGATGAACTGGCCGGGCGGCGTCTTCTCGATCGCCTTCTGCCCGGCGAGCAGCTCCACGGCCTCGAGGTCGATGCCGTTGTCCGCCGCGATGCCGAGGTAGCGTTCGCGGCGGCGCGCGTTGATGCCCTCCACCAGGGCGCGGATCGCAGCCGAGCCCGGTGCCTCCACCACGCCCAGATAACCGTTCGCCTGCTCGCCCACGAGACCGTCGCGCTTGGCGTCGTCGAGGGCGTCGGCGCGGACCGGCCCGGTCAGACCGAGGAGCAGGGTCAGTAGCAGGAGGGAGAAGCGCCGGCGCTGCATCATCGTCAGAAGAGCTCGCTGTCGTCGCTGAACAGGTCGTCCAGTTCACGCTCGACCTTCACGCGGATCTCGTGCTGGATGTTGACGTTCAGGTTGATGGTGATCGGTTCGTCCGTCGCCACCTTCACGGTGGGCGTGCAGGCGGCCAGCAGCAGCGCCGTGGCGGCGAGCGTTGGGAGATGGCGCTTCATCGCGGCGCTCTGCGCTCCTCGAGACGGCGTTCGATCGCTTCGTCGATGGTCTGCGACAGCCTCAGGCTTTGCAACAGCAGGGGCAGGTTCTGGGTGACGTCGAGATTGAACTCGATCGCACGCCCTCGCTCCACCTCCGGATTCGCGCCGGCCAGGCGCACGCGGAGGCCGAGCGTGCCGTCCTCCTCGTAGTCGACGAACGCGCCCAGCTCGCGATAGCGGAAGTCGTCGAGCGCGTCCAGCGCCAGGGAGAGGCCCGGTTGCGCGAGCCGCGCCCGCAGCGCTGGCTCGGTCGCGTAGCGCAGGCGTCCGCCCGGCGGATGCGCGCCGACATAGCCCGACCGGATCGTCGGGACGCCCTGCACCAGGCGCAGGGGCAGGGCACCGTCGAGGACCCCATCGCCCGCGAGCGCCTCGTCCTGCATCAGGACCAGTACGGCCCCGAGGTCCAGGCCCTGCAGCGCGATCGGCAGATAGCCGTCGAGGGTCGCGAGCTCGATCGATGCGTCCGGAATCTCGATCCGGCCGCCGAGCAGTTCGAGGCTGCAGGCCCGCAGAGTCAGCACCTTCGCATCGAGGGTGAGCGCGCAGCGCAGATCCGACGCCGGCACCGTCGCGCGCAGCGACGGTGCACTCAGCTCGAGCGCGGCCTCGGTGCGCTCCGGCGCGACGCGCGCCGTGCCGCCGACGACGAGGGCGTCGATCTGCTGCGTGTCCGCGGTGAGCCTGCGGGCGCGAAGCTCCAGCGCTTCGACGTGCAGGGTGTCGGGCAGGGCGCCGGCCTCCGCTGCCGCGAGACTCCAGTCCGGTAGCTGGCCGCGCGCCGCGAACGTGAGGTCGTCGCCGCGCAGCTGGCCCGACTCGAGCGCGCGCAGGCGGCCGCCTGCGAGGGCGATCGTCGGGACGTCCCTTTCGAAGCGCAGGTCGAGGGTCGCGTGCAGGCCGTCGAGGCGCCCCTGCGGCGTCCTGGCGCTCACGTCCACGACGGTGAGCGTCGCCTCCGAGGCTCGCGTCGGCGGCCAGCGCAGTTCTTCCAGGGCAAGCGACCCGCCGCGCAGTTCGACTTCCGGGTAGAAGATGCGGACGAGCGCCGGCAGCAGCGCGCCGGGGTCGGACGCGGCCCGGGCGCGCTGCACTTCGAGCGCGGCCGACCCGTCGACCAGGCCGGCCTGCAGCTCCAGGTCGATACCGGCACCGGCAACGTCGAGCCGGAGTCCCGGCGCGTCCGCGCTGCCAGCGAGCACCGCGCGGGCGTGCAGGGCGGAGAGATCGATCCGCTCCGTACCGGTGTGAAGCGTCTTCGCGCGCGCTTGCAGCTCCGCCTCGAAGGTGGTCGGCGGCGCGAGGTCCAGGGTCGCGGGCGAGGCGAGGACGAGATCCAGCTCCTCGAGGCGCAGCCCCGACGCCGCGTCCTCCAGCCGCATCGCGTGCAGGCCACTCCCCCTGGTGAGCGTCAGCGCAGCGTCGGAACGCAGCCGTCCGTCGAGCGTGACATCGCTCTCCGCCGTGAACTCCGCCGCGCGCAGGTCGAGGGTGCCGTCCGTCTCGAAGTCCAGCGCCCGTGCCGTGCCGCCGAGGCGCGTCAGGCGCAGGCGACCCGTGAGCGCTGCCTCGGGCTTGCCCGCGACCGGCGGCAGGTCGGTGGCGAAACTCGCCTCCAGCACGCCTGTGCTCCGCAGCTGGCCATCCTGCATGCGCAGCGTCCACGGCGCGTCCGGCGCCAGCGTCATGACGAAGGCCGGCGCCGGCCCGCGGACCCTGAGCTGCGTGCCGGGCCGCAGGCGCAGCTGCGGGTCGTGGGCGAGCCGCAGCGCGATGGAGACCGTGCCGGCGACCGCGGGACCACTCGGGACGAGGCCGGGAAGCAGCCGGTCTTCCACCACGATCCGCCCTTCGATCTCCATGCCGGCGCCGTGCCCGGACACGGTGAGGTCGGCATCGAGGGCGGGTGTTCCGTCGGCGTCCTCGATGGTCACGCGCAGGCGCTCGCCGGCCTCGAAGCTGCCCCGCAGCGTCAAGGCTCCCGACAGCGGGGGACCCGTGAGGCGTCCCGCGAGTTCGGCCCGTTCGCGGTCGGCGCCGATGCGGCCCGAGAAACGCAGGCCCGTTGCCGGGAGTCGGATCTCTACCGTGTCGAGTTCGATGCGGTCGACGGGTAGTTCGCGCAGTATCGCCGCGGGGTCGGGCAGGTCCGACCCCGGGGCTGCGCCCGGGCCCTCCGTCGCGTCGCCTGGTCCTGCTTCCGTCGCCTCGATGCTCGCCGCGAGGCGCCCGATCCGCAGCAGCGTCAGGCGGCCGTCGAGCTGCCAGGCCAGGCGCGCGTCTCCGAGCTCGACCGCCACGCCGCCGCGGGCCAGGGCGAGACGTCCGACCTCGACGCCGGAGAAGGTCGGGCGCGCTGCTTCGAGGCCGCGCAGCTCGAGGTCCGCTGCCGCGAGCAGCCCGGCCGTCAGCGGCACGATCCAGAGAGGATAGGCGAGCCAGAGGGCGGCCGAGAGCAGCAGCAGGCCGGCGAGGAGCCGGAAGAGGGCGCGTCCGAGGATGGCCGTCATGCGCGATTGGACGATGCTCATGCCCGGGTCTGGTGCCGGAGGTGGGAATCGAACCCACACCCCCTCGCGGGGACCGGATTTTGAGTCCGGCGCGTCTACCAGTTTCACCACTCCGGCGGTTCCGGCGCATCCTACCCGGCGTACGCCGCTCGGACGAGCGCCGCGGCCAGCGGGCGCTTCGCTGGACGAACACCGCTGCCACGGTGTCTCATGCGCCCGGTTCCACCGCACTGTCCCGGAGACCTCGATGTCCGAACTGCCGCGCGAGCGGAAGCGCTCTCTCCCAGGCGTGCGCGTCGTCGCGCCGTGCCTGCTCGTCGCACTGCTGGCCGCCTGCGGCGGCGGCAAAGATGGTGAGTTCGTCACCCGCACGGGCATCGTGATCACCGGGGTCGTCGACGACGGCACGCCCAGCTCGCCCGTCGCGGGCGGCATCTGTCGCCTCGCCGATCTGAGCGGCGCGGTCCTGGACAGCAGCCCGACCGACGCCGACGGCGCCTACCTGCTGCTGCTCGAGCCGGATCGTCAGGCGTTCGTCGTCTGCAGCGGGCCCGGTCAGTCGGCGCTGGCGCTGCGGACCTTCGTCAGCACTGCCGGTCTGCCACAGGGGGGTGAACTCTCCGGTCAGGACGTGCTCCCCGCGACGACCATGCTCGCGCGCATCGTCGCGGCGGAGGTGGCCGACGACCCCACCCTCGACGCCGGGGCGCGCCTCGATGCCCTGGCCGCCGCGCTCGTCCCCTTCGATTCCGGTGAGCTGCCCGCCGATGCGGATCTCCAGCTCCTCGCCGATGCCGCCACCATCGCCTACGACGCGCTGCGCGACGCCGGTGAGGACGTCGACTTCGACGCCCTCCTCACGGATCTCTACGACGATGGCCGACTCGACTTCTTCGCGGACCTCGCCGCCACGCCGGAGATCGAGACGGCCGTCGGCGAGCGCGTTGCCGCCGTCGGCCGCAGCCTCGCCGACGCCGTGCTGGCGACGCATCCCGCCTTCGAGTTCGCGCTGCTCAACGTCGGTGGCGCGCGGTCTTCCCTCGCCGATGTCGACCGCTTCGCGACCGTGCTGGCCGCCGCGCGCCTGGCGCTGGAGGACCGGGCGACGCTGACGCTCTCCGCCGGCGACACGCTCGGCGCGGGCCTCACCCTCGTGGCCGGTCTCGAGACCCAGGACCCGTTCTTCGACGCCGTGGCCGTCGATGCGCTCGCCATCGACGCCTTCGCCATCGGCGCCGAGGACCTGGAGTTCGGTCCACAGGTCTACGGTGTCTTCCTCGACCGTATCGAAGGCGCTGGCCGGGCGGTGATCACCGACATCGACCCCAACTTCGAGCCGAACGCCTTCGTGCCGGAGGCGCTGGTGGCCACGACTCCGGTGCTGCTGCTCGATCGCCGGGCCCGCCGCATCGGCATCGTCTCGGCGGCGCCGGAGAATCTGCAGGAGATCACCGCGACACGTGCGCTCCGCACGTTCGAAGGCGATGCGCGCATCGAGCGCATCCAGTCCGGCATCGACGGCGTACGCAGCATCGGTGCGCGTCTCGTGGTGCTGCTCGCGTCGGAGCGTGACCTCAGCGCCATCGGGACGCTGCTGGGCGCACTCCGCGAGGTGGATCTCGTGGTCAGCCTTCCGGGGGTGCCTGCCGTCGACACGGCCTTCCCCGGTGAGGGGCCCCGGCCGCTCACCCTCGAGATCCTCGAGGACGGAGACGGCCGGCGCATACCCGTGATCCCCGCTGTCGGCGACTATGCCGGGCTCGTCGAGGTCGCGCTGCGCGCGGACCCGCTCGGGGAACTCGATGCGGCCGCTACCGTCGCGCAGATCAGGCGCGTCGCGACGGCCGACGAGGACGTACCCACGGCCGCCGACGCCGATGTCCGGGAAGCCGTCTCGGCGCCACTCGCGACTGCCGTGGAGGCCCTCCGCTCGGCACCCGCCGGCCAGAGTGACGTGGTGCTCGATCCACGTCCTGCGACGCTCTTCTCGGAGGGCAGCAACTGGGGCGCGCTGGTCGCCGACGCGGCGCTGTTCACGGCCCGCTCCCAGAGTGCCAGCTTCGCCACGCGGCCTCCGGTAGCGGCGCTGGTCGACGCCGGTGCCATGGACAGTGCGGTCGAGTTGTCCGCCGGCCTGTTCACGCGCGGCGATCTCTTCGACCTCGTCGACGACGGTCAGCTGCTGACGGTGCTCGAGCGCATCACGCCCACGGACCTGAAGCGCATGCTCGAGTTCGCCTTCGCCGCTCGCGGTGGCGAGCTCTTCACACAGCTCGGCGGCATGTCCGTCGAGTTCGCGCCCGAGGGAACGGCGCAGGTCCTCGACGCCGACGGCAGCGTCCTCGTGGCGGGCGAACGCATCGTGCTCGTCCGTATCGGCGACACCCTCATCGTCCAGGACGGCGCAGTCGTCGAGGGGGCCCCGGTCCTTTCGCTCGCCGTCAGTGAACGCGTCCGCGACGCCTTCCCGATCGGGGAGACGACGCTCACCAACATCGGGGCGACCCTCGATCAGGCACTCGACGCCTACGTCCGCAACACGCTGCGCGGGACCATCCCCGGGGATCTCTATCCCGTGGGTGGTGGCGGGCGCATCGAGATCGCGGAGGGTTCCTGACGCAGCGCCCGGCTGCTCCGGACGGGGCGTGTCCGTATACTCCGCCGCCCCGTGCCGCCGCCCCGCAGCGATCCCCATGCGTCGTCAGGACTTCCACTTCGAACTGCCCGAGGAGCTCATCGCTCAGGCGCCGCTCCCGGAGCGGAGCAGTTCCCGCCTGCTCGTGCTCGATGGGACGGACGGCGCGATCGAGCATCATCGTTTCGCCGCATTGCCCACGCTCCTCGAAGCCGGTGACCTGCTGGTCTTCAACGACACGCGCGTGATCCCGGCGCGCCTGCACGGACGCAAGGACAGCGGTGGCCGCGTCGAGGTCCTCGTCGAGCGGATCGAGTCCGACCGTCTGGTGCTGGCGCAGGTGCGCGCGAGCAAGAGTCCGAAGCCGGAGACGCGGCTGATCCTCGGCACCGACCACGGTGAGGGCTTCGAGGCCGAGATGATCGCGCGCGAGGACGATCTGTTCCGCCTGCGGTTCCCGGCCGGCGAGACCGTGACGGCCCTGCTCGACCGCTTCGGTCACGTGCCTCTGCCGCCCTACATCGAGCGCGCCGACACGGCCGAGGACGCAGAGCGCTACCAGACCGTCTATGCGCGCGAGGGGGGTTCCGTCGCGGCGCCCACGGCGGGTCTGCACTTCGACGCCGCGCTGCTCGAGGCCTGCGCCCAGCACGGTATCGAGCGTGCCTTCGTCACGCTCCATGTCGGCGCGGGCACCTTCCAGCCGGTCCGCGTCGACGACCTCGCCGCGCATCGCATGCACAGCGAACGCTATACGGTGCCGCCGGAGACGGCCGCGGCCATCGCTGCCTGCCGTGCCCGCGGTGGCCGAGTGATCGCCGTCGGCACGACGGTCGTGCGCACGCTCGAGGCCGCGGCGCGCGATCGTGCCCTCGAGGCCGGCGCACCGGTGGCAGGGGGCGGCGAGACGGACATCTTCATATTGCCCCCTTACCGTTTCCGCGTGATCGACGGGCTGATCACGAATTTCCACCTGCCGGAATCGACGCTGCTCATGCTGGTCAGCGCGCTGGCCGGACGCGAACAGGTCCTCGCGGCCTACGAGACGGCCGTCGCAGAGCGCTATCGCTTCTTCTCCTACGGGGACGCGATGCTGATCCGGCCCATGGCCACGGCCCTCGACGAGGACGCGAGGCGTCCGGCGTGAGGTTCGAGCTCCTCGCCCGCGACGAGGCCGCCCGGCGCACGCGCCTGCACTTCGAGCGCGGCACGATCGAGACGCCCGTGTTCATGCCCGTGGGCACCTACGGCACCGTGAAGGGCATGACGCCGCGCGATCTGCGGGAGATCGAGGCGCAGATCGTGCTCGGCAACACCTTTCATCTCATGCTGCGTCCCGGCGCCGAGGCCGTGGCCGCACTCGGCGGCCTGCACGCGTTCATGGGCTGGGAGCGCCCCATCCTCACGGACTCGGGCGGTTTCCAGGTCTGGAGCCTGGGCGCGCTGCGCAAGGTGCGCGAGGAGGGCGTCGAGTTCGCGTCGCCCATCGACGGTTCCAAGGTGTTCCTGTCGCCCGAGCGGTCCATGGAGGTGCAGCGTCTGCTCGGCTCCGACATCGTCATGATCTTCGACGAGTGCACGCCCTATCCGGCGACCCGCGAGGAGGCGCGCAGCTCCATGGAACTCTCGCGGCGCTGGGCGGCCCGCTCGAAGGCCGCCCACGGCGAGTCGCCGTCGGCGCTCTTCGGCATCGTCCAGGGCGGCATGTACGACGATCTCCGCCGCGATTCCCTCGCGGGGCTCGTGGACATCGGCTTCGACGGCTACGCGATCGGCGGCCTTTCCGTCGGTGAGCCGAAGGACGAGATGATGGCCGTCCTCGACGGGCTCGGCCCGGCGTTGCCCGAAGACGCGCCGCGCTATCTCATGGGCGTCGGTACGCCCGCCGATCTCGTCGAGGGCGTGGCTCGTGGCATCGACATGTTCGACTGCGTCATGCCGACCCGGAATGCGCGCAACGGCCATCTGTTCACCTCCGAGGGCGTGGTGCGCATCCGCAACGCCACACACCGCCACGACGAGCGCCCCCTCGATCCGGCCTGCGACTGCTACACCTGCCGGAACTTCTCCCGGGCCTATCTGCACCACCTGCACCGCTGCAACGAGATGCTCGGTGGTCATCTCTCGACGGTGCACAACCTGCGCTACTACACGACGCTCATGGCTCGATTGCGTGAGGCCATAGCGTCCGGTACATTCGCGCCCCTTCGCGCGGAGCTACATGACGGCTGGTCGATCGAACCAGCGGCTTCCGCGCGTGATTCCCGGGAGTGATCCATGAGCTTCTTCGTCGCCGAGGCATGGGCCGCGGACGCCGGCGCACAGCAGTCCGCGGGCTGGCTCGAGCTGCTGCCCCTCGTGCTCATCTTCGTGGTCTTCTACTTCTTCCTCATCCGCCCCCAGCAGAAGCGGCAGAAGGAGCACCGTGAACTCGTCGGTGGCCTGTCGAAGGGCGACGAGGTGGTCACCGGTGGCGGTATCGTCGGCTCCGTGACGAAGGTCGAGGACGACTTCGTGGTCTGCCGCGTCTCCGACAAGGTCGAGCTCCGTTTCCAGAAGCACGCCATCGTCGCGACGCTGCCGAAAGGCACGCTCAAGAAGCTCGAATCCGGCGCCGCCTGATGGCGCGCGGTGGCAGGAAGCGCAGCCGGCCGGAGCCGGAGGGGCCCGGCATGATCAGTCTCGGTGCGCCGAACCGCCGCGACGTCGCGCCGCTGAACGCCTATCCCTTCTGGAAGTACCTCTTCGTCCTGCTGGTGGTGGCGCTCGGCGCGCTCTACGCTCTCCCGAACCTCTATCCACCCGACTACGCGGTGCAGATCTCGCCGCGCAGCGAAGGGATCGCCGCGGACCCGGACACGCTCGCCCTCGCCGAGGATGCGCTCGGGGCAGCGTCCGTCGAGTACTTCGGGACGGTGATCGAGGGCGATCGCGCGATCATCCGCTTCCCGTCGAACGAGGCCCAGATCCGCGGCCGGGATCGCATCGACCGGGCCCTGCTCGAAGCCGGCCTCACGGACGACTTCCTGGTGGTCCTGGATCTCGCGTCGACGACGCCGGCCTGGCTCGACGAGATCGGCGCGCAGCGCATGAACTACGGACTCGATCTGTCCGGTGGAGTGCACTTCCTCCTCGAGGTCGACATGGAGAAGGCGGTCGCCGATCGCCTCGAAGCCTTCGCCGGCGAGCTGCGAGTGGCGTTCAGGGAGGAGCGGATCCGCTATCGCCGACCACTCGAGACCGATCCCTCCGAGCGCACCGTGAGCGTGCGCTTCGCCGATCCGGAGACCCGCGACGCGGCCCGGGCGCTCATGTTCGACCGTCTCGGCGAGTTCGAGATGAGCAGCCTCGACGACGAGGCGCCCGGCCTGCGCTTCACGCTCTCCGAGCAGGCCGTGCGCGCCCGCGAGGACTACGCGATCTCGCAGAACCTGCAGAGCCTGCGCAACCGGGTCAACGAACTCGGCGTCTCGGAACCGCTCGTGCAGCGTCTCGGCCGTGACCGCATCGTCCTCGACCTGCCGGGTCTCCAGGACCCCGGCGCCGCGAAGGGCACGATCGGCAAGGTCGCCAACCTCGAGTTCAGGCTCGAGGCGCGTCCCGACGCACTGCGCAGCGAGACCGAGGCCTTCGACTACTCGGGGCGCAGCGTCGACCTCGAACAGGACATCATCCTCACCGGCGACAACGTCTCCGACGCGAACGTCGGCTTCGATCCGGAGACGTCCCTGCCGCAGGTGAACATCACGCTCGACGGTGAGGGTGGCTCGCGCATGACGCGGGCGACCACGCCGAGCGTGGGCCGTCGCATGGCCGTGATCTTCAAGGAGACGAAGACCAACCGTCAGCTCGTTCGCCGCGACGGTGTGGAAACGGAGGTGGTGACGCCCTACGAGGTCGAACGTGTGATCTCCCTGGCGACGATCCAGTCGCCGCTCGGCAATCGCTTCCGCATCACGGGGCTGTCCCAGGGCGAGGCCGCCGAGCTCTCGCTGCTGCTCCGGGCGGGTGCCCTCGCGGCGCCCATGTACATCGTCGAGGAGCGCACGGTCGGCGCCTCCCTGGGCGAGGACAACATCCGCGCCGGTTTCCTGTCCGTCGCCGTCGGCTTCGCCCTCGTCATGGTGTTCATGCTCGTCTACTACCGCCTCTTCGGTCTGGCAGCGAACATCGCGCTGGCGGCGAACCTCCTGCTCATCGTCGCGGTCATGTCCCTGCTCGGCGCCACGCTCACGCTGCCCGGCATCGCCGGCATCGTGCTCACGGTCGGCATGGCGGTGGACGCGAACGTGCTCATCTTCGCGCGGATCCGCGAGGAACTCGGCAATCGGCCACCGCAGCAGGCCATCTCCGCAGGCTTCGACCGCGCCTTCGTGACCATCCTCGACGCCAACATCACGACCTTCCTGGTGGCGATCATCCTCTACGCGATCGGCTCGGGCCCTGTGAAGGGCTTCGCCGTGACGCTCGCGATCGGCATCGTCACGTCCATGTTCACGGCGATCGTGGGGACGCGGGCCCTGGTCAACCTGATCTACGGGGGCCGCAACGTGACGCGGCTCGCGATCTGAGGGGGCGGTCATGAGCGAGACGTCCAGCACGAGCGGCCGGCGCGGCAGCGCACGCCGCGGCGGAGAGCGGCAGACCTTCTGGGAATCGCGCCTCGACCTCGACTTCATGGGGCTGCGCAAGGCCGCCGTCGTGCTCTCGGTCGCGCTGATCCTGGCGTCCTTCGCCGCCCTGTTCCTGCGTGGCCTGAACTTCGGTCTCGACTTCACCGGCGGGACGCTGGTGGAGCTGGAGTTCGCCGAGGCCGTCGATCCGCAGACCGTGCGCAGCGATCTGGAGGCGGCCGGCTGGGTCGACCTCGTGGTGCAGAACTTCGGTACGCCGCGCGACGTGCTCGTCCGCGTGCCGCCCGACGTCGTGGGCGAGGACGATGCCGTCGGCGATCGTATCCGCGAGACGCTTTCCACGGGAGCGGACAGCGTGGCGCTGCGCCGCAGCGAGTTCGTCGGTCCCGCCGTGGGCGAGGAGCTGCGGGAGCAGGGCGGACTCGCCATGCTCACGGCGCTCGCCCTGGTCATGGTCTACATCATGTTCCGCTTCACGGGGAAGTTCGCGATCGGCGCGGTCGTGGCCCTGGTGCACGACGTGATCGTGGTGCTCGGCGCCTTCGCGCTCCTGCAGTGGTCCTTCGACCTGCCGTCGCTCGCCGCCGTGCTCGCCGTCATCGGCTATTCGCTCAATGACACGATCGTCGTCTCGGACCGCATTCGCGAGAACTTCCGCCGCATGCGCAAGGGCGACTCGCTCGAGGTGATCAACGCGTCCCTGAACCAGACCTTCGGCCGGACGCTCGTCACCTCGCTCACCACCCTGCTGGTACTGATCGCGCTGCTGCTGTTCGGCGGTGAACTCATCGAGGGGTTCGCCGAGGCGCTGGTGGTCGGCGTCGTGGTCGGGACCTATTCGTCGATCTACGTCGCCGCGAACATGCTCGTGGCGCTGAAGATCGACCGTCAGGACCTGATCCTTCCGGAGAAGGAAGGGGCCGATCAGGAGTCGCTGATCTAGTCGGCCCTTTCCGTGCGCCGCTTCTTCATGTCCCGGGTGACGTGCGGCGCGATGCTCTGCAGCAGCGCCTTGAAGCACTTCGGATTGCCGCAGACGATGTTGCCGGTCTCCAGGAAGGCGCTGCCGCCCTCGAAGTCCGAGACGAGGCCCCCGGCTTCGGTCACGAGCAGGGCCCCCGCCGCCATGTCCCAGGGCTCCAGGCCGATCTCCCAGAAGGCGTCGAGACGGCCGGCGGCGACGTAGGCGAGGTCGAGCGCCGCCGAGCCGGCGCGGCGTATGCCGCGCGCCTGGCGCGTCACGGCGTGGAGCTGCTTCATGTAGGCATCGAGGTGCGTGGCGGTGCCGCGGTAGGGGATGCCCGTGCCGACCACCGCCGAGTCGAGGCGGTCGCGTCGGGTGACTCGGATGCGGCGCTCGTTGAGCTGGGCGCCGTGGCCGCGGGAGGCGACGAAGCTCTCGTCGCGGAGCGGATCTAGGACGACCGCGTGCTCGAGGCGGCCGCGATGTACACAGCCGATGGACACGGCGAAGTGCGGGATGCCGTGCAGGAAATTGGTCGTGCCGTCGAGGGGATCGATGATCCAGGTGTAGTCCTCGTCTCCCTTCACGGTCTGCCCCGATTCCTCGCCGATGATCGAGTGGCCGGGGAAGGCCTTGTGCAGGATCTCTACGATCGCGGCCTCGGCGGCGCGATCCACTTCCGACACGAGGTCGTTCTTCTGCTTCTCCTCGACCGTGATGACGTCCAGGCGGTCGACGGCGCGGGTGATGATCCTGCCCGCGCTGCGGGCGGCGCGCAGGGCCATGTTGGCCATGGGCTGCATGAGAGGCTCCCGGCGGAATGAGCGCGCCGCCGGGCAGCACGCGGAAGGGCGCGGATGGTAGCAGAGGAACGGAGGATTCATGGCGACGCGTGACGAGTTCGATCCGCCCCCGACCGATCCCGTCGTCGCGGATCGGGTGCGGTTCGTGATGGTACAGCCCACGCATCCCGGCAACATCGGCGCCGCGGCCCGTGCCATGAAGAACATGGGCTTCTCGCGTCTCGTGCTCGTCGATCCGCTGCGTTTCCCCGACGACGAGGCCCGCTTCCGCGCCGCCTCGGCCGTGGACCTGGTCGATGGCGCCGAGGTGGTCGGCACGCTCGCCGAGGCGATCGACGACTGTCAGCTGGTGATCGGCACCTCGGCGCGCAATCGGCGCGTGCCCTGGCCCATGATCGGGCCGCGCGAGATCGGTGAGCGTGTGCTCCCGGAGCTCGCGCACGGCCCCGTGGCCATCCTCTTCGGGCGCGAGGCCAGCGGCCTGACGAACGAGGAACTCGCGCGCTGTCAGCTCCACCTGTTCGTGCCGACGGACCCGGGCTACCCCTCTCTCAACATCTCCATGGCCATGCAGCTCGTGGCCTGGGAGCTGCGCAGCGCCTGGCTCGAGCACGGCGGGCGGCTTCCGGAACCGCCCTGGGACCGACCCTGGGCCGAGTCTGCCGCCGTGGAGGGCATGATCGAGCACCTCTCGGACGCGCTCGACCGGACCGGCTTCACGGACGGCCGCGATGCCGGGCAGGTGATGCTGCGCCTGCGTCGCCTGTTCTTCCGGACGCGCCTCGACCAGGTGGAGGTCAACATCCTGCGTGGCCTGTGCACGCGGATCGAGCGACTCGTCCCCGCGCGGAGCAGCGCGGACGGAGAAGACGGCGCCGGCGCGTGAAGTTGACCGCACCGGTCGGGAATCGGAAGATCGTGGTTCTTCGACTCCATCGATCCTCGTCATGCGTCTGACCACCCGGGGGCGCTACGCGGTCACCGCCATGCTCGACCTGGCGCTCCACGACCGGGGCGCGCCCGTCGCGCTGGCTGACATCGCGGAGCGCCAGGACATCTCGCTCGCCTATCTCGAGCAGCTCTTCTCGCGCCTGCGGCGGGCCGGTCTCGTGGCCAGCGTCCGCGGCCCGGGCGGTGGCTACCGGCTCGCGCGCCTCGAGGAGG
>JAZBPO010000489.1:0-15150 GCA_036351675.1 Pseudomonadales bacterium
GACCCGGTGGTCACGCCCGACGGCAAGGTGGTCTTCGCGCGACGCGATCGTTCGGCCGGTGCGGACGGCATGCATCTCTATCGCATGAACCCGGACGGTTCGGGCCTCGAGCTGCTCTACGGAGCGGAGAGTCACGACACGGGCACGAACGGGACGGAGGTGCAGTTCCTGCGCCCGCGCGTGTCCGACGACGGCATCGTCGTGCTGCTGCGCC
Organism: Pseudomonadales bacterium; assembly: GCA_036351675.1. Lineage (GTDB taxonomy): Bacteria > Pseudomonadota > Gammaproteobacteria > Pseudomonadales > Azotimanducaceae > JAZBPO01. The sequence goes on from JAZBPO010000489.1 coordinate 215, forward strand.
CGGCGGTCACCGAGGATGGTGGCGGTGATCTCGTCCGGGTGGACGTCGACGGCTGGGTGGAGATCGACCAGCCCCTGGCCGGCGCGCCCGGCGCGGCGGTCGCGCAGGTTCCGGTCACGATCAACGACGTGCGCACGGACACGGAGCGCTCCCCGGGCGGGCGCTATCGGGACGGCTGGCCCCTCGCCGACGGCTCGGGCCGCCTGTTCGTCACCTGGAGCCTCTGCCGTCTCCTCGATCCGGCGGGACGCCTCGTGCCCTGCACGGAGGAGCGGCTCGCGGACGAGACCTTCGAGACGGCGCCGCCGCTGTTCGGGCTGTTTCTCTACGATCCCGCGGACGAGACGCAGATCCCCATCGTGCCCCCGACCGAGGGCGTCATGTACAGCGAGGTGGTGGCTGCGGAGACCCGGACCGAGCCCCTCGTGCGCCTCGACGGCGAGTCGCGCATGGACGCGGACCCGCGCTTCGTGGACGCGGGTACGGGCCTGCTCGCGATCCGCAGCGTCTACGACGTCGACGGCGTGGACACGACACCGGACGGCATCGCCACGCTCGCCGATCCGGCCCAGCGCACGGCCGCGCAGCGCCCGGCGCGGTTCCTGCGGATCAGCAAGGCCGTGTCGATCCCCGACGAGGACGTCCGGGACATCGACGCCTCGGCCTTCGGCCGCGGTGGCCGTCGCGCGGGCATGCGCGAGATCCTCGGCTACGCGCCGATAGAACCCGACGGCTCCGTCATCACCCAGGTGCCGGCCGACGTACCGCTGACGATCGCCGTGCTCGACGCTCAGGGCCGTCGCATCGGCCCGCGGCACGGCATCTGGCTGCAGCTGCGGCCCGGCGAGACGCTCGCCTGCAACGGCTGCCACGACGCCGCCTCGGGGCTCTCGCACGGCCGCTTCGGCGCCTTCGAGAGCGCGCATCCCGGCGCACCGGTGACCGGCAGCCCCTATCCCAACACCTCGAGCGAGTTCTTCGCCGATGCCGGCGAGACCATGGCCGAGATCCGCACGCGCGTCAGCTGCGCCACGGACTGCGCGGCCACGGTGCCGAGCATGGACGTGCTGTTCGACGATCCCTGGACCGACCCGGACGCGGCCGGCCGCGCCCCCGACGCGGCCTTCGCCTGGCGCTACGCGGACCTCGAGACGCCGACACCGGTGCCGGCGGAGTGCTTGGACGAGTGGAACGCGCTGTGCCGCAGCGTCATCCACTACGAGGAGCACATCCATCCGCTCTGGTCGCTGCCGAGGCTGACCCTCGATCCCGCCGACGGGGTCACGGTGCTCGCGGACGACACCTGCACGAGCTGTCACTCGCCGGAGGACGCCGCCGGCATGCTGCGGGTGCCGGACGGTGACCTGCTGCTCGTCGACGGTCCCTCCGCGGCCGAACCGGACCAGTTCAATGCGTACCGGGAACTGTTCTTCACGCGCCAGGCGCGCGAGGTCGCGGACGGCATCCTGCAGCCGCTGCTCGTGGAGACCGGCATCGATCCGGATACCGGTGATCCGATCCTGGAGCCCGTTAATCTGCCCGCGCCGATGAACGCTGGACGCGCTGCGTCGGCTGGACGTTTCCTCGGCCTGTTCGCGCCCGGGGGCAGCCACGCCGGGCGTCTGTCGGCGGCCGAACTGCGTCTGCTCACCGAGTGGATGGACATCGGCGCCCAGTACTACAACGACCCGTTCGTGGCGCCGGAGGACTGAACGTGCGCGTCGCCTGCCTGCTGCTGGCCCTGTTGCTCTCCGCCGTGCCCGCGGCGGCGGCGCCGCCGCTGCCGGCAGTGGTCGATGCGGCGTTTCTGGAACTGCACACCGGGCCCGGGCGTGGCTTCCCCGTGTTCCACGTCTTCGATCGGGGCCAGCGCTTCGAGATCGTCGCGCGCCGCACCGACTGGTTCCGGATCCGTTCGGAGCGGGGTGACGTCACCGGCTGGGTCAGCCTCGCCGACATGGCCGGCGCGTCCGGCGCCGACGGGTCGGCGCTGCCCGTCGAGCCGCCCGGGACGCGCGAGTACCTCGCGCGCCGCTTCGAGGTGGCGGCCTCGCTCGGCGACTTCGGCGGCGGCGACGCCATCGGCCTGCGGGTCGGCTATCGCTTCACGACCAACTTCTCGGCCGAGCTCTACGGAACGGACGTCACCGGGCGCTTCTCCGACGGTTGGCTCGCCGGTGCCGCGCTCGTGCACCAGCCCTTTCCCGAGTGGCGCCTCTCGCCCTTCCTGTCCCTCGGCGCGGGCGTACTCAACACGCAGCCCCGCGCCTCCCTCGCGGACGTTCGCGAGCGCACGGACCAGGTCGCCAGCGTCGGCGCCGGTCTGCGCATGCATCTGACGCGGCGTTTCATGCTCCGCGCCGAGTACGAACGTCACCTGATCATCACGGACCGCAACGCCAACGAGGAGATCAACGAATGGAAGGCCGGCTTCGCGTTCTTCTTCTGAGGGTCGTCGCGGCCGCGCTGTTCGCGATCACGCTCCCCGGTTGCGCCATGTTCGGCGGTGGTTCCGAGCCAGGAGCCATCGATGCGGAAGAGCCGCCGATCGTCGACACGCGCGTCGACCGTCGCGAGATCTCGCGCGCGCGCATCGACACGGAGGACTTCGAGCTCGGCGTCTACGGCGGCCTCGTGAGCATCGAGGACTTCGGCACGAACCCGGTCTACGGTGCGCGCCTCGCCTACCACGTCAGCGAGTCCTTCTTCGCCGAAGCCTTCTACGGTGAGGCGGAAGCCGGCGAGACCAGTTTCGAGGCGCTCTCCGGCGCCGCGTCACTGCTCACGGACGACGAGCGCCGCTTCCGCTTCTACGACCTCATGCTCGGCTACAACCTGCTGCCCGGTGAGGTGTTCCTCGGTCGAGGCCGCGCCTTCGATTCGAACCTCTACGTCATGGCCGGTGCCGGCAACACGGAGTTCGCGGGCGAGGATCGCTTCACGGTGAGCTTCGGAACGGGCTACCGGATCATGCTCCTCGACTTCCTGTCGATGCACTTCACCGTGCGCGACCGGCTGTTCACGAGCGAGCTCCTCGGCGAGCAGAAGAACACCCACAACATCGAATTCAGCCTCGGCGCGAACTGGTTCTTCTGAGCCGCCGCCCGCAAGAGAAACAGGAGATCGAACATGACGCGTCCCATCCGCAGCTTCCTCGCCCTCGTCCTGATGATCGCCGCCACTGCGGTGCAGGCCGAGCCGAAGGTCGGCGCTCCGGCCCCGAACTTCACGCTTCCGAGCCAGGACGGCAGCCCGGTCAGTCTCGCGGATCTCCGCGGCGAGGTGGTGCTGCTCAACTTCTGGGCGACCTGGTGCCCGCCGTGCCGCCAGGAGATGCCGCTGCTGGATCAGCTGCACAGCCGCTACTCGCCGCTCGGTTTCACGCTGCTCGGCGTCAACGTCGAGCAGGAGTCGGAGCTCGCGAAACAGTTCCTGGCGAACGAGGTGCCGGTGAGCTTCCCGGTCCTCTTCGACCCCGAGGAGAGCGTCAGCGAGCTCTACGGGGTGCCGGCCATGCCGACGTCCGTGCTCATCGATCGCAAGGGGAACGTCCGCTACATCCATCACGGCTATCGCCCGGGTGACGAGGAAGCGATGCAGAACGCCGTGCGCAGCATCATGCGGGAACGCACCTGATGCGCATGCGCGCCCTTCTGCTGCTGGCGTCCACGGCGCTCGCGAGTGGCTGCGCGGGCATCGAGCCCTGGGTGCAGCCCTACGAGCGTGACCGTCTCGCCGACGAGATCATGGCCTTCGACCGTGATCCGATCGCCAACTCCTATCGGCGTCACGTGTTCGGCGTCCGGGAGGCCGCGCGCGGCGCCGAGGGCGGATCGGGAGGTGGCTGTGGCTGCAACTGAGCAGCGACGCTGGCGTTCGGCCCTCGCTGCCCTGTGCATGCTCGGCGCGGGCGCGGCGGATGCGGCCGTGCTGCCAGAGAACCGGCTCGACGTCGCCTATCACTACTACGACGGCGACGGGGTGACCATCGAGGGACCGGCGGTGCTGGTCCGACGCAGCATCGGTGAGCACGTCTCCGTCTCCGGCGGCTACTACGTCGATTCCGTTTCCGGCGCCTCCATCGACGCGATCACCACGGCGAGTCCGTATTCGGAGCAGCGCGAGGAGTACAACGTCGGCGTCGATCTGCTTCACGAGAGCACCCTCGTCGGTCTCAGCTACACGAACAGTGAGGAGACGGACTACACCGCCGACACCTTCGGGATCACCCTCAGTCAGGAGATCTTCGCGGGCATGACCACGGTGAGCATGGGCTATCTGCACGGTATCGACGAGGTGCGCCGCAGTGACGTCCCGGACTTCGCCGAGGACATCGACCGGCGCTCCTTCCGACTCGGTGTCACGCAGGTCCTCACGCGCAGCCTCATCGCGGAGCTCGCCTGGGAGACGATCAGCGACGAGGGCTTCCTCAACAATCCCTATCGGCAGGTGCGCTTCGAGGACCCGGACGCCGGCGGCGGCTTCGGTTGGGAGCCGGAGGTCTATCCGGACACGCGGACGAGCAACGCGGTGGCGCTCCGCTCGCGCCTGCATCTGCCCTGGCGTGGCGCGTTGCAGGCCGACTACCGCTACTTCAGCGACGACTGGGACATCGTCGGGCACACGGCGGAGATCGGCTACACGCACGGCGCCTTCGAGCGCGTGACCCTGGACGTCGGCTACCGCTACCACACGCAGTCGGGCGCCGACTTCTACTCCGATCTCTTCCCGTTCCGGGCCGCGCAGAACTTCCGTGCGCGGAACAAGGAGATCAGCGATTTCGCCAGCCAGGCGTTGCGGGTCGGTGCGGCCTTCGAGTTCTGGTCGAAACCGCGCAGCGTCCTGAACCTGTCCTGGGAGCGCGTGATGTTCGACTACTCGGAGTTCCGGGACGTCCGCACCGGCGGGGCGCCCGGCGAGGAGGACCCCTTCTCCTTCGAGGCGGACGTCGTGCAGTCGATGATCACGGTCTGGTTCTGAGCACGCGGGAGGCGATGGAGATGATGCAGGCGACACTTCGCAGCACGGGCAGGATCGCCGCGCTCTGCGCCACGCTGTGCCTCGCCACTGAGGTGGCGGCCGACTGGATCGGTGACGCGCGCAGCAAGATGGGCACGAGCGTGGAGGTCCAGTTCTGGCACGAGGATGCGGAGGAGGGCGCGCGCCTCCTCGAGGCGGCCATGGCCGAGTTCGACCGCATCGAGGCGGCCATGAGCACCTACTCCGCGGACTCGGAGATCACGCGCGTGAACGCCGATGCGGCCTTCGGGCCCATGGTGATCTCCGAGGACCTCTACGAGGTGGTGGCGCAGTCCCTGGAAGTCTCACGACTGTCGGACGGCGCCTTCGACATCACCTACGAGAGCGTCGGCCATCTCTATGCGCTGCGTGATCGTGTGCGGCCCGACGACGCGGCCATCGCCGAGAAGCTTCCCGCCATCGATCATCGGCACGTGGTCCTCGACCACGACGCGCGCACCATCGCCTTCACGGTGCCCGGCGTCCGCATCAACGTCGGCGGCATCGCCAAGGGCTGGGCCTGCGAACGCGTGGTGGACCTGCTCCGCGACGCCGGCGTCGAGCATGCGCTCGTCAGTGCCGGCGGTGACACGCGTCTGCTCGGCGATCGGCGCGGACAGCCCTGGCTCGTGGGTATCCGCGACCCCGACGACGCCGCTGGCGTCGTGACGCGGCTCGCCCTCGTCGACGAGGCCATCTCGACCTCCGGCGACTACGAGCGCTACTTCGACGAGGACGGCGTCCGCTATCACCACATCCTCGACCCGGCTACGGGCCGTCCCACGGAAGGCATCCGCAGCGTCACGGTCATCGGGCCGGACGGCACGATCACCGATGCACTCTCGACCACGCTCTTCGTGCTCGGTCCGGAGCGGGGCATGGCGCTCCTCGACGACCTGCCGGCCTATGACGCGGTGTTCATCGAGGCGGGCCACGTCGTCCGCCTTTCCTCCGGCCTCGCTTCACGATGAAGCCGACGGGGCTGCGCCTTCGCCTGCTCGCCCTGGCGCTGCTGCTGCCTGCGGCGGCGCTGGCGCTCGAGCCCGGCGCTCCGGCGCCGGACTTCGCCCTGCCGTCCACGGCGGGCGCCAACGAGCGCCTCTCCGAACGTCGCGGCCGGGTCGTGCTGCTCGCCTTCTGGTCCTCCCGCTGCGGCAGCTGCGATCGCCATCTGCGCAGCCTCGCCCGACTCGCCGAGGCGCACGCGGCCGAGGGCGCGGAGCTGCTCGTCGTGAGCATCGATCGCAGCCCGGAAGCCTCGCGTGCGCTCGCGGCCTCGCTCGGCGTGCCGGTCCTGCTCGACGCCGGGCGCGAGGTGGCGGACCTCTACCGACTCTCACCCCTGCCCGTGACGCATCTCGTCGACCGTCATGGCCATCTGCGCACCACGCGCCGCGAGGCGCGCAAGCCGGAGCGCGAGCTCGTCGAGGCGTCCCTGCGCGCCCTGCTGGAGGAATGAAGGTGATCCACCCGCGGATCGAGAAATTCGTCGTCGTACCCCTGGTGCTGCTCGCCGGGTTCGCGCAGGCCGAAGTGGCCGAAGTGGCCGAAGTGGCAGAGATGACGGCTGCGGCGGAAGCGGCCGAGGCGCCAGCGACGGTCGCAGCGGACCCGGTCGTCGAGACGGCCCCGTCGACGGCGCCGGTCGCGGACGAGCTCGCTTCGCTGCGCCAGGAAGTGCTCGAGCTGAATCGCGAGCTGTTCCTCCTCGAGGAGGAACTGCTCTATCCGGCCAACACCCAGGTAGCGGTGTTCCTGTCCATGGACGTGGGGGAGTTCTTCGCCCTCGATGCCGTGTCCCTGCGCCTGGACGACAAGGAAGTCGCCAACTACCTGTACACGGAGCGTGAACTCGAGGCGCTGCTGCGTGGCGGCGTCCACCAGCTCTATCTCGGCAACCTGCGTTCGGGCGAGCACGAGCTGGTGGCCGTCTTCACGGGGCAGGGGCCCTCCGAGCGGGACTACCGGCGGGCGACGTCGCTGACCTTCGACAAGGGCATCGGCGCGGCCTTCCTCGAGCTGCAGATCTCCGATCGGGAGGCACGGCAGCAGCCCGAATTCCTGGTACGAAGCTGGGACTGAGGGCGAAGCCGATGATGCGACGTGCATGCACGACGAGCCTGCTCCTGGCAGCGCTCTGGGTGCCGGCCCCGGACGGGCGGGCGGCCAGAGCGGAGGCCGAGGTGGGCCCGTCCGTGTTCGCCGTCGACGAGATCCGGGATCTCCACTACGGCGATGTCCTGTTCCGTCACTACGCCGGCGACGACCGGGGTGCGCTGATCCGGCTGCTGGCCCACGAACGGGCAGGGCGCCTCGAACCGCACGCGACCGAGGCGTCTGCGCTCGCCGGCAGTCTGCTGCTCGGCGAAGGCCTCCTCGATCGCGCCGAGGCGCGGTTCCGTACGGTCCTCGCACAGGCGCCGCGCCCCGCGCTGCGCGACCGCGTCGGTCTGGAGCTCGGGCGTCTGCATCATCGCCGAGGCGACGCCGCGGCGGCGCTCGCCGCCCTCGACGCGATCGGGGGCGCCGACGAGGCCGAGGAGGGTGCGGCGCGGGCTCCTGCACTGACGCCGCGCATGCTGGCCGAGAGCCGCATCCTCGCCGCCCAGAACGAGCTGGCCCTCGGCCGCGCCGACGCCGCAGCTGCGCGCCTGGCCGACCTCGAGGCGCCGCAGGACTGGCAGCCCTACGCACGCTACAACCTCGCCGTGGCACTCCTGCGCAGCGATGCGCAGGCGGCGGGGCTCGAGGCGCTCCTCGAGCTCGGTGCCATGCCCGCGCTCGACCCGGGGCTGCTCGCGCTGCGCGATCGCGCGAACCTCGCGGCGGGCTACGCCTGGCTGCAGCGCGGCGAGCCGGAACCGGCGCGGGTCGCCCTCGCGCGCGTCCGTCTCGACGGCCCCGAGACCGAGGCTGCCCTGCTCGGCCTCGGCTGGGCACGGGCGGAGAGCGGTGATCTCCCGGGGGCGCTCGCGCCCTGGATGCGTCTCGCGGAGGTCGACGGCTGGGGCAGCGCGGTCCAGGAGGCGCGTATCGCGGTGCCCTGGGCCCTCGCCGAGCAGGGCGCGGAAGCCGCCGCGGCACGTGGCTACGAGGAAGCCATCGCCGGTCTCGACGAAGCGCTCGCGGAACTCGACGTGGCGCGTCGGACGGTGGTCGAACACGACTGGCTGGAAGGTCTGCTCGCCGACGAGAGCATGGAGGAAGGGCGTCTCGTGACCGCCGCCGCGCAGCTGCCCTTCGCCGACGGGGCGGGTCGGCTGCGCGGACTGGTCGCCAGTCAGGCCTTCCAGACCGACCTGCAGGCCTGGCGCGAACTCTCGCAGCTCGCTTCCGAACTCGATGCCGCCGCGCAGCGCCTGGAAGCCTACGAGGACCTCGTCGCCCTGCAGGTCCGGGTCGATGCGGAGCGCGCGCCGCGCATCCTCGCGCGGCGGGAAGTGATGGACCCGGTCGCACTGCGGGCGCGCCGCGACGCGCTCGCGGCCCGCCTCGAGGCCGCCCGCAGTTCGCGCGACGCCGTCGCCCTCGCGACGCCGGAGGAGGCGAGCCAGTGGGCGGCGCTGGAAGCCGTCGGCGCGATGCGTGCCCTCCAGGCCGCGCCGCAGGAGGCCCGGGACCGCTACCGGTTGCTCCGTGGCCATCTCTACTGGCAGCTCGATCGAGAGTTCGACTACCGGCTCTGGCAGCAGACGCGTGTGCTCGAGGAACTCGACGAGGCGCTGGCGGAGCTCGAACCCGGTCTGCTGCGCCTCGATGCGGCACGCGGGGCGCGTCCGCAGGATCTCGACGAGACGGCCGCGCGCCTCGATGGCTATGCCGCACGCGTCGCGGATCTGCGCCGACGCGCGGCGCTCGCGCGTACGCAGGGCGCAGCGCTCCTTGCCGCCCGCATCGACGCCTGGTTCGAGGACGAGCGCGACCGGCTCCTCGCCTATCGCGTCCAGGCCAGCTTCGCGCTCGCCACGCTCTACGATCGCGCCGCGAGCTCGGCCGTCGCCGCAGTCGCGGAGGTGCCGTGATGCGCCGCGCGCCGCTGCTCTGCCTCGCGATCCTCGCCAGCGCACTGCCCTTCGGCACAGTCGCCGACGACACGGACACCGCGACGATCGCGACGCTCGAGTTCTCCGACTCGGCGCTGGACGCGCTCGTCACCGCCGCGCCGCTGCGTGCCAGCCGAGCCCAGGCGAAGGCGCGCTATGCCGCGCTGCTGGCGCAGGAGGGCCTGCCCGACCCGCTGCGCACGCAGGCGACGCAGCGGCTCGCGACCCTCGAACTCGAGAGCGGCCTGGAGCGGATCGCCGTCGGCGACGACGGTGGCCTTCTCGAGCTCGAGTCGGCCGTGGCGCGCTTCGAGTTCCTGCTCGCTTCCGCCCTCCCCGAGCAGCGCCCGGACATGCACTACCAGCTCGCCCGGGCGCTGGACACGCTCGGTCGTACCGATGAGGCCGTGGCCGAACTCGACGCGCTCGTCGCGCTCGCGCCGGCGCACGTGCATGCGGCCGAGGCGCATTTCCGGCGTGGTGAGCACCGCTTCGTCGACGGTGACTACGACGGTGCCGAGCAGGCCTACGCCGCGGTGCTCGACGCCCCGGGCGCGGAGCGCTTCGTCGAACCGGCGCTGTATCGACTGGGCTGGACCCGCTATCGCCGCTACGAGCATGCAGCGGCCTTGGAGGCCTTCGTCGCGCTGTTCGATCACCGCTTCGGTGAGGCGGTCGCGGAAGCGGTCGATCGCGCCGATGCGGAGGCCGGGACGGTGGCAGATCTCCCGGACCTGGCCGACAGGGCGGAGGCTGCCGACGCACCGGAGGGCGCTGTCGCGGCGGGGCTCGCGGAAGCTGCCGAGGACCTCGCCGACGTCCCCGTCGCGGCGGAGGCGCCGGATGCGGATCTCGATTCCCTCGGCGGCGGTGAGCGTGCGCTCTTCGAGGACGCGCTGCGCGCCGCGGCGCTCGCCCTCGCGCAGCAGGACGGACCGGAGACGCTCGCCGCCGTGGGCGCTGCGCATGCCGAGGCTCCCTGGTTGCACCTTCTGCACACGGCCCTCGGCGGTCTCTACGAGGCGCAGGAGCGCTGGCGCGACGCGGCGCTCGCCTACTCGGTCTTCGCCCGGGCCCGGCCCCTCAACAGGCGTGCGCCGAGCTTCGATCAGGCCGTGGTGGAGGTCTATGACCGCGCCGGATTCACGGCGCCGCTGCTCGAGGCCAAGGCGGCCTACGCGCGTCGCTACGACCTCGAGGGTCCGTTCTGGGCGCACCGGGACCGTACCGCGCTGCCCGGGGTGACGGAGGTGCTGCGCACGCATCTGGTGGACCTCGCCGGCCACGAGCACACGCTCGCACAGGCGGAAGACGAGGGCGCACCCGCGGCTGCGGATCGTGCCGTGCACTGGTACGAACGCTTCCTCGCCCAGTTCCCCGAGGATCCCGAGGCTGGCGGCTACGCCTTCCTGCTCGGCGACCTGCTGACCGATCTGCAGCGTCACGATGCGGCGCGAGAGGCCTATCTCGCGTCGGCCTACGATCACGGTCCGCACGAGCAGGCCGCGGAAGCGGGCTATGCGGCGGTTCTCGCCGGCAGGGCCCACCTGACCGGTCTCCTCGCTGCAAGCGAAGACGAACGCGCCGCGCTCGGCGCCGTGAACGAGCTGGATGCGCTGCGCTTCGCCGAGGCCTTCCCTGCGCACCCGCAGGCGGTACCGGTGCTCGTCGACGTCGCCGAGAAGCTCTACGCGGAGGGTCGTCAGGAGGAGGCCATCGCCGTCGCGGAGCGCGTCATCGCCCGGGCTCCGGAGGGTGCCGGTCCGGAGCCGGGCAGCGCGGACCCGGATGCCCTGCGCATCGCCGGCACGGTCATCGCGAACGGTCTCTTCGAACTCGAGCGCTTCGCCGAGGCCGAGGTGGCCTACTACCGTCTGCGCGCCGCCGATCTGCCCCCGGGGCTCGCGGCGGAGGTGGAGCTGCGCATCGCGGCGGCGATCCATCGGCAGGGGGAAGCGGCCCGCGCCGCCGGCGACGTCGCGGCTGCGGTCGGGCACTTCGTGCGGTTGGCGGATTCGATGCCGGCGAGCGCCGAGGCGGCGAACGCGCTGTTCGACGCCGGTGCGCTCTCCTTCGAAGCCGGAGCCTGGGACGACGCTGCGGATCTCCTCGCGCGCTTCTCCGTGGACTACGCGGACAACGAGCGCGTCACGGACGCGCTGCGCCTGCGTGCCCGGGCACTGCGGGAGGCGGGCCGGACCGCGGAAGCCGCGGTCGCGCACGAACTCCTCGCCGATCTGCCCGAACTCGAGGAATCGGTGCGTCGCGCTGCGCTCCTCGAGGCGGTCGACCTCCAGCGCGAGGCCGGTGCGAGCGCCGAGGAAGCGCGTCTGCTGGAACGCGTCGCTGGCGACGAACGCTACCCCGACGAGGTGCTGGAGGCGCAGTGGCGACTCGCCGAACTCGCCGCGGACGCCGCTGATCCGGAGGGCAGGGCCGCCTGGCTGCGGGCGATCGTCGCCACGGAAGCGAGCCTCGATAATGGCGCTACGGCGCGAGCGAGCTGGCTGGCGGCACATGCCCGCCTCGAGCTCGCCACGCCGCTGCGCGACGCCTTCGCGGCCGTGGCGCTGACCGTACCGCTCGAGGACAGCCTCGCCCGCAAGCGTGCGGCCATGGAAGAGGCGCTCGAGGCCTACGGAGAAGCCTCCTCCTACGGGGTGGCGGAGGTGATCACGGCCGCGACGCACGAGACCGGCGAGCTCTACTACCGCCTCGCGCGGGACCTGCTGGATTCGGAGCGGCCGACGGAACTCGCGGCCGACGCGCTGGAACAGTACGAGATCCTGCTCGAGGAGCAGGTCTGGCCCTTCGAGGAGCGCGCGATGGAGCTGTTCGAGGCGAATGCCGCACGCACCGCCGAGGGCCTTTACGACTCATGGATCGTCGCGAGCTTCGAACGGCTCGCGACGCTGGCGCCGGCACGCTGGCATCGGGAAGCGAAGGGAGCGGATCTTGTCATCGCCTTCCACCAATAGCGTCGCCGCCGCGCTGGCCGTTGCACTGCTGCTCGCCGGCTGTGCCGGCAGCGTCGAGCCGGGTACGCCGTGGCCGGGCTCGGCCCTCGCGGACTACGAAGCGGCCGTGGCGGACGTGGACGCCGGCCGCGTGACGGAGGCGGAGGGCATCTTCGAGGCGTTGGCCGAAGCCTATCCGGCCTCGACGGGGCCGCATCGCCAGCTCGCGCGCCTGGCGCTGCAGCGGGGTGATGCGGAAGCCGCCGTGAGGCATCTCGAGGCGGCGCGTCTGGTCTGTGCGGACTGTGCGGCCGTGCTCACGGAGCTGGGCCTGGCCGAGCGTGTCCGCGGCGCCTTCGAGCGCGCCCGCGAGGCCTACGAGGCGGCGCTGGCGGAGAACCCGGACTTCGCGCCCGCGCACTTCGATCTGGCGGTGCTCCACGAGCTCTACCTCGGTCGTCCGGGCGATGCCATCCACCACTACGAGCGCTATCTGGAGCTGGCGGGCGAGACGCCGGAGCAGCGCCGTATCGAAGCCTGGATCGCACGCCTCGAGCGTGAGGCGGAGGCGCAGGAAGCAGCGCGCCTCGCCGCTGGTGACATGCCGCCGACGCTCGCGGGGACGGCGCCGTGAGCGGGCGACGCGCGCGCAAGCTGCTGCTGGCGACGCTGGCCCTGCCGGCCTTCGCCACGGCGGCCGACTCGCCTTCGCTGGAGCTCGACACGACCGCGATCCGTGGCAGCGACGAACTGCCGCAGGTGCTGCACATCCTGCCCTGGCAGAGCGCCGAGGCCGCGGCGCTGCAGGGGCGCCCGCTGCGGAGCCTCGTCAACGAGGTGCTGGCACCGCTGGACCGGGAGGTCCATCGGCGAGAACTGGACTACTTCGAGCAACTGCGGTCAGGGCCGGCGGCGATCGCCGGCGCCCGCACACAGGAGACCGACCCGAGATGAGCATCATCGACGCCACCGCCGGCTTCTTCCAGAACGGCGGACCCTTCATGTATCCGATCCTGATCGTGCTGGCGCTCGGCCTGTCGATCGCGCTCGAGCGCTGGGTCTACCTGACCCGGACGAGCCTCAAGAACAGGAGTCTGTGGCGCAAGCTCATGCCGCATCTGCAGAGCGGTCGCTTCAAGGAGGCGGCAGATCTCGCGGAGAAGGCCGATTCCGCCATCGGGCGCATCCTCGGCTACGGCCTCGCACGCATCCGCAGCGCCGGTCGTCGTGACGACGTGGAGCGGGCCATGGAAGAGAGCATGATGGAAGTCACGCCCCATCTCGAGAAGCGTACGCACTACCTCGCGACCTTCGCGAACCTCGCCACGCTGCTCGGACTCCTCGGCACGATCATCGGCCTCATCGAGGCCTTCACCGCGGTCGCCGGCGCCGATCCGGCGCAGAAGGCGGACCTGCTCTCGGCGAGCATCTCCGTGGCCATGAACACCACGGCCTTCGGTCTCATGGTCGCCATTCCGCTGCTGTTCGTGCATGCGCTGCTGCAGACGAAGACCACGGAGATCATCGACAGCCTCGAGATGGTCTCGGTGAAGTTCCTCAACGCCGTCGACGAGAAGCGCCGGACGCAGGGCCAGCAGCAGCCGGCCGCGGCAGCAGCACGCAGCGCACGGCAGGAAGCTGCGGCGTGAAACGCCGACGCGCCGAGCAGCGGCGCCGGGAGCAGCAGGAACTCGACATCACCGCGTTCCTGAACCTCATGGTGATCCTGGTGCCGTTCCTGCTGATCACGGCGGTGTTCTCGCGCCTCGCGATCCTCGAGCTCGACGTGCCCACCGCGGCCGGCGGCGAAGCGCCGGCCGAGCCCACGCTTCAGCTCGAAGTGGTGGTCCGTGCCGACGAGATCGAGATCGGTGCGCGGGACGGCGGCCTGTTCACGACGCTGCCCCGGGACGAGACCGCGGGCCACGACTACGCGGCGCTGACGGCATGGCTCGCCCGCGTGAAGGCGGACGAACCGGAGCAGACCCGCGCGACGGTCCTGCTCGAGCCGGACATCGCCTACGACGTGCTCGTGCAGGTGATGGACGCGGTACGTCTGCACGAGGTGGTCGACGCCGACACGGGTCTGGTCGAACGCGCCGAACTGTTTCCGGACATCGCCGTGGGTGATGCGCCGCCGCGGACGCGGGAGGGCTGAGCGATGCTGCTTTCGCGACGTGCGAAGCGGATGGAACGGCACCACGCGCGCCGGGGCAAGGCGAGCCTGAACATGGTCTCGCTGATGGACATCTTCACGATCCTGGTCTTCTTTCTCCTGTTCAGTTCGACGGAAGAGGTCCAGGTGCTGCCCGAGCCACGCGATCTGGAACTGCCGGAATCGCTCGCGGAGCTCAAGGCACGGGAGTCGGCCCTGATCATCGTCTCCGCCGACGAGCTGCGTCTCGACGGCGTCACGGTGGCGCGCCTCGACGAGGTGCTGGCGGAAGACGCGCCGGGCGTTCCCGCGCTCGCGTCCGCCTTCGCGGCGCGTGTCGCCGCCGGCGAGGAGCTCGGCCCCGAGATCACCATCATGGGCGACCGGGAACTGCCCTACAGTCTGCTGAAGCGGATCATGAGCACCTGCACGGCGGCGGAGTTCGAGCGCATCGCGCTCGCCGTGCGCCAGCGCGGTGCCGTGGCGGTCGCCGGGGCAGCGTCCCGGCAGCCAGCGGGGTGAGGAGATGGCAGCCATGACCCTGCAGCGAGGCTTCACGCTCCCCTGGGACGAGACCGTCGCCCAGGATCGCGCCTTCCGCCGGACGACGCTGCTCGTCTGTGTCGCCGTGTTCGTCAGCGCCGTCCTGCTCGAGACGGCGACGGTCGAGCGTGCGGCGCCGGAACTCGAGGAGCCCGAACCGGAGCGCTACGCGCGGCTGATCCTGCCGACGCCGCCTCCGCCACCGGAACCGCCCGAACC
>JAZBPO010000490.1:0-6499 GCA_036351675.1 Pseudomonadales bacterium
CCGACGCCGAGGGCGGCGACGAGCCACTGCAGGCGCGACCAGCTCGCGCCCAGCAGGTCCATGGCGGCGAAGAGTCCGAGTACGACGATGGCGTAGCGGCTCAGGGTCGCGAAGGCTGCGCGGCTGCCCGGTGCGATACCGGCCTGCTGGCGCAGGACGATCTCGAGCAACGAGGGCACCGTGCGCATGCCCACGTAGGCGAGGAATCCCACGAGCAGGGCGAGGAGCCCGTCCCCCGCCGTGACCGGCCGCAGCCCCTCGCCCGGCTCCGCGCCCGCCGACGTGCGCCAGAGCGTTACGTCCTCGAGGATCGTGAGTGCCGGCAGCAGCTGCGACCAGATCAGGAACACGCCCGCCGCGGCGGCGAGCACGATCAACGTCGACACGAGCGTGCGCGTGTCGCGATCGAGACTCGTGACGTCGACCTCCGGTGGCGGCGCGTCGGGCAGCTCCTCGCCTTCCTCGCGCGCTTGCCTCTGTGCCGCTTCGCGGCGCTGCATGATCTGCGCGAGCTGGATGCGGCGTCGCGCGATCAGCAGCCAGCGACCGATCAGCTCGCGCAGGAAGGCCAGCAGTCCGAGCAGACCCAGGGTCTGTATCAGTCCGGCGAGGATCTCCTGGGCGGAGAAGAGGTAGCCGCCCAGTGTGGCGGCGGCGAGCAGCAGGACCACAGGCGGGCCGAGCAGCACCCAGGCCCAGCGGCTGCCGGCGGTCGCACCGGCCGCGACGGAAGACCGCTTGCGCAGTCCGTTCAGGATGCCGGCGTCGGGTTCGAGCAGCCGATGCAGGAACCAGCCGAGCCCGAGCAGCAGCACGAGCGTCAACGCCCGGTCCACTTCGCCCGCGTCGAGCCCCGGGCGGCGCGCCGCCGACACCGTGAGCAGCAGACCGGGCAGGACGAAGGTGACCCAGAGCGGGCGCAGCGCTCGCTGCATGCGGCGCAGCGTGGCGCCGTCGAGGCGCAGGTGGGCCTCCAGCACTCCTTCCCGCATGCAGGCGGCCCGGACGAGCAGCAGCACGAAGGAGATGGGCGCGACGCTGATGACGGCGCGGCCGAGCACGAGCGTCGCCTCGTCCGCGTAAGCGAGACGCGTCGCGGCGAGCCCTTCGACCGCGAGCAGAAGCGGGATGGGCAGGGCGACGATGACCGTGAGGCCGAGCGCCTGGAGCGTCTGCAGGAAGGTGTCCTGCGAGGGTTTGTTGATGCCCTGCGCGGTCGCGCGCAGGGCGGCCACCAGTCGCCGGCGCAGGTACTGGAGCCATCCTGCGACGGCGAGACCCAGCAGCCCCTTCGGGCTGAGCAGCGCGAGCAGCACGCCGCGCAGTGCGCGCTGCCACCAGTAGGGATCGAGGAACGCCAGCGCTTCACCGGGCAGGTCGAACAGCGTATCGAGGCCGATGCCGTCCCGCGTCCGGGTCCACAGCAGTCGCTGCGAGAGCAGCGCCTCGAATTCCTGCGCCGCGCGCAGCAGGGACTCCTCGGCGAAGGACACCTCCGCGAGGCTGTCCAGGTACCGGGCGTTCGCCTCGAGCGTGCTCTCGAGCAGCGTCGAGCGCGCGTCCATGAGCGCGGTCACGGTCCGCAGCACCAGCGCGTCCGTCGTCCCCTCCATGCCGGGCAGCGTCTCCCGGTAGGCATCGGCGTCGCGGAGGTCGTCGATCTCCTCCTCGAACTCGAGGGCGCTCAGGCTTGCGTCCCGCACGCTGTCCTCGCGCCGACCGACGCGGGCACGGTAGGTGGCGGAGGAGGGAAGACGGCTGCGTTCCGCCACCAGCATGCGGCCGATCACTTCGTTGCCGCCTGCCACTTCGAGCCTGCGCTGCGCCTGCACGAAGGCGTTCTCGATTTCCTCGGCACGCTCCGTCGCCTCGTCGCGCGCCGCGCGCATCTGCGCCGCGAGATCGTTCAGGGCCGTGAGGCGCTCGGCCGTTTCCAGGTTGGCGTCGCGCAGCGTGATCACGGCCGGATGGTCGGCTGCGGCCTCGGGGATCCCGATGCCGGCCTCCGCGATGGCCTGCAGCACCCGCTCGCGGCGAGCCTGCTCGAGGGCGTCTTCCAGCTCGGCGAGCTGGAACTCCGCGTTCTGTTGCTCCGCGATGAGCGCACGCCGTCGTGCCGCCAGCAGTTCCTCCTGGATGGGCTGCGCGAGGAGCTGCTTCTGGAGCCGTGCGATCCGCGCCCGGCTCGCGTCGATGCGGGCGCGGAGGGCGAGCTTTGTCGCGTCCAGCGTCGTGGCGTCGCTCGCCGGGCCCGCCGCTGCCGCATCGAGTTCGCGGCTCAGGGTGTCGCGAGTGGTCTCGGCGGCGAGGATGGCTTCGCGGATCTCGGTCGACTGCAACGCGCCTTCGTCGAGACTGCGCCGGACCGCGGTGAGGGTCGCCGACAGCGTCGCCAGCTCCGTCTTCGCCCGTTCGACGCGCCGCTGAAGCGCGGACAGATCGCGATCTTCGATGTCGACGGGTTCGGCGGCGGCCTCTTCGGCGTCGCGCGCGCGCTCGAGCGCGGCCTCGATCTCGCGCCGCCCGTCCTCCAGCAGCGCGTCGTAGCGCTGCTCGGCGGCGCGCTGTTCCGCCGCCTCCTGCTCCGCGGCGAGCGCCTGGCGCAGGGCGGAGAGCGCCTCGGTGCGAGTGCGGTCCTCGAGCTCCGTCGAGACCTCCAGCGCTGCGATGCGCGCTTCGATCGCGCTGCGGTCGAGGGGGGCTGCGAGATCGGCGTCGCCTGCCAGCGTGCTCGGCGGTGCGCAGAGCATCAGACCGAGACCGAGCGTCAGGGCCAGACGATTCGCAGCGCGCCGGTAGACGGTGTCGAACCGCATGGTCGCCCTCATGGTGCGCGGATCTCCTCCTGCAGCGGCCCGGACCGGTGGTCGTGCCGGGCGAGGATGATAGCGATGCGACGGCGCGAAGTCCGAGACGCCAGGTGCGTCGACGTCGCTGCCGTCAGGCCCTGCCGTGCTGCATGGCATCCGGCTGCACCGAGATGGCGCCGGCGCTTCCCGCCTGGAGCGTGAGGTAGAGGATTCCGAGCTGGTCGCCGAACTGCCGATGCGTCGGCAGGTAGGGGCTCGCTTCGGAGACGTGCGCCTGCGCCAGCACGCCCTCGGCGACGAGGGCGTCGAGCGCCGCCTGCACGTCGAGCTCCGCGAACAGATCCTCGCGCTCGGTGATCACCATCCAGCCGCCGGGGCGCACGATGCGTGCGAACTCGCGCAGCACCGCCTCGGTCTCCGGGAGGTAGGTGAGCACCCCGACGCAGAGCAGGCCGTCGTAGGCGTTCGACTCGATGGTCGTGGGCAGAGCCTGGAAGTCGGCGTGCTCCGTGCGCCGGTAGTGGCCCGTGGCGGCGGCGATCTCGAGGGACCGGTCGGACACGTCGACGCCGTCGACGATCTCGTAGCCCGCGGCGCGCAGCGCTGCGCCGGTCAGGCCCGTGCCGCAGCCCACGTCGATGAGGGTCGCAGGCGGCGGCAGGCGCCCGAGGAGCCGACGCGCCGCGGTCTCCGGGGCGCTGTAGCCCCAGCCCGTGATCTGCGCATCGTAGTCCTCGGCCCAGTCGTCGTAGTACCGCGCGACGTCCGCGCTCTCGCGCGAGATGTCGGCGAGGTCCTCCTGTACGGTCCTCGGTCGCTTCATGTGCTCGGGCCTGCCCTGCGAAGACTCGGAGCGCGTCCGGGGCGGATCACCAGGGATGCACGCGCACCGGAACGTCCGCGATGCCCCGGATGAAGTTGTTCGGCAGGCGCTTCACCTCGCCCACGAGCTCCACGTGGCGGAAGCGCTTCATGATCTCCTCCCAGAGCACGCGCAGCTGCAGCTCGGCGAGGCGGTTGCCCATGCAGCGGTGGATGCCGAAGCCGAAGGCCACGTGGGCGCGGGCGTTGGGGCGGTCGATGACGAAGCGGTCCGCGTCCGGGAACACGGACTCGTCGCGGTTCCCCGAGAGGTACCACATGACCACCTTGTCCCCTTCGCGGATCCGTTGGCCGCCGAGTTCGTAGTCGGCGAGGGCCGTGCGGCGCATGTGGATGACCGGGGTCTGCCAGCGGATCATCTCCGAGACCATGTTCGGGATCAGCGAGTGATCCGCGCGCAGCTTCTCGTACTCCTCCGGGAACTGATTGAGGGCGATGACGCCGCCGCTGATCGAGTTCCGCGTCGTGTCGTTGCCGCCGACGATGAGCAGCAGGATGTTGCCGAGGAACATCTCCGGGTCCTCGTTCATCTTCGCCGTGGCTTCGTTGTGGATGAGCATGGAGATGAGGTCGAACTTCGGCTCTTCCTGCGCGCGCTGGGCCCAGAGCTGGTAGAAGGCCGCCGCTGCGCCCATGAGTTCCTCGTAGCGCGCCTTCATGTCGATGGAGTCGTCGCCCGTCACCTCGGGCACGTTGGTCGCGAGATCGGACCAGTGCACGAGCTTGCGCCGGTCCTCGTAGGGGAAGCCGAACAGCGTCGCGAGCATGCGCGCCGTGAGTTCGATGGAGACCTCCTGGACCCAGTTGAAGGTCTCGCCCACGGGCAGGTGGTCGAGGATGTCGGCCGCGCGTTCGCGGATCAGCGGCTCGAGTTCCGCGAGGTTCCGTGGCGCGACGGTGGGCGCGACCGCCTGGCGCTGCGGTGCGTGCTTCGGCTCGTCGAGGGTGATGAAGCTCTGGCCCTGGATCTGTCCTTCCTCTGCGGCGTAGGGATCGACTATGGCGATGCCGCCCTTCTCCGAGGAGAAGACCTCGTGGGTCGTGTCGACCTCCTTGATCAGCGCGTGGCTCGTGACGGACCAGAAGGGGCCGTTCACCGAGTCCTTCAGGAAATGGACCGGGGCCTCCTCGCGCAGGCGCGCGAACCATGGGCGCCAGCTGTCGTCGCGGAACAGCTCCGGGCGGCTGACGTCGATCTCCTCGAGGGGGACGTCGCGAGTGATGTCACGGGCGGCTTCGGCGTTCATGGGCGTCGTCTCGCGGGCAGATGGCTGCGGGTATCTTCCGAGTCGGTCGGGAAGCGTCAAGTGCGTCGATCGAGGGTGGCGGCGATGGCGCGGAAGAACTCGAAGCTCTCCAGTTCGCGCCAGGAGCTGTCGTCGTCCGTCGAGCCGTAGGCCGGATTGGCCGACAGCTTCACGATCACGAGTTTCCGGCTCGGATCGATCCAGATGAACTGGTTGTAGACGCCGATGGCCGCGTACTCGCCGCGCGTGCTCTCCGGCAGCCACCACTGGTAGCCGTAGCCGACCGGATACTCCGGGTGTGCCTCGGGCTGCAGGTGCGGCTCGTCCGCGCGCAGCGACGCCTCGACCCAGTCCGCCGGCACGATCTGCGCGCCGTCCCGCGCACCGTTCTGCAGGTAGAGCTGGCCGAAGCGGGCGTAGTCCCGGGCCGTGACCTGCAGGCCGCCGGCCGCCATCTCCATGCCGTGATCGTCCGTCACCCAGAAGGCGTCGTGGGCCATGCCGATCGGGTGCCAGAGCTTCTCCTCCGCGTACTCGGCAAGGGTGCGCCCGGTCGCGCGCACGAGGAGCATGCCGAGGGCCTGCGTGTCGGAGGAGTTGTAGTAGTTGTAGGTCCCGGGTGCGTGCTCGCGCACGAGCGTGGCCGTGAATTCGTCGAAGGACGCACCCGAAGCCCAGACGCGGCCATAGCGCGCGATGTCCGAATCCGGATCGCCATAGTCCTCGTTCCAGCGCGCGCCCGAGGACATCTGCAGTACGTCCTCGATCTCCACGCCGTCGTAGGCGGAGCCGGCGAGTTCCGGGACGTAGCGCGTGATCGGGTCGTGCACGCTGTCGATGAGTCCCTCGTCGAGCGCGATGCCGATCAGCGCGGAAACGAAGCTCTTGCCGACGGACATGGACAGCCAGGTGACCTCCGGGCCGCCGCTGAAGGCGTAGTGCTCGTGACGCAGGCGCCCATCCTCGAGGACGAGGAGGGCGCTGGTGCGCGTCTCCTCCAGCAGGGCCGCCGTCGAGCGGTCCTCGCCCTGCCAGCGATAGGTCTCCGGCAGGTCGAGCGTCTCGCCCGCAGGGAGCGACCAGGGGTCGTCGCTCGCCGTGATGCGGTGCGCCGGGAAGATCTCTTCCAGGCGCGCGAACTCCTCGTAGAGCTCCACGCCCGTGAACAGCGAGCCGACGAAGCGCGCGCGTGCGTCTTCCTCGGCCGCGAGCGCGCCGAGCGTGAGCAGTGCACAGACGGCGACGAAACCGCGAAGCGGACGCTGCGTCATGGTGATCCCCTCTCTCTTGCTCCCTGACGCATCATAGCCGGGCGGCGGCCCCCGCGAGGCCGCTGGCGCGAGGAGGGACATGAGGCGCGCACTGTTCATCGTCGCCCTGCTGCTGCCCGCGGTGGCCTGGCTGCTCTGGCCGCTGCCGACCGCTTCGCGCTGGGACCTGCGCGGCGATCCCGAGCGCGTGGCCGCGCGCGCGGCCTGGCTCGCCGCCGTGGACGGCGCGGCGGTCGAGCGGCTGAACGTCGTGCTGATCGTGGCGGACGACCTCTCTCGCCACGACGTC
>JAZBPO010000491.1:0-33909 GCA_036351675.1 Pseudomonadales bacterium
ACATCATCGAGCGCTACCCGGAGATCATGACCGCATGGCAGTCGATACTCGCGATCGTCGATTCTCGATGATGGGCCTCGGCGCCGATGGAGAGATCCCGGCGCCCGATGGCACTATCGCGACCGCCGACCGCGTCATGCTCGCGACGCTCTACCCCGGGATCACGCCGGGCTCGCCCGTCGTGGATGACGATCCGGTCCGGTCGAGCATCGTCGCAACCATGCTGCGGTCGATTCTGCGCTCCATGGTGAGGGGCATCTTCGACACGAGGGACGACTGACCATGGACACCACCGGCCAGTACCGCGCCACGCTCACGAGCAACCAGACGATCACCGTGCGCGGACACGGGAAGTGCATCATCAAGGTGGACGGCGGCACCGGGAACGGCTTCGGCGGCGGCACGGTCACCGTCGAGGACGACTGCGCCGGAGATCCGGGCACGTTCACCCCGACCCGCGACAAGGACGAGGCGCAGGCGGCGCTCGTGATCTCAAGCTCGGGCCAGTGGATGCTGCCCTTCCCTCTGCAGTGCCACGTCGGCGTGCGCCTGACCTTCGCCGGCGCCACCGCGCCGAACCTGCACGTCGGCGTCCTGTTCGAGCGCATGTGATGCTGGTCGTCTACGACGTGGATCAGGAGTTCTTCCTCGCGGTCTTTCCGAAGGCCGGCTGGCAGAGCATCCGTGACGCGATGAAGCGGAACCGGATGCCCGAGATCGCCCCTGACGTGCTGCTCACGGAGCGCGGCCTGTCGCGGCCCTTGACGTGCTTCCTGCGCCACCCGCTGGCGCGGCTCACCTCCGCGTGGCGCTACTTCCACCCCCATGCTCGCTTCGGCGCGGACGCTGCCGGTCTGGAGATCCCTCGCGGTGCTTCCTACGAGACCTTCGTGGACGCTGTCCTCAGAGGCGTCAAGGACCCGCACTGGGATCCTCAGCTGCCGCGCCTGCCGCGGAGGCCGGACATCGTCTACCGCTTCGAGAACATTCAAGCGCACTGGCCCCGGTTCGGACTCGGGGATCTCCCGCACCTGAACGCATCGGCAGATCCTCTCGTCGGGCAGGATCCGACGTACCGGGAGCAGGAGCTGCGCGAGCACTACGCACTGGATCTCGCGGTCTGGGAGTCCTCTCGTGCCTACGACGCCTAAGCCGAAGGCGAAGCCAGCGCCGAAGCGCAAGATCGGCCGCCCCACGAAGTACTCCGCCGCCCTCGCGATGAAGATATGCGGCCGCATGGTCGAGGGATGGTCGCTCCGCAGGATCTGCCGAGAGATGCCCGGCGCGCCCCACCTGAGCACCGTGTGCGGCTGGCTGGCGGATCCCGGGCACCCCTTTTCAGAGCAGTACGCGCGCGCGTCTGCGCTGCGAGCGGAGCTGCAGGCGGACGAGATCGTCGAGATCGCCGACGGACTGCTGAGCGGCGACGGAGAGGACTGCTCGGAGCGGGTCCAGCGAGACCGGCTCGGGGTCGACGCCCGGAAGTGGGTCGCGGCCCGCATGCGCCCGAAGCGGTGGGGGAACAAGGTCGACGTGGGCTTCGGCGATGCGCCTGACGGCGCCGAGGGTGGCAACATGGAGGTCACCTTGAACATCGTCAGGACCAGCAAGGGAGAGGGCGAATGAGCAACGCGCGCGAGAACGTCATGCGGCGCACGCCGCAGCAGCTGAGCGACCTGCAGCAGGACCGAATCTCGAACGTGAAGGAGTACGGCGCCGATTTCTGGGATCTGCTCGACCGCATCGGCATCTCCAGCGGCCACTCCCGCGAGCTGCAGCTGGCGAAGGACCGCGTCGAGGAAGCGGTCATGTGGGCGACGAAGCACATCACCGCGCCGTGATCGACGACATCTTCGGCGGCCGGCACCCCCTCAAGGTCCGGCCGATCTCAGAGGTGGCGCCGAGGGTCTGGGCGGCCATGCAGTCCATGGATCAGCGCCTCACGAACCAGCAAGCGGCGGCCGCAGTCGCGGACGAGCACGGGGTGGAGTTGCCAGCCCCGGGGCTTCATCGCGCGCACTGGTATCAACTTCTGGAGGAGAGGATCGATGGAGACCCCCTCGCTGTCCGTGCCCGAGAGGTCCGAGAAAGCGTCGAGCGCTCTCGGCGAGTCCGCAAGCGTCGAGACTCGCGCTGAGGGTGATCGAGGCCACGAGTGGGGCTCTCGCCCGCTGATCGACTTCCAGTTCATGCGTCGGAAGGACTGGACCCGCCGCCGCTACACCCTGCTCAGGATCCGCGGCCGACTGATCTTCTGCGTCGGGACCAGATGGTTCCACGTGGAACGTCTGTGGCTGGGCGATCGCATGGTGATCCCGAAGGTCGGCTGATGGCGGCTCGGGTGAACATATCCGAGGCCTTCGAGGGCCTCCTCGGCGACGAGCGGTACAAGGTCATGTTCGGCGGTCGGGGCTCGGCGAAGTCGTGGACGGTCGCGGACATCCTGACCGTGATCAAGGGCACCGAGCGGCCGCGCAGGATTCTCTGCTGCCGCGAGGTTCAGAAGTCCATCCGTGACTCTGTCCACGCCCTGCTGAGGGACCGGATTCGGCATCACGGCCTCGACGAGTACGGCAACGGGTTCTACCGCATCACCGATCGCGGGATCCGGGGCCGCAATGGCACCGAGTTCATCTACGCAGGCCTGAAGCACAACCCCGAGGGCGTGAAGTCCACGGAGGGGATCGACATCGCATGGGTCGAGGAAGCGGAGACCGTCAGCGACAAGTCGCTCGACATTCTCACGCCGACGGTGCGGAAGCCCGGTTCGCAGATCTGGCTCACCTTCAACCCCCGGTACAAGACCGACGCCGTCTGGCAACGCTTCGTGAAGCGCCCCCCGCCTGACGGCCGGGCGTGGATCCAGAAGGTCACGTTCGAGGACAACCCGTGGTTCCCTGACGTGCTCCGCGCCGAGATGGAGGACGACAAGGCCACGGACTACGAGAAGTACCTCCACAAGTGGCTGGGCGAGCTGCAGAGCTATGCTGAAGGCTCGATCTACGCGGTGCAGATCAAGAGGGCTCGCGAAGAGGGGCGCATCCTCCCGCGGATCCCGGTGGTGACCACGACTCCGGTGCACACCGCATGGGATCTCGGGCGCAACGACCACACCGCAATCTGGTTCTTCCAGCACGTTGGCCCGATGATCCGCCTCGTCGACTACTACCAGAACCGGATGCAGGAGCCCGAGCACTACTGGCAGGTCCTGCAGGGCCGCGGCTACAACTACGGAGAGCACCTGCTCCCGCACGACGGCGGCCACGTCAAGATGGGCATGGGCAACCGCTCCCTGATCCAGCAGTTCCGCGAGCTCGGGATGAAGAACGTCCGGCGGGTCCCGCGCACGCCCGAGGTCATCGTCGGCATCAACCGCACCCGCCAGCTCTGGTCTGTCCTGCAGATCGCAGAGGAGCAGTGCGAGGACGGCATGGACTGCCTGATCGAGTACGCCTTCAAGTACGACGACTTGCGCGGGACGCACCTCATGCAGCCGCTGCACAACTGGGCGTCGAACGGGGCGGACGCGCTCCGAATGATCGCCGAGGGCTACGACTGGAACGCCCCCGCTCCGGAGATCTCCGACCGACGCAAGCGCGTGATCCGCGAGAAACTCGGCTCGAAGACGGACGCGCACATCGTCTGACACGCCGGGCGCGGGTGCGTAGAATCCGGCGACACTGGCACCCCGGAGACCCGCCCGCATGGCCTTCGACCCCGAGCCGATGGACGAGGACGAGCTCCTCGTCTTCCTCCAGAACAAGATCGACAGCGCCATGAACGACGAAGACGGCGAGCTGTCCGACAACCGCGCGAGATCTCTCGATTACTACCTCGGCCGCCCGTACGGGGACGAGCGCGTCGGATACAGCAAGGTCACGACCCGCGAGTCGATGGAGACCGTGGAGTGGATCCTGCCGTCCATCATGCGGGTGTTCGGTGCCGGCGAGCGATTCGTCGAGTTCGAGCCTGAGGGCAGGGCGGACATCGAGGCCGCGCAGCAAGACACCGACGTGGTCAACCATATCCTGCTCCGCCAGAACTTCGGCTGGGTGCAGATGTACCAGTGGGCCAAGGACGCCCTGATGTACCCGAACGGCTACGCGAAGATCTGGCCCGAGGAGCGGGAGTGGATCGAGACGAAGCGGTTCTCGGGCATCACCGCCGGCCAGAAGGCGGCCCTGCTGGAGGACGGCTGGGAGATCACCGAGGAGGAGGAGGAGGAGACCGTCGTCGATGTTGACGGCGTGGTGCAGCCTCTGAAGGTCTACGAACTCACGGCCGAGAAGCGATGCGAGAAGGTCGAGATCAAGTGGCAGTCGGTGCCCGGCGACGAGGTTCTCGTCGACGACGGCTGCAACAGCTGGAATCTCGACGAGGCCGGTTTCGTCGCGCACCGGCGGCCAGTCCCGTTCACGACGCTCGTCGAGATGGGATGCGACCCTGACAGGCTGTCGGAAATCGGCAACGCCGAGGATCACGACTGGAGCGACGAGCGCGTCGGGCGCCAGTACACCGACGACGAGAACCCCGCCAACGAGTCGACCGACGACGACTCCATGCGGCAGTACTGGGTCGAGGAGTGCTACGTTCGCGTCGATTTCGACGGCGACGGCCTAGCTGAGCACCGCTACTGCCTGAAGATCGGGAACGAGCTGTTCGCGAATGACGTGGTCGACTTCCAGCCGTTCTGCTCGCTCACGTCGATCCTGATGCCGCACCGCCACCCGGGCCTGTCGATGAACGACGCCGTGATGGACCTGCAGCGCATCAAGAGCACCCTCACCCGCCTCGTGCTCGACAACGCCTACCGGATCAACACGGGCCGCACCTACATCGACGAGAACGCCTACGCAGAGCAGACCACGGAGCTGATGCAGGACGCGCAGGCGACGATGATCCCGGTGCAGGGGCCGCCCCAGAACGCCGTGTTCCGCGAGCAGCACCAGCCGATCACGCAAGAGATGCTGTCCGTCATCAAGTACTTCGACGAGGACACCGTCATCCGCACCGGCGTGGCGCCGGGCATGGCGCTGGACCCGAAGGTGCTGCAGCAGTCGACCGAGGGGGCTTTCGCGGAGGCGATGACGAAAGCCTCGGAGCGCATCGAGCTGATCGTCCGCCTGATGGCCGAGACCGGTGTGAAGCAGCTCTGCCTGAAAGCGCACGCGCTCGCCCGCGCGCACGTCGACCGAGATCTCGTGATCCAGCTTCGCGGCGAGTTCATCGAGACGAACCCGTCGGCGTGGCGCGAGCGTGCGAGCATGACCGTCAACGTCGGCCTCGGGTTCAACAACAAGGAGCGCATGACCCAGCTGCTCGGCGCGATCCTGCAGGAGCAGAAGGAGATGCTCGGGCTCGGGATGGTGGACATGAGTCATATCCGCCACACGTTCGCGAAGATGATCGAGAACGCGGACGTGGGGCACGTCGACAGCTTCGTCCCGCCGGCCGAGGGGCGACAGCCCCCGCAGGCGCCGCCCGACCCTGTCGCCATGGCCTCCGCGCAACTGTCTCAGCAGCAGCTCCAGCTCGCCCAGCGGCAGCAGGAGCACCTCGAACGCATGGACCAGATGCGGTTCCAGCTGGACGCTGCACAGGCGCAGCGCGACGCCCAGATGAAGGCGATGGATCAGCGGCTGAAGGGCATGGAGCTGATGCTGAAGCGGCAGGCGCAGGCCTTCGAGAGCGCGCTCACGCAGGCGCAGACGGCGAAGGCCGCGGAGGAGGCACGAAGCCTCGACATCGAGAACGACGCGGCAGAGTCGGGCGTCACGGAGGCGCTCGAAGGGGTGACGCGCGCGCTGACGGCCGGTTCCGGCAGTGGCCCCTGAGATGGAGTCGGACAGCATGGCATCGATCGAAGAGCAGCTTTCGGGACTGCGAGCGCACGTTGATCTGAAGTTCGATCAGGTGTTCGACGGCATCACCGCCCTCAACGAGCGGACCAGCAAGACCGAGACGCTGATCACCTCTCACGATCGCTCCATCGGAAACCTCACGCAGCGACAGAACGCCCCGATGTGGGGGCTGGCCGTCGGCCTGCTGGGCGTGACGGTCTCGGTGATCGTCCCGCTGGTCGGGGGCGCGCTGGCGTTCTCGATCCTGCTGACGCAGAACACGCAGGATCTTTCGGCGCAGCGAGATGACCAGATTCTGTCGCGGGTAGGCGTCATCGAGGGCGATCTGACGCGGATGCAGAACAGCTTCGGCGATGCCCGGGAGGAGCTGGCCCGCACCGCTGAGAAGACTCGCGCGCTCGAAGCGCGCCTCGATCGGATGCACGTGACCTACGGTGTCGGAGGCTGACCGATGAGCCGACTCACGAGGGCGCTCGACGGCCTGAAGCAGGCGCAGGCGCAGCAGGCGCGGCGTGCGGCCGGGGCGCAGGCCTTCGACACCTACCCGCTCGCGCCGGCGGAAGTGCCATGGGACGAGGACCGACTTCTCGTCAGCACCCGAGTGCCGCGGGGGAAGCAGGACGGGGTCGAGTACCGCGGCGGGGCCCCCAGCGATGGCGAGCGCCTGATCGTCGGCGTCGACGCACTCCGTCAGCCCGGCGGCGAGAAGGCCCTCGCGCAGAACGCGAACGTGCTCGCTACGGACACGCTGGGCCTGCCTCGGAACCGCTACCGCAACCCGGACGCGCGCATCGCGGAGACGATCGATCAGGTCGCCCAGCAACTGGTGCGCCTGTACAGCGCGGTGCCGGAGAATGTCCGCGGCCGCACGCGGCAGTGGTACAGGGGCGCGAACCGATTCGCGAACGAGCAGGCTCGGCGCTTCAACAGGCCCCCGCACGAGATGGCGGGCGTGCTCGCCGCGCTGTCGCCGCAGAAGGACTGGTTCCAGAACGCGGATCTCGCACGGCGCCTCGTCGAGATCAACGACCTGCACATGGACACCGTGGTCTCGCCCGAGATGGTCGCGAAGCTGCGGGACACCATCCAGAACGCGACAGTCCCGAAGGGCCGAAAGCGTCCGACTGAGATCGGCGGCGTGAGCCCGGAGCAGCTGGAGGCTTCGATCGGTACGCCGATGCGCGAGCTGCCCGCCGACCAGCAGGCCGTCGCGGTCCGCATGTTCGACGAGATGAACAACCCGCGCGAGTATCCCGAGGTGACGCCCGAGGGCGACGTGATCGGCCTCGCCCGCGCAGGCGGCGGGAATGGCGAGCCGAAGAAGATCGCGTGGGGCTCCATCGGCGAGATCCGCAAGGCGCTCTCGATCCTGCAGGACAGCAGTCCGGAAAACGTCAGCCGGCAGCTCGGGGGCGCGCACAAGGTCCGGAACTTCTACAACAACATCCTCGATCCCGACGACCCCTTCAGCGTCACCATCGACACGCACGCAGTCGCGGCGGCTTTCCTGCAGCCGCTGAGCGGCAAGGCGACGGACGTGAAACGGAACCTATCCGGTGGTGATGGCTCCGGCTCCTCCGGGCCGCTCGGCCTGACGGGCACCTACCCGATCCTCGCGGACGCCTACCGGGTCGCGGCGGATGCCGTGGGCGTCTCCCCTCGCGAGATGCAGTCCATCACATGGGAAGCGATTCGCGGCGCGTTCCCCGACCACCTGAAGCGGAACAAGAAGTTCCTGACCGCGGCCGGGCAGCTGGCGAAGGACCTGAAAGCGGGCCGCATGACGCCGGACGAGTACTTCGATGCGATCGCGGAGCTGTCGATCTCGAACGGAGGCACGTTCTCGCCGATGTGGAGCGAGATGCGCGGCGCGATGCCGGGCGTGGCGCTCGCAGGCCTCATGACCGCCGCGATGCTGCCGGAAGATGCGGAAGCGTCGCCATTGCGGCGACTGCTGATGCCCGACGAGGATCTGCTGTACCGCGGCTCGACCACGTCGCTCGCCGATGAGCTTCAGCAGCTGGACGAGCTCGGCAATCAGCGCTCCCTGTTCTTCACGAACAGCCCGCACTACGCGAGCTACTACGCGGCCGGCGAAGCCACGGGGAGCCCGATCTCGTTCGACCCGGAGCGGGCCCCACTGCCCGAGCGCACGGTGGCCGAGCGTGATGCGCTCCTGAACAGCATCGGCGAGGAAGCCCGCTCCCTGTCCCTGACGGACAACGAAGTGGAGTTCCTTGCGAGCGCCCGGGAGCGTCTGTCGTCGCGGCGCGGTCCGGTTCGCGATCGGCTCACGCAGAACCCGCGCTGGCAGCAGCTGCAGCAAGAGGTCATCGACGGCAACAATCCTGAGGAGTGGCTGGCGCGGACCATCGGCCTCGTCGGAGACCAGCAGATCCGAGAGAAGCCGGAGATCGCCGACCGGCTGAGGCGGCACTACGAGCAGCTCAAGAGTCGCGACAACGCGGCCCGCTACGAAGAGATCCGGCAGATCGAGGATGCGGCGAAGCGCGAGGTCGCGGCGGAACTCGGCATCGACCCCGCCTACTTCGAGATGGAGAACGCGCTCGATCGGCAGGGTGAGCTGTTCAACCGAGGCATGGGCGTTCCGCGGTACGCGGGCGCCCCTCAGGTCACCCCCGCTGGCGTCCGCACTGGCCGCACCCGCTGGACCGATGTCGAGACCGACATGGAGATGGCCGAGGGTGACCCGGAGTACCAGCAGCGGCTGCGCGACGAGGGCGTCGACACGCTCGCATGGAGCCCCGAGGGCCCCGGAGAGGTCGAGGGCACCCGCAACGCACCGTACGGCACCGAGCAGCTGCTGCTGCGCCCCGACCGGCAGGTCCGGCCGATCTTCGACCCGGCAAGGCTCGCAGGCGTAGGGGGCGCAGCGGTAGGTGCCGGGATGCTCGCGCCGGAGGAGGCCGAAGCGGGAGTCGTTTCTTCCGCGCTCCGCGCGTCTCGCGGGCGCCCCGACGTGAACTCGGACACCGGCGAGCAGGCTCAGCCCGCTCTTGATATGTCCGACGCCGCGCGCATGGAGCGTGCGCGGGAGATGGGGTTTGAATACACGCGCGTGACGCGCGGCGCAGACTCTCCGCTGCAGCCGGGCAGCGAGGCGACGTGGGCGATGTTTGAGCGCAACCCCGACATCGAATACGGGGTTGACCGCCTGTCTTCGTACGGAGAACACGGCTGGCTGTCGCGTGCCGATGACGCGGTAGACGTGGAAGACATACAGGCCGACATCGTGCGGTCCTTGCGCCGGCGCGGCCTGCAGGAAGAGTACCAAGCAACGGCTGCGAGCTTGGCGCGAGACGCTGCGCCAACGGACATCGTTAATTCTGCGGGGCTCTGGGACTCTCCAGACTTGGTTCAGGCAGTCTACGAGGACGTGCTGGAGCCTCGCGGAATCAGTGCGGTTCGCACGCCGAACGGACTTGTCCGGTTCCCTGACGATTACGGTGAATTCGCGAACACGCGCTCCGTCAACGCCGCCTTCGACCCCGCCGAGCGCGACAGCAGCGACCTTCTCGCAGGCGTGGGTGGGGCCGCAGTAGGCGCGGGCATTCTGGGCGCCGGCATGGCGCCGGAGGAGGCCGAAGCGGGAGTCGTTCCTTCCGTGCTCCGCGCTGTCGACACAACCGTTGACGCGGCGGAGGCTGCCGGCAAGGGTGCTGCTACACTTCTGGGGTCCGAAGGGCGCGCGTTCCGCACGCTCGAAAACGAGACGCTGGCGAGGGTCTACGATGAGCTCCGAGCACAAGGGCCAACGACCGGAGAGCGGGTCTTCGACGAAGTCGAGATCGGAGACGCCGACGGACTCCGAAGTCGAGGAGCTACTCCAGCTGCACGGTTTCGACTCCCCGAGCCGTATCAGGAGAGCGTTGCGCGAATCGGCCGAGCGTCGCCGGACCTGATCGAGATCTCCCCGGACGATGCCGGGGCGCGGGTGTTCGCCGAATCGATCACCGCAGCGAAGGACGCGAATCGCTTCGGCGCCAGCGTCTACGTCTATCCCACCGACGAGTACAAGGGCATGCGCCTGTTCCTCACCGAGGACGGCGCGGCCGGCTACGCCCTGAAGCCGGATGGCGACATCGTCTCCGCATTCTCGGACGGCACGCACAAGGGCGTCGCTCAGAACATCCTGCTCCACGGCGTCGAGAACGGCGGCAAGAAGCTCGACGCCTTCGACACCGTCCTTCCCGAGATGTACTCGCAGATGGGCTTCGATGAAGCCGCCCGCCTGCGCTGGGACGATGACGAGGCGCCTCCGGACTGGGACAAGGGGACCTTCGGTCGCTTCAACGATGGCGAGCCGGACGTGTCCTTCATGGGGTACAGCGAAGCTCCGGCGCGCCCAGTCGAGCCGCGATACGTCGACGACTACGGGCAGGCCATGGACGCGCAGGAGGCAATGCTCCGCGCGCCTCGCGGGCGCACCGACGTGAACTGGGCGACCGGCGAGCAGGCTCAGCGGTGGACCCGCTCGCAGCTCGAACAGGGCAACTACGTGCTCGTGAATGTCCCGACGGAGGAGCTGATCGAACGCGGGATGTCCGGGACCTTCGACGTGCGGAACCCGGAGAATCAGATCGGGGACCGCCTCTCGAAAGCGCGAGCCCGGATGGAGCGGGGCATGCCCATGGATCCGCCGGTGGTCGGCCTGACGCGCGACGGCATCGCCTTCGACGACGGCCGCCACCGCGCGCTGGCGGCGCTGGAGCTGGGGCAGGACACCATCCCCGTCATGGTCCCGCGTGACGATGCAGATCGGTTTCTCGCCCGCGTGCCGGACTCCTACCGGCGGCCTGCCGGAGAGGATCCGGGCGTCGGCGCCGCGCTCGACGAGTGGAACGCCGGCGGTGGTCAGGCGGGCGCAGTGCGCGGACCCGAGCTGGGCGCGATGGCGGGCCTCGCCGCCGCGGCACAGCAGTTCGCAGACATGCGAGGCGAGAAGGAGGGCTCGACGTGGCGGAGCTACATCGGCCGGATGCAGGACATGGGGACGAAGACGTTCGGAGCCGCGGAGATGGCGGGGCACATCGGGTCCGGAATGATCGCGGACGCCGTGGGCGGCCTCGGTGGCATCGCCGAGCTGGTTTCCGGGTCGAGCGCCGCTGAGGCCGCTCGCCGCGTCGAGGACACGCAGAGCGCGATGATGCCTCGTGGCATGAGTCCGGCCGGGCAGGAGATCGGCATGGAGCTGCTGGGCGCGCTGGAAAAGGGCGGGCAGTACGCTCGCCGCGAGCACCCTGTGGCGACCAGCTACGTCGAGAATGTGCCCGGCTACTGGCGGGATCGCGTGGTGCCGGCGCTTCAGGAGCAGTTCGGGGCGGAGAGGGGGTCCGCGATCGCCGCCGCCCTGCGTACTGCGTCCGAGGCGTTCTGATGGCAGAATCCGCAACAGATCAATGAGTAGAGCGCGCGAATGACCACGTTCGTGTTCCAGCAGAACGGCACGAAGGTCGCAGTCGACGGGGAGCAGGCGCGGCTGGTGGAGCGTCTGAATGGCGGTCGCCGGCTGGTGCAGGCGACGCTTACCGCCGCGGCCCGGACCTACCTCGAAGCCGTCGCTGCGGCGCAGGCCGCCGCCGAGGAGGCCGTTCGCATGGATCAGGTCACCATCGAGGCGCTCTCCATCGAAGCGCGCAAGCGAGACGCGGAGCGCATCCCCTTCGTCGTCCGCCGCGGGGCCGCCTCGATCGAAGTCTCTCTGGACATGCTGTCCGTGGAGCCCGTAGACGGGCGGCGATCGATCGTCATCGACCTGCCGACAGGAGGCGCCTGATGTCCCGACGCAGCGATGATCCCGAGCGGTTCCGGGCGTGGCTCAACGATCCCGTCACGAAGGAAGTCTTCGACGCGGCGCGCGAGACGCTCGTCCAGAGCATGGAGGCGCCCACGGCGCCGGGCGATGAGGAGGCGACCGACCGTGTGCTCGACCTCGCCACGCGGCTGCAGGTGCTGGCGTGGATCCGCCGCATCGCCACCGTCGCCACGAATCGAGAGCAGCTCGCCGCCGGCATCGCTGCTCGCCAGATGCCTGATGCCGAACCCCGCGCAGGAGAGCCGCACTGATGGCTGAAGCAGCCCGAGACGGATCCGTTGAGGAAGCCGCCGCCCGCATCGAGGCGGCGATGGACGAACAAGAGCAACACGAGGCCGAGGCGCTCGACGACGACGCGCCCGCCGACGAAGAGCAGGAAGAACTCGCCGCCGAAGAAGGCGACGAGGAGACGACCGCCGACGACGAAGGCACCGAGGATGACCCCGACGAGGAGTCCGAAGAGGCCGACGACGAAGGCGAGGAGGAGGCCGAAGAAGAGACGGAGCCTTCCAACGAGGAGCCCATCGAGTCGTTCGCCGAGCTCGCCGCCGCGCTGGAGTCGGATCCCGAGGATCTGATGACCCAGCTCAAGGTGAGCGTGAAGGTGGCGGGCGAAGAGCAGGAGGTCACCCTCAAGGAAGCACTCTCCGGGTATCAGAGAGAGGCCGACTACGTTCGGAAGACGCAGGCTGTCTCCGAGCAGAAGCGCGCGTACGAAGAGCGCGCATCGAACGTCGCGCGCGCGATGCAGGTCGCCCAGCAGATCAGCAAGGCCGTCCACGAGCAGACGATGAAGACGCTCGCCGGCGAGCTGAACTCGGACGAGATGCAGGCGCTCATGAAGAGCAACCCGGCGCAGTACGTGATCCGCCGGGATGCGATTCGCGAGCGGGCTGCGAACCTTCAGCGCGTGCAACAGGCCGCGGTCCAGCACTACGAGCAGACCGAGAAGCAGCAGCAGGCCCAGTTTCAGGAAGACTTCGAGGCGTATCGCAACGAAGAACTCGCACTCCTGCAGGAAACCGTGCCGGACTGGGGCGAAGCCTCGAAGTCCTCGGTGCGCGAGATCCTGCGCGAGGTAGGGTTCGGCGATGACGAGATCGGCTCCGTGGTCGACCACCGCTGGGTGCGTCTCGCCCTGATGGCAGCGAAGTCGTCGAAGGCCACCGAGGAGTCCGCGCCCCCGAAGGGCGTCAAGGCTCCGAAGGCGAAGCCGCCGAAGGCTCTGAAGCCGGGCAAGGAAGGGCAGGCGCGTCGACCGTCCCGCAGGCAGAAACAGCTGCAGGCGGCTCGGAAGAGGCTGAAGGCTTCGGGGTCGGTCTCGGATCTGGCCGCCGTGATCGAACAATCTCTCTGAGGACGACTTCTCATGCCGCAACCGGCCAACGCATTCGACCGATACGACCTCGCGACCGCGGGTGACACCGTCCGCGAGGACTTCACCGACATGATCTACGACATCTCCCCGACGGAGACGCCGTTCATCAACAACTGTGGCCGCGGCACCGCCTCCGCCACGTCGAAGGAATGGCAGATCGACGCCCTCGCGGATGCCGTGGACAACGGCTTCCACATCGACGGCGACGACTTCGCCGGCGACGCTCTCGACGACCCGGAGCGGATCGGCAACTACCTCGGCATCCTGCGGAAAGACATCGTGGTCACCCGCCGGGCGAACAAGGTGAACACCGCGGGCTTCCGCAAGGCGCTCGCCTTCCAGATCGCGAAGAAGGGCAAGGAGCTGAAGCGCGACATGGAGGCGACGCTGCTCGCCAACAACGCGGCCCTCGCGGGCGACTCGACGACCCCTCCGCAGTTCGCCGGCGTCCCGGCGTGGCTGAAGACCAACACGTCTCGTGGCGGTACGGGCGCGGATCCGGCCCTGTCCAACAC
This sequence comes from Pseudomonadales bacterium, assembly GCA_036351675.1. Lineage (GTDB taxonomy): Bacteria > Pseudomonadota > Gammaproteobacteria > Pseudomonadales > Azotimanducaceae > JAZBPO01. The sequence continues at coordinate 13,591 of JAZBPO010000491.1, forward strand.
GACCTACGGCTTCCCGACCACGGCCGCCACCGACGGCACCGACCGGGCGCTCGACGAGTCGATCATCTCGGGCCTCTACGAGGACATCTACATCGCCGGGGGCAACCCGAAGGTGCTGATGGCCGGGCCGCGCGCGAAGGCGAAGTTCAGCCGCTACATGTTCGGCAGCGACGCCCGCGTCGCGACCCCGTATCAGGATCACGGGGCCAACAAGAAGAACGGCCTGACGGTCGTCGGCGCGGTCGACGTGTACGTCGGCGACTACGGTGTCTACGAGCTGGTCCCGAACCGTTTCCAGCGCGAGGACGACTTCTTCATCCTCGACATGGACTACTGGTCCGTGGACTACCTCGACGGCATGATCACTCAGGAGATCGCGAAGTCCGGCGACTCCGAGAAGCGCATGCTGCTCGTCGACTTCACGCTCTGCTCCAAGAACGAGGCCGCCAGCGGCGTCTTCGCGGACGTGGACGAGACGCTGGACATGGTCGCCTGATCCGGCAGCCAGCCCTGAGCCGGGTCGCCTTCGGGCGGCCCGGCTCGTCTACCTGAAGAGGTGCCCATGCACGCATTCAACGTCACCATCAAGACCATCGGCCGCACGTCGGCCACGGCGGGCATCTTCCTGTACTGCCCGAAGCACCTGCATCGCGTCACTCGCAAGCTGGAGGTCGGCGAGGTGGTTCGGGTGTTCGAGGGCGCGCCGGGCTACGAGGAAGTCATGGCCCAGCTCGACCGCGACGACTGCCCGCTGGAGATCACGACGAAGCCGGCCACGCGGCCGCTGATCTTCGAGGACGCCCAGACGTGCCAGTACAGCTCGCCTGCGAAGGACCGGCTGGTCATGAAGGCGTCGGAGCGCCAGCGCATCGCTGACGCGCTGGAGCGCTGCGAGGAGCAGATGCGCGCGGAGCACCTGAAGTTCGGGGCGGCCGCGGGCGCGGAGCCCGGCGAGATCCCTGTGCAGGAAGAGCAGCCGCCCGAGGCGACGCCCGGCGCGATTTCCCTCGCCGAGTCGCACGACGTGGATCTCCGCGACGTGGTCGGCTCCGGCGTCGGCGGCAAGGTCAAGGTGGCCGACGTGCGCGCCTTCGTCGAGGCTCGCGACGAGAGCGACAAGGCCGCCTGATGTCACGGCACGTTCTCGGTCGTTCGGAGTACTCGGAGTCGTCGCTCGTCTTCGAGGACGACTTCGTCTACACGGTCGAGACGCAGCCGGGCCCCGTGATCGGCGCGATCATCGATCACTGCAAGCGGATCGCGAACGATCGCAGCAGCATCGTCACGAAGGCGATGGGGCGCCCGGCCGCGACGGTTCCGCGCGTCACCCGGGAAGAATGGCGCAAGGAATGGAAGAAGCGCCATTCCGACAGACTGAAGTGGCCCGAGTACCTCGTCATGAAGCTGAACAGCTCTGACCACAAGTACCTGCGGACAGGGGTGAGGCGGCTGTGACGACGCGAGCGGCCCTGCTGGCGGACATCGACGCCTACTTCGTGCGGACGTTCGAGCCGGATCGTCAGAACGCGATCATCCGCGAAGCGGAAGCCTTCATCCGCCGGAACCTCCGGGTGCAGGAGATGATCGTCAGCGGGCAGCTCACGCTGGCGCCGATCGCCGGCACGGCGGCGGGATCCGTTGCGCTCCCCGACGGCTGGCTGGAGTTCCGACGAGTCTCGGTCGACTCGGTCGACGGCCCGAACCTGACGATGCTGTCCGCGGAGGACTTCTTCTCGCGGCGCTCCTACTTTCAAGGCCACGGCCCCGAGGACGTGTACTGCATCGAAGGCGGCCAGCTCTACGCGGCACCCGGCGGCAGCAGCACCCTCAACGTGGGGTACTACACCGCGCTGGATCCGCTCACCGAGCCGACCGACACGAACGCGGTCCTCGCGAACGCCTACGACCTCTACCTCTACACATGCCTGATGGCGGCCGCCGAGTTCGAGCAGGACTTCGAGATGGCCGACAGGAACCGGGCGCGCGCCTCCGGCATCATCGAAGCCCTCAACCGCAACAACCGACGCGCCCGGATCTCCGGCGGCGCCCCGCAGCAGCAGGTAGCGATAGGACCGTGACCCATGCCACTGACGAAGCTACCGACGCTGGAGTTCGGCGACTGGCTCCCTGATCTCGGTCTGCACGAGAACCCCGGCACCCCGGAGGCGAAGAATGTCGTCCCGGTGCCGCGCGGCTTCGCCAGCCTGAGCTCGCCGGAGGCAATCTACGGTGCCCTCGACGCACCTTGTGTCGGCGGCTACTGGTCCCTCGACGAATCCGGCAGCCGCTTCAACTTCGGCGCGGACGCCACGCAGCTCTACCGCCTGAACAACGTCACTGGCGCCATGGACAACGTGTCCCGGGTCGGCAACTACACGTCCACCGGCTCGTGGGACTTCGCTCGATTCGGGTCGCGCGTCCTCGCCGTGAGCCCTGACAACGACACCCAGTACTTCGACACCGAGGCTTCCACGCTCTTCGCGGACCTTCCCGGCTCGCCGCCTCGGGGGCGCACCATCGGCGTGGTTCGAGACTTCATCATGGTCGGCCGGATCAATGACGGCGGCGACAAGTTCGACACCGTGGCGTGGAGCGGCTTCAACAACTCGGAGATCTGGGGCACGAACTACAGCGCTCAGTCTGACCAGCAGACGCTGCCGGGTCGCTCCGGCGAGGTGCAGCGGATCGTCCCCGGTCAGGTCGGGCGGATCCTCACCGAGAACAGCCTCTGGGTGGCGACCTACATCGGCCCGCCTCAGGTGTTCCGCTTCGACGAAGTGGTCCGCAACTCGGGCACGCCCGCGTGGCGCAGCGTCTGCTGGGCCTCCGGTCTCATCTTCTTCCTCGGGCACGAGGGCTTCATGGTCTGGGACGGCGGCGCTGCGCCTCCTCGCCAGCTCGGCGCGAACCGCGTCGACCAATGGTTCCGCGACAACCTCGCGGCAGACAGCGAGCGGCTCGTCATCGGCGCCGTCGATCGCCGGAACACGCTCGCGTACTGGGCCTTCCCGAGCAGCTCGTCGGGCACGCTCGACCGGGTGATCATCTACAACTGGTCGCAGGACCGGTGGAGCTACGGAGAGATGACCACGCAGTTCCTCGTCGAGTACGCACCGCCCGGATTCAACCTCGACACCATCGACTCACTGCTGCCCGGCGGCATCGACGCGAACAGCTTCAACATGGACTCCGGCGCCTTCCGCGGGCAGGACTTGGGGCTGGCCGTCTACACCTCGTCGAACGCCCTCGGCGGCCTGACGGGGCCGGCGCTCGCGGCCGAGATCCACACGCGGGAGTTCGATACCGGCTCTTTCCGGAACCGGATGATCGTCACCGAGGTCGAATCGCTGATCGAGGGCTCGCCGGCCACTGTCCGGGCGTCGGTGGGCACGCGCGAGCGACAGGGGGACAATGTGGCATTCAGCGCTGCCGTCGAGCGCAACGCCATCGGCGCGCACGCCTGTCGCGCGTCAGGCCGCTTTCTCCGCGCGCGGCTTCAGACGACAGGTCCGTTCAAGCTGGCGCGCGGTGTCCGGCTGGTCGGAAGGGAGAAGGGTCGACGATGAATCCACAGGACATGGTCCTCATGGAGATGCTGAAGCGGCGCGAGCGCGCCGGTGCGCCGCAAGGCGGCCCGAGGGCGCCCATGGCAGGGCCTCCGCCGCCCGCGGCGCAGCAGCGCCCTCCTGCGGCCCCTCCGCGCCCGATGGCAGGGCCGGGGCAGCCGAAGATGCCCACCGCGCCGGGGACCCCTCAGATGTCGATGCAGGAGCGTCGGAAGCAAGCGGGTCTGCTCGACGCCGTCTCGGAGAAGGTCGGCCAGAACCGCGAGACCTTCGCGCGCGCTCGCCAGCTGTACGAAGAGGTGCAGCCGTGGAAGGACCAGCCTGACCCGGCGACCGCCCGGAAGTGGAAGAAGCAGGGCGCCGAGCTGCTCAAGATCTTCGACGAGAACCCCGGCCTCGAACGCCGCTTCGCGCTCTCTCCGACCTTCAGGCAGTGGATGCAGGTGAAGGGCGGCTACAACCCGCCTCCGGCGGCTCAGCTCGCGCAGGTTCTGGGCGGCGCCTCTGGAGCCCGCAGTCCGGGCCTCGGACTGCTGAGCAGTGGTGACATGCCCGCGCCGCGCGCGTCCGGTCGCCGGCCCGCGCGCGGCCTGATGGGGCGCTGAACGGATGCCTGTAGAAGATGCAGTCGACACGCGAGGCGGCGAGACCGGAAGGACTCCCGACGGCGGTGATCCGAACCCGGATCCGCCGCAGTGGCTGCTCGACCAGCTCAGCTTCTACAACGACTACGTCCTGCCTCGCGTATCGAGCACATCCGAAGGCTTCGAGTTCAGCGACGTGGGGAGCGCTGTCGCGGACATCGGCAGGATCGGGCTCACCGCGGCGGCGCTCGGGACCGGCGGGTTCGGCCTGACGCCGGATGGTGGCGCCTCGCTCGCGGCCATGTTCCTGCCGGACTTCAGCGGCTACGAGAGCACGGGCCCTTCGCTGGACTCGTCGCTCGAAGGCCTGCTCACGGCGACGGCGCCCTTCATCGGGTACAACGCGCCCGGCGGTCCGGGCTCCACCGATCCCGGCCTGCTGGAGCAGGCGCAGCAGGGCACCTTGCCGCAGGACATCTGGGACCTGCTCGGAGGGGTGCTGGACATCCCGGGGCTTCCTCCCGTGCTGCCGCCCTCGCCGACGCCCTCGCCGACGCCTTCGCCGCAGCCGGCCCCGACGCCGACCCCGCAGCCGACGCCGACAGCGCCGCCGCCGCAGGTGGATCCCGCACCGGGCCCTGCGCCTGCGCCAGACCCGACCCCGGCGCCAGACCCGACCCCTGACCCGGAGCCCGACACGGGCCCCGATGTGGTGATCACGCCCCCGCTGGACGACAATTCGACCGGCGGATCCACCGGAGGCACGGACATGCCAACGCTCGACGACATCCTCGGCGGAGTCAGCGGCCTGCTCGACGGCGCGTCGTCGGCGAACACCCTGCTCGGCGGCGACATCAGCATCACCGACCTGATCGGCGCAATCTCGGCGGCGGGCGGTGCTGGTGGCGCTGGCGGCGAGGCGAACAACTTCATCTCCGACCTGTTCGGCAACGTCTCCAGCGGCGATGTCAGCAACGTCCTGTCGGATCTGATCGGCAGCATCGTCAACGAGGGCGCGACGCAGAACGCGAGCCTCAGCACCGGCAACACGACGCTCGACAACGTCATCAGCGATCTCTTCGGCGACGTGGCGGGCGGCAGTGCGAACGCGACCGGAGGCAGCGTCAACTTCGGCGAGGGGGCCTTCAGCGGCCTGCTCGACGGGCTCTTCGGGGGGCCTCTCGGGGGCGTCGGCGACGTGCTCACGGACATCGTCAACAACACGAGTCTCGCCGACGCGCTGGAGATCGCCGTCAACGTCACCGATCAGCCGCAGCCGACGGAGACATCGACGGCGCCGTGGGAGCAGCAGCAGCCGTTCATCCTCCGGGGGCTGGAGGAGGCGCAGGACGCGCTGGAGCGGGGCGGGCCTCGCTTCTTCGAGGGGCAGAACTGGACGGACCTGCCGCCCGAGCTTCGCGAGGCCTACGACAGCATGGTGTCGCGGGCTCGGTCGGGGTCTTCGGTGGTCGATGCCGCGCAGGGCGGCGTGGAGCAGCTGCTCGCGAACAACGGTTCCGTCACCGGCGACGTGGGCCGCGACGTGTATTCGGAGATCGCCCGCACTGGCGGGATCTCAGATCCGAGCGGCGTGCGAGACGTGGCCGCTCAAGGCATGGATCCCACCGCGCGCCGGAACCTCGTCGACACCGCGAGCGGCGCGTTCCTGACCAGCAACCCGTACCTCGATGACGTGTTCAACACCGCGGCGAGCCGCGTCACGGAGCGCTTCAACGAAGACATCCTGCCGGGCCTGAACGCAAGCTTCTCGGCGGCCGGCCGGGGCGGATCGGGGCTGAATCAGGTCGCCGCTGCGCGTCAGGCTGGCGAGACGCAGGACGCGCTGGCGCAGCTGGCTGGCGACATCTACGGAGGCAACTTCCAGTCCGAGCGGGACCGCATGGCGCGCGCCGGGGTGGATCTCGGGAACCTCGGCGTGGCAACCGGGCAGCAGGCGCTGCAGGCGGGCCAGAGCAATCAGGGCGCGGACCAGTTCCTCGCCTCGCTCGGCCTCGACGTGGATCAGGCGCGCACCGGCAACAGGCTCACCGGCGCCGGCGGCCTCGCAGCCACCGACGACCAGCTCGCCACGAACCTGCTGGCCGGTGGTCAGGTCGCGCCCGGCCTCGCCGCGCAGGACTTCTTCGACCTGAACTACCTGCAGCAGGCCGGCGAGGGCTACCAGTCGCAGGCGGAGCGTGAGCTGGCCGCCCGCATGCAGCGCTGGGACTTCGACCAGAACCGGCCCGAGGACGCGCTGAACCGTTACATCGACCGGACGAGCACCGGATTCGGCGAGTTCAGCGTCACCGGCCGCGACAGCAACCCGGCCGCGCCGTGGGCGGCTGCGCTCAATGCGTGGAACACCCTGAACCCGGCGAACCGCAGGCAGCAGGGCTCGCCTCCGGGCGCGACGCCGGGCATCAACCCGTGGGCCACTTCGCAGTCGGGGCTGCTGTCATGAGTCGAATCGATCAGCTGATGGCGAACCCGCAGTACATGCGCTCCCTGATGGCGCTCCGTCGCGCCAACGCCGGCGAGAGCGCCATCCAAGGCCTCGTTGAGGGGCAGGGGCTCGCGGAGCAGCGGCAGATGCTGCGCCGGCAGAACCGGCTGGATCGGGAGCAGCAGCAGCGCCTCGACGCGCTCCGGCGCCGCTTCGCCTCGCAGGCCCGTCCGGGCGGCGAGATGGGCGCGCGCGGGTATGGGCCGCCGACGCCTCCTCGCAGTGAGCGCGAGCGCGCGATCGGGCTGCTCGGCACCGTGGACCCGGCGGCGGCCCTGAAGGAGCAGCTCAACCCCACCGCGGGCGGCCTGCGGGACTCGAACATCCCTTCGGACGTGCGCTCCGCGCGCTGGTTCGCGGGCCTCTCCCCGGAAGAGCAGCGTCAGGTGCTGACGTACCGCCGAGCGCCCTACTGGCAGGACACGGGCGGCGGCACGGCGGCTCCGCGCACCGGCCTGCCCACGGACCGTCCTCAGCCGACCCCTGCGGAGTATGGGACGCGCGAAGGCGTGGCGGCCGATGCCGCGAAGGATGTCGAGGCGGCTGGCGATGCGCGCAGAGAAGTCGGCGGCGCCCGGCTGAAGGCAGGCCAGACCCTGCAGGCGATTCGCAGCCTTCGGAACCACCCGGGACGCGCCGCGGCGACAGGCCGGTCGGCAGTGGTGCCGCTCATCGCGGGAACCGCGGCGTACGACTTCAACGAGCTGCTCGAACAGCTGAAAGGGAAGGTGTTCCTCGAAGCCTTCGAGTCGCTGAAGGGCGCCGGGACGATCACCGAGATCGAGGGCCTGAGGGCGGAGCGCGCGCTGGGCCGCCTCAACCGGGCGCAGTCGGAGGAGGCCTTCATGGAGGCGCTCCGCGAACTGGAAGAGGTCGTGCAGGCGAACCTCTCGCGGATCGAGGATCGCGCCGGCGGCGACTTCGGCCTCACCGACGAAGACCGCCGCCTGCTGGGCATGTGAGGAGACTCTTGTGGCCGAACCGAGCATCGAGCAGCTGCAAGCGCTGGGGCGCAGGTACGCGCAGGACGGCCGCGTGGAAGACGCCAAGCGCATCGCCGGCATCATCCGTGCCCGGCAGGCCGGCGCCGCTCCTGAGGCCGCTCCGGCGCCCTCGCGGGCTGCTCGCCCTTCCGGCTCGATTGCGGACCCCATCGCTCAGGGCGCCTTCCTTGGCTTCCCAGACGAGATCGCCGGTCTGCTCGGAGGCGCCGCTGAGGGCGTCAAGGCGGCTGCGTCCTTCGAGAACCCTATCAGTGCGGCCCGAGAGGGCTACACCGGGACGCGGGACGCGGCGCGCCGCAGGCTGGCTGGATACCGGGAGAGCAACCCGAAGACCGCGCTCGCGGCGGAGATCGGCGGAGGCCTGCTCACGGGTGGCGTGGGCGCTGGTCGAGCCACGGCGGGCGTTACCGGCCGCGAGCTGCTGAAGCGGGGCGCAGCCTTCGGCGCAGGGACAGGGGCGGTGGCCGGCGCCGGAACCAGCGAAGCGGACTCCGTCGGCGGCCTGCTCGCCGATTCAGCGAAGGGTGCCGCGGTTGGCATGGCGACGGGCGCTGCACTGCCGGCGACTGGGCAGGCACTCGGCAGGGCCCGGAATGTCGCGAATCGGATGGTCTCCGGAGATCGGTACAAGCGTGCGGTGCAGCAGCTCGACGACGCCGGCGTGACGATGTCCGTCGGCCAGAGGTCGGGGAACAAGGCGGCTCAGGCGACCGAGACGAACCTTTCGCAGATGCTGGTGGTAGGAGGCCCCTTCCAGCGCACGCTGGAGCGCCAGCGCCTGCAAGTGCAGCGGAAGCTCTGGGACATGATCGGCGTCCCGCGGGCGAAGATCCGCGACGACGGCCTGCTCACAGACTCGAACCTGCGCGCCGCTGCGCGGAGCCTCGGCCGGGAGTACGAGGAAGCGCTCGGCAACAAGGCGGTGCGCCTCGACGACGACCAGTTCCTGATGCGCCTCGGCGAGATCAAGGACCGCGCCCGGGAGTCTGGCGACGCGAGCCTGATCGACATCGCGAACAACGCCATCGCGGATCTGATGGAGGCCGCGACCGAGCAGGCCGGGAAGTCCGGCCGCTGGTATCAGCAGCGCCGCTCGATGTACTCGCGGCTCTCCCGCACGAACCGGCCCGCCTCCAGCGTCTACGAGGACCTGAAGGACGCGATGGACGAGCTCTTCATGCGGTCCGCCGGCGACGCGAAGGGAAACCTCGACAGCCGCTTCGCCCAGTTCAAGCAGCTGGAGCGGCTGTACTATCGCGGCGCGGGCGGCGGAGACAGGATCGAGGGGTTCATCCCGCTGCAGTCGCTGGCGAACCTGTCGCGCCGCTCGCCGGGATCTCGCGAGTGGCGCAGGTTCACCGATGCCGCGGCGATCGTGCTACCAGACCGCATGCCGAACTCCGGCACGGCACCGCGGCTCGCGAACATGGACATGATCCAAGGCGGCGGGATCGGCATGGGCCTGATGGCGGACCCTGTCACGACCGTAGGAACGCTCGGACTTGCCCGCGCCGCTTCGGAGGCTGCGGCCCGAGGGAAGTTCCCGACTTCGGCGAACGAGCTGGTGCCTCGGGGGGTTGCATTGCAACGACTCGGCCCCGGGGCGTCGGCTCCGGCAGCGGGTCTTCTTGCAGGTGATCGGTGACTGCTGCGAGATGGACAAGCCAGCCCATCGAGAAGAAGACCACCACCACGAGCCAGTCGGGCACGAGCTCCGGCCTCGCGATCATGCAGAAGGCGGTTGCGGCGAAAAGAAGCTGGACGGGCAGCGCCCACAAGGGGTGGGCGTTCAGGATTGCGCGATCGATGCTGGTGAGATTCACGTTCGTTTCCTTTGGCTGGGGTCCGCCGCATGATAAATCAGCACGCGCAGGCCGCGCTCCTCGCGCAGATTCGCCCCGGCGACACCTCCGCGACGCTGGCGTTCACCGCTCCTGACGGGATCCGGGTCGAGGTGACGAAGGTCATTGCCTGCAACACTTCTGGCGCCGCGCGCGCGATCAGGGTGTTCCACGACGACAGCGGAGGCTCGACGTTCGACGAGACCACCGCTCTATGGTGGGATCAGGCGGTGCCCGCCGATGAGTCCTTCGTCGTGTGCTCCGAAGACACCGGAAACGGGATCACGCTGCAGGGCGGAGGCCAGCTCGCGGTCCGCTCAGATCTCGCGAGCGGCGTCACTTTCTCCATCTACGGGGTAGCGGAGCACCGCGCTCCGGTCTACTGAGGACGCAACGATGCCCGAGCTACTCGACTGGGATCCGATCGCCGCCAACAACAACGGTGCGGCGCCCGACGGCTGGCCCGAGGGGATGGACTTCGACGAAGTGAACGACACCGGCCGCGAGGTGATGGCGGTCGTCGCCCGGTGGCTGGCCGACACGAATGGCTCTCTCACGTCGGCCGGCACCGCCAACGCGCAGACGCTCACGCCGAACGGCACCTATTCCGCGTACGCGCGCGGCATGCGTTTCAGCTTCCGGCCCGGCGCAGCGAACACGGGCGCCTGCACGCTGAACGTCGCTGGTCTCGGGGCGGCCGCGGTGCGCCTGCCGACCGGTGGCGCGCTGCCCGCCGGCGCGCTCGACCCGGACAGCATCGTCGAGGTGGTGCATGACGGCATCGACTGGGTGCTCGTGCAGGGTCTGGCGCGGGCGAACAGCATCTTCGATTCGGTCGGGATTGGCGAAACGTCGCCCGACGCGCTGCTGCACGTCTCGTCGACCAGCCAAGGCGTGGTCGCGGTCTTCGAGACCGACAACGGGGGCGCCGCTGCCGGGCCCGGCATCGAGCTGCGCCGAGCCAGCGGGACGCCGGCGGATCAAGACCAGATCGGATACCTGAACTTCACCGGGACGAACGACGCCGCCGCGATCGAGGTGTTCGCAAGTATTCGGGGCGCCGCCGCTGACGTGACGGACGGCGCGGAGCGCGGCCAGCTTTCTATCCTGCTCGCCGACGGCGGACCGCCGCAGGCCATCTTCACGATGCTTCCGCGGACGTTCCTGATCGCCCGGGACTCGGACGACGCCTTCTCGGGCGGGATCCGCGCGATCGAAGGAACGGGCGACTACGAGTTGTTCAACGATGGCGGACTCACTTCGGGGGTGCGCGCGGAGAGCAGCTCCCTCGACCTCCGCACCAACGACGCTTCGCGCTTGTTCATCGGTTCCGCCGGCACCGTGGGCATCGGTACTCCCGAGCCGCAGGGGCGGCTGCACCTCACTACCAGCGGAGTTGCAACCGCGCCCCGCGCCGATGCCGATGAGCTGGTGGTCGAGGGCGGTGGTCAGGCCGGTGCCTCGATCATCGCGGGAGAGGCCAACACTGCGACGCTGTTCCTCGGCGATACGTCGGACGTGGATGCGTCCGTCATTCAGTACCGCCCCGCCGACAACGTGACTGCGATCGGCTGCAATGCTCCCGGCGACGCGCTGCAGCTCAAGGTGGCCGGCTTCACCACGGCGATGCACCTCACGGCGTCGGGCAGCGTCGGCATTGGCGTCACGGACCCCGCGTCGATCCTGCAGGTCGGCAGCGACGCCGGTGGCGAGTCCAACTACATCACCATCGGCAAGGGCTTCGACGTGGCATCCGGCATCCGCTGGAGCCGTGCCAACGTGATCGACGCGAGCATAGACGTCAGCGAAGGCGAGTCGATGCGGTTCCGTCTGGACGACGGCGACATCTTGACAGGGCAAGTCTTCAGCTGGGCAGCCGACAACTCCGAAATCATGCGTCTCGATGATCAGGGGCGCCTCGGACTCGGGCGGATCCCGGCGGTCAGCATCGACGTGGAGGACGACACCGACGCGCGCGTGCGGTTCGCGGTGGGCAGCACGACGGCGCAGCTGCAAGCGCTGGCGACGGAAGCTCGGCTCGTTGTGTCCGGTGCCACGGCCCCGATGGCGTTCTACGCCAACGGCTCGGAGTGGATGCGCCTGACGCACGTCGGCCGGCTCGGCTTGGGGACGGCGGCGCCCGCGTCGAACCTGCACGTCGCGGAGGGTGGAGCCGACATTCTTCGCGCCACGACCACGGGCATAGGCATCAAGACCGGGCCGGAGCCTTCGCGCGGCATCGTGCTTCAGGAGGAGCTCGCGGCGGGCTCGTGGATCCTGCAGCGCAGCTTCAGCAACACGCCATCCGCCGCCGGACACTTCGCCGTCGAGCGCGCACGCGGCACCGTGTCGGCTCCGCTGGTGTTGGCCGACGGAGACGACCTTCTCCGACTCCGAGGGCGCGGTTACGACGGAGCCGACTACGAGGACGCGGCGTACATCGTGATGGCCGTGGACGGCGCTCCAGCGTCGTCCGGTGACACCACCGACATGCCGGGGCGAATCGAGTTCCACACGACCCCGGAAGGCTCGGACGCGCCGGTGGAGCGCGCGCGCATCACGTCGGACGGCAGGCTGCTAGTCGGGGCTATCACGGGATTGGCCAAGCTGCACGTCGCGGGCACTGACCAACAGCTGCTGTATCTGGTCGGCACGAGTCACGCCATCCGCATGGGCTCCACCGCCGACACCGCGTACGTCGAGGGCGTGGACGAGACTACCGGCACCGAAGAGTTGCGCCCGCTGCGGCTGCGCGGGTCGCCGCTTCGGCTTCTGGGCACTGGGTCGGCCGAGAGCGTAAGGATCGACGGGAACGGGCTGCTGGCGTTCTTCGGCGCGTCGCCCGTGGCGCAGCAGACGGCAAGCGGCGCCACCGGGCACGTCGCGGGCTCCGCTTCCGGCGTGACAGAGGACAGTACTTTCACCGGCGGCGTCGGCACCACCGCGTACACGATCGGCGACGTGGTGGCGGCGCTGAAGCAGCTCGGCCTGATCGCCAGCTAAGGCGGGGGCGCGCCGAGCATCCAGAGCCCGGCGCGCGCCCACCAGCTCAGACCGCCTCGCCGTTTCCCGAGTCGGCCATCCCCGTGCCCGGGAGGCTGGGCTGGCTCTCCGTCGGCTCCTCGGTCGCTTCCTTCCGCTCCGCGATGTCGACCCACACGGTTGAGTGCAGCAGTCCGCTCAGCTCTCCGATGCGCTCCTCGGAGACCCCGCTGACCTGAAGCCGGAAGGTGGTCTCCGCGACGCCGTGATGCTTCGGCGTCATCTTGAAGCTGTTCAGCTTCGCCGGGGCGCAGCGGATCATGTCCTCGTCGCGCCCCAGCACGTCCCGCAGGTCCGCGCGCACGTTCGAGTGCTCGTAGCTGGAGATCACCTTCGAGATCGACCCGCGCGGCGTCTGGTCGGTGTCGTCGAGCCACCAGTCGATCTCGGTGCAGAGGTACTTGCGGATCAGCTTCCGCGAAAGCGTCACCTCGAAGCCGAGATCCACGGCGAGCACTTCATCGTCGCCGTGCTTCTCGGTCCGTACGTTGATGGATTTCAGGGTGCATTCCATCCCCTTGGGCATGGGCCCTCCTCACATTCTGATGGGGGTTTTCGGGAGCGTCGTCAGGTGCTCCCGGTACTCTTCGACCAGACGGTCGAAGGATTCGAGATCGGCCCAGAGAGCTCCGATGTAGTCCTCGTTCCGCTCCGCCTCGTAGACGATGAGATCGGACCCGTACGAAGCGAGCGCCGGCGTGTAGTAGCAGAGGTGCCACCACTCACGGCCGCTGATCGCAAGGGACCCCTGCACCTGATCCCACTGATCGCTGGGATCCATGTCGTAGAGCACTTTCCGAAGGCTCACGGGGCTGACGAAGCACTTGTATTCGCTTCCGCCGCGCGGGTCGATCAGACCATCGCCCGAGGCGCCGAAACGGCCGCAGGGCGTCGTGATGAACCCGGCGTGCCGGATCTCCTTCCTGATGCGGAAGGCGTGCCGCTCGCGCGCGTCAGGCTCCAGTTCATGGCCTCGGCGCATCTGCCACGTCTCGAAGCCTTCGTCCATGGGCTCGCCGCTCAGGCGCTCCACGGCAAGCCTGAAGGCGTAGTCCTTCGCGGCGGAGCTGTAGTCGCCCTTGTTCGGGCCGCTCTTCAGCCGCTTCCTCACCTCGACGAACATCGAGGCAGTGACCTTTCCGCAGCGCAGCCGGTGCCACTCCGGCGATCCCTGCTCGGTCTCGTAGATGACCGGATCACCCTCCAGCATCGTCGCTCTCCCCCTCGTGGCGCTCGATGACGATCATGATCCCATCGGCCACCGCGTCGAGCGCGGCAGCCGACCTGCGGCAGTCCTCGGCCATCTGGCGAGCCCATGACGCCACGCCCTCCAGCTCCTGCCGGAGGGTCGGCTTCTCCTCGCTGCTCACGATGCCTCCGAGTCGGCGGCGCCTTCGCGTTCCGAGAGCCAGTGATCGCACGCCTTGAATGCCGACGCGGGGATCTCCGCGAACGACTCGGGCGGGACTCCCTGCTTCATGGTCCTCGCGACCAGCAGCAGGAAGCGCCCCTCAGGCACCCCGGCCGCCTCGCAACGGGCCTGCAGCGCCTGCGCCTGCTCCGGCGTCACCGTGCCCCCCTTCGGCTGCGCCGCAGCGGGCTCGGCCTTCTCGACGCCTTGCTGGCGGCCATCGTCGTCCTGATCGGATGCGGCCACGCCGGCGATCCCCATCAGGGTGTACCGCTGCAGGTAGGTGACGGTCGAGCCGACCGCCTGAATCGCGTTCTTCCCGCCGCTCTGGTCAGGCGACGCATGCAGCTCGGAGTGCTCGGAGTGCCCGTCCTCGTGAGACACGATGCAGCGGACGGTGATCTTCCCCTCGGTCTGCTCCTGCTCCCACCGGAACGACAGGCCTTCGGCACCCATGCAGAAGCCGATGGTGTCCGCGACCTCGGACAGCGGGGAGTGCCAGTAGTCGACCACGTCACCGCTGCGCGTCGTGTAGTAGACGTGCCGGCTCTTCGCCACCGGAGGGCACGCCGCCCGGAAACGGGACATCGCCGCGACCCATGCCTTGCGGGCCGCCTCGCGCTCCTGCTGTTGCGCCAGCTCGATCAGCTTGGCGAGGGTGTCCGGGTCCATCCCGCGGTCGATTGCCTTGGCAATCAGCATATGCGGGGTGACCTGCGCCGGGGCCGGCTGTCGACGTTCCGACGGCACGACGATTTCGCCGCCGCTCTGCTTCTCTGCTTCCATGGTCCTCTCCAGTAGGGTAGTCGGCAGGGGCGTGCATTATTACACGCCCGTGTGCGGCGCGCGTCAGTAGTCGATCGAGAGCGCCGGCACCTTCTTCATGTCGATCGCATCTATCACCCGGGCCGACTGCGCCAAGCTCAACCCCGCGTGCGCCCGGAGCTGGGTCGAGATCTCCGTCCGCACCTCTTCGCGGCGCGCCCGGTCGGCCGCCCTCCTTTCGGACTCCTTCTCCTTCCGGCTTTTCAGCTCTTCCTCGCGGCGCTCCTTCTCGGCGAGAAGCTCGGCGGCCCGCCTCTCGGCACGCTTCTCCGCCTCGGCGGCCTCGGCTTCGCGCCGGGCCCGGGCCTCGCGCTCCGCCTTCTCCCGGCGGAGCTCTTCCAGCTCGCGCTCCTGAGCCTCCGCCTCCTCCGCCTCGCGGATCCACCTTTCGAGCATCTCGATCGCTCGGATCTGCACGCTCGTGGCTTCGTTCGCGCGTTCGTGGAACGACTTCGGCGTCACCACCACATTCCGAACCTGCAGCAGCCGGCTGCGGAGATCGGCGGACGGCACGCGGGATCCGTCGGGGTTTCGATCGCTCTGGCTGGCGGCGCGCATGCCGGCGATCAGCGCTTCGATCTGCTGCTCGCGCTCGGTGCGGATCCGCTCCGCCTCGCGCACGGGCGCCATGACGGCATCGATGGTCTGATCGATTTCGCCGACGAGGGCCTTGCCCGCCTCGTTCACCGCGGAGATCCGCGCGCGCATCTCCTCGGTCGCGCTCTTCCGGGTCCGCTCGATGTCGGCCTTCACGGTGCGGCACTGAGCCACCCAGCTGCGGAGCGGCTTCTCGCCGGCTTCTGGTGCCTCTTCGTACTTCGCGAGCACGGAGTGCTTCTCCGCGCGGATCCGGCCCACCTCGTTGTGGTACGCCAAGAAGATAGCCTCAGCCTCTGCCGGGGTCTCGTTCGTCGCGCTCTCTGCTGCGTTGGACATCAGTCCTCTCCTCGCTTCCAGACTGCAATGGGTCGACCGTGCGCTTCGGGGCGGCTGGTCGGTTCGTACCGATCGCGGACAAGACCCTCGTCGCGGATCAGCTTGTTCATGACGGCCCCGAGCACGCGGGGCTCCTCGCCGTCGAAGATGGGCAGGGACCGGCGGATGTCTTCGCTCGTCAGCTCGCCGCACGCATCGAGAATCATGCGGCCCACTTCGACGCCGCGGCTGACGTAACTCGTCTTGCCGCGCGAGACGCGCTCCAGAGCCTCGTCTCGCGCCGCCAGACCCTTGCGACGCCCCTCGGCCTTCGGCGGGTCCTGCGGATCCATGGGGCCGCCTGCGAACAGGTCTCCGGTTCTCATCGCTTCACCGCCCATGCCGCAACGCCCAGAGCCACCACGACTGCGAGCCAGTACAGCGTCGCGGCGATCGGCAGGCTGCTGCTCAGCAGCGCACCGAGGACCGCCCCGACCACTGCGCCGGCCGTGAAATACGCCAAGAGGCGCGGGGTGTCCGGGCCCGCGTCATGCCTGCGGCGCCCCCTTGATTGCCGTCTCTGTCGATCACCCATGGATTCCGCCCTCCTCCGGCGCGGTGGTGCAGCTGTGCGGGTGCAGGTAGCGCCCCAGTTCGTAGTGCGTCCACCCACGGAGCGCCTGCGTCCGGTAGACGGTCCGGTTGCACTCCGGGCACGCCACCGGCTCGGCCTGCCCTCGCGCGATGCGGAGCGCCATGTCTCGGAGGGTGCGCGCCCGGTCCCGGTCGGCGGTCTCGGCGGCGCCGCTGTCGGCGTACCCGGCCAGCTCCTCGATGCGCGCCGCGTCCTTGAGCATTGCTAGAGCGCGGTCGTTGCCGCGAGACATCTCCTCCAGAGAGGGCCTGCGCGGAGCCGCGTCAGCGCCGGATCGGTGCCGGGCGGCGTAGATGGCGACGAGTCTCTCGTGACGCTGTCTGGATGCTTCGTTGCTCATGCCGGGGCTCCCATGTCGATCTCAGTGATGCGGAACGGGGCCCCGTCCTGCTCCTCGCAGAGCGTGACTTCGTCGGGGCCTGTGATCAGCCAGACGTGCAGCAGTTCGGAGCGGGTGCAGTAGTGGGCGGCGTCGATGCGGCCCTTCACGGTGCCGGACGGGGAGTCGATGCGGACGCAGGCGTCATCGGCGGCCATGCGGTTCAGGATGCGGGCGATGCCGCTGCGGGACGTGCTCGTAAGATCGATCATGGCAGTTTCCTCCGGGTGCCGGCGTCATTGCCGGCACCCACAATCATACACGAGAGTGTACCCGACGCAAGTTGTTCTCAGGCAACCTTGAACGCGGTGCTGCAGACCTCAGGGATCAGCTGCGCCCCGCCCTCGATCGCCACGTTCATCAGCGTCTCGTGGCTCCACTGGACGCCAAGGTCGTGGAGGACCATGACCCCGCGCTGCAGCGACAGCCCTCCGTAGCGGTGGTAGAGCCCGAGCATCACTGAGACGAAATAGGCGTCGTGCCGGTGCTTATTCCCCGCAATCTGGTGAGCCAGCTCGTGGAGCAGCGTCTTCGTATTCGACTGCCACTTCGAAATCGTGATCGTGCCGTTGTGGTACGAGGAGCTACGGAAGGCGTCGGATCGGGCCGCCTTGATCAGCGGCGAGGGTGCCAAGGCGTAGAGGCGGTAGTCCGACCAGATCCGACCAGCCAACCGCTGCATGCTATCGATGGTTTCGGCAGTACTCAGAGGCAGGCGCATGTGCTGCTCCGCGTCGTAGCACCTCTGGCGCTGCTCATCCACGCTCGGCGCGACCGTGGGGGCGAGCAGCATCGGGCGCTTCGCGCAAAGGGTCTGCGAGATCTTGATCCAGCTGTTCTTCATAGCGGTGACTCCATCAGGGCCGGCGGAAGTGCCGACCCCTTCAATTATACACAAACGTGTTCGTCGCGCAAGTCTCGGCAGATGACAGCGAAGCGGCTCAAGGGGATCATCGCGAGCGGTTCTTCCTTGTCCCGATCCGCGCGGCCGCCCCATTCCACGCTGAGCCACGAGGGCCGAATCTCGGGAGGAACCCGGATTGCTCGGATGTGCGGATCGGCGTCCGGCCCGGAGATCGCAAGGACGGTGGGGAAGCCTTCCTGCACGTATTGAACGCCGCGGCGCCACTTGCTCCACGAGAGCATGATCGTGGGGTAGAGCTTCGCCCGCTGTTTCACCTCGATCACGCCGACCACCTCGCGCGGCGGCTTGATCACGCACCAGTCCCACTCGTAGTCCATCGTCATGTGCTTCACCTTCAGGCCTGTGGCGCCTCGCGCAGCAAGGTACTGCCGAAGGATGCGGCGCTCGTTCTTCAGGTCCTCTTCGGTCTGGTAGATCTTCCCCATGGATCCTCCGCGCACAGTTCGCCCTCTTTCCCCGTGGAGGCGGTCCGGCCTCGCACGCCTGCAGTCGCAGGACACCTTCCGGTGCGGTACTCGATGTTCCCCACGCTTTCGCGTCAGCGGATCCCTTTCCGCCGGCATCGGCTCTGCTCGAAGCAGACTCCACGGGGCCGGGTCGACAGGGCAGGTCGGAGCCCGGACTTGTTCTTCGGCAGTTCGGTGTCGACTTCAGTGAGCGGCAGGGATCGACGGCCCTCTCGAACTTGCAGCGGCTCAGGCTGCAGAGAGCATGGCGTCAGGCGGAGGGGTATACTGAGCCGGCGCCACCCGGTCCTCTCCCCACGCGATGCTCTCTGGGTGGTGCAGGCGGCCCGACCTTGGCAGGGGTCGGGCCGCCACCCTTCTCACTTTCCGGTGTTGAGGTCCCGAGGCATCGACCTCGCGACTTCGATCTCCGGCTCCTGAGGCAGCGCGGGCGCGGCCGCCACCACCACACTGAAGTTCCAGCCGGGCATGTTGCCGTGCGTCGCGTTGATCGAGTACAGGATCATGCCGTCTGCGTGGCCGTCGTTGATCGCTGCCTGAACGCGATCGGCGCGCCGTCGCAGCGCCAGCTCCAGCAGCTGCTGGCCGAGGTACTGCTCGACCACGTCTTCCGGTGCAATCTCGCGCTCTTCTCCCGGGTTTCCGTTGTTCATGCTGATCGCTCCATGTTGACGAGATCCTCGGTCCGGAGCTTCCCTCCGCTCTTCGAGACGATCTCGTAGTGCCGGGCGGCGGGGATTCCGCGCGCCTTCCAATTCGTCAGCGTCTGCGGGCTGACGTTGAGCTTCGTGCGCGCCTTGGCGCGACCGCCGAGCCGCTCGATCACTTCGTCGAAGGTCAGAGCCTTCCGCTTGTTCATGTGCGCGTCCTCGCTGTCAGATGACGGCGGGCAGTATAAACGCGCGTTGACCCGATGCGCGAGAGTCGTGTACGTTCCACTTCCTCGGCGTGGGGCCGAGAGGAGACTGCCATGAGTGCCGAACTGAACGACTTCGAGACCCGTGCGCGAATCTGCCTGCTGGCCGGTCCGCCGATGTCGCCCTGCGAGGGCGGCAAGCCGGGCAGTGAGCCATGCCCGTCACGCCAGATCTGCGAGCTGAACCAGCTCGCCTGCCCGAACTACTACCGCTACGTCACCGAGGGGTCGCGATCGCTGCGTGGACAGCCCGCGAAGCGCTCTCGACGCTGGTACGACCTGACGATGACCGACTTGGAGGAAGGCCTGTGAGCCGTCGAGAGATCTGCAAGGGGTGCGAGCGCCCGTTCGACCCGCAGGCGGCCGAGTCGCTGATCCACTGGTGCTCTCAGTCCTGTGCGAACAGGCATTCGCATTCGCGCGGACAGCACATCAAGGCGGGCCGCGCAGGCGCGAAGCGCTCGCCTTGGAGTCGGGTTCCCGCGGTGCCGACCTTTCGGGGGGGCGAGCGATGACCATCGACACGCTGCCGCTGCAGGAGCTGCGAGAGGCTATCAGGAGCATCGCGGAGCAGGGGGACGTTGAAGCCCGCCTGATCATGGCCCTGATTGACGAGCGGGCCGAGCGAGTGGGCGCCACCGCCGAGCCCGCCCCGGAGCCGGAGGGGCTGAGGGAGGCGGCAACGCGGGCCATGATAGCCATGGACCACAACGTCCGCCGCCACGAGACAATGTGGGTGTCGGAGCAGCGCGAGCTCGCGGCGCGCCTCCGCAACGCCCTCTCCCGCCCCGCCACTGCCGAGGGGGCGGAGAGCAGGCTGGCATCGCTGCAGAACCTGCCGAACGAAGTCCCGACAAGCTGGCTGGACCCGTTGCTGACCGGTCCAGAAGCGGTGTTGCCCAGCGACTTGGCCGCGTGCACGCCCCGCCACATCGAAGCCTTGCTGCGCGGCATACAAGATCGACAGCGCGCGGTCGTGCGGGCAGTCCTCGCCTCCGACGACGGGGAGCAGGCCCACCGGCCTGATGCGGGCGAGGAGGGAGGGTAATGCCCGTCACCACGGGCTACTCCGACGACGAAGTGCAATCAGGTCGCGAGGGCTGCGGCGAGCCATTGATCAGCGAGTTGGTGGCGGATGTGCGCGAGCTGACGGGCGAGGACTGGATTGCAGTTCGGCACTTCAAGCTTTGCGACCGGGCATGGTGGCGGAAGGCCGAACTCGTCGAGTTCTGGAGCATCGCGCGATACGTCGGCGGCGCCGGGCCTTGGCAGTTGCACGGAGG
>JAZBPO010000492.1:0-2090 GCA_036351675.1 Pseudomonadales bacterium
CCGCGCGACCGAGGTCGACGACCGCGGCCGCCGGCCCGACGGAGGCCGAGCGCGCGGCGTGCGCCGTGGCGGCGCTGCTGCCGGCCTGAGTCAGGCCGGCAGTTCGAGAGGAGGATTCGGGGGCGCCGCCAGGGGCTTGGTCTTCTCGAGCACGTCGAAGGCGTCGTGGCGGACGTGGTTCTGGTCCATCTCCGAGCGGATCTCCGCCTCCGTCACGAGACCCTGCTCGAGACACTCGCGCAGGAGGCCGAAGAACAGATGCTCCTGGTTCGGATCCGGGTGCTTCTGGTAGTCGGGCAGGAAGGCGTACTCCCCGAAGAGCTTGCGGCGCGCCCGCATGAGCCAGCCGAGCGGCGGAAAGGCACGGAAGCGCTCCGCCGGCCGCCAGTCCGCGGGCAGGCCCGTCTTCCAGGGCTGCGTCTTGCGCCGCGTCGTGTGGAGCATCTTCGTGCGCTTCGTGAGCTTGTCGAAGTCGTTCCATTCGGGCTCGAGGACGCCGATCGTGGACGGATCCTCGAGCTTCAGGCAGATCCACTCCGAGTAGTCACGCTCGAAGGCGAACAACTGACGGAAGCCTTCAGCCGCGTTCCAGTGCGGCAGCTTGGCGCAGTCGAGGAGCATGACGCTCGACGCCCAGCACTTGTCGATGGCGCCCTTGGGCCCGGAACGCTTGCGGCACAGGATCGCGTGATCGCCCATGTCGCGAGAGAGCAGTTCGAAGACGTCGCCGACGGCGAAGATGTCGGGATCGATGACGAGGGCGCGGCCCTCGTAGCCCATGAGTTCCGGCGGGCGGAAACGCAGCGGCGTGAAGGACTGCAGGTCGTCGTTCAGCCACACGCGCTTGACGCCGTCACGGAGGTAGATCTGCCCCTCCTGCTCGGCCATCCAGGGATGGTCACGCGTGTCGATGTACTGCACGTCGAAGGCATCGGGCGTCGCCGAGTTGCGCTTGAGCGCGTAGGCCGCGACCTTCGCACCGAGGACCTGCTTGTGGTTCGTGTGGATGAAGACGCAGTACTTCATCGGTCGGTCTGCTCCCCGATCGTGAGCGTGGTCACGATCGCTCTTCGCTCTGGTAGCCGTACATGGGGTGAAGGTGCTCGGACAGCCAGGCGTCGATGGCGCGGGCCTGCTCCTCGTCCACGTCGTCGCGCCAGCCGCCGACCTTGGCGCGGCGCGTCTTGAAGGAGTCGGGGTTGTTCCTGTCCGCCGCCGTGAGACGGCCGCCGGCACCGGAGATCTCCGTGCCCTGCGATTCCCGCGCCCGCATGCGTTCGAATGCGGCGAAGTCTACCGCATCCTGCACGGCCTTCGCGTCACCGGGCGTGCCGAGGAATTCGAGGATGCGCCCGAGCTCCGTGGCCGTGTCGACACGCAGGTCCTCGTAGCGCACGACGAGGACCCGCGACAGGCTCGGCAGGGCCTCCGCCCAGTCGTTCATGAACCCTGCGATGCGCGGGATGCCGCCGCGCTCGCCCATCACGAAGTCGAAGAGCGAGACCTCCTCGCCCTCGGGCGGATACTGATTCAGGAGCTTCTTGTGCGGTCGCATGCGGTGCCGCCACTGGTGGTACTGGGAGACCGCCGTATCGGCCGGATGGCGAACGAGCAGGACGACGGGCCGATCGCGATAGTCGGCCTTCGAGCGACCGTTGCCGGTCCAGTCGCCGAGGTAGTTGTCGTGCGTGAAGAAGAGCTTGGGGATGCCGCGGTCCTCGCGATGCATGTTGTCGAACTCGATCAGCATCTCCGTGTCGAGGCCGTGCCGGACCTTGTAGAAGTGCGAGAGCATCACCCGCAGCCAGGTGCGACCACTCTTGCCGAAGGACACCACCACCGCGTCGGCGTCCTGCAGACGCCGCGCTTCGAGCGCCCCGCGGATCCGCCGTTCGAGGGCGACGCGCTGGGTATCGCCCAGCAGCACGCCGGCCCGCTCGACGCCGCGTCGCAGTCCGAGCAGCCAGTCGTTCATCTCGTTTCTCCAGGAATCGCTGCAAGCGGATCCGGGCCGCGCAGCAGGGCACTGTCGTCAGCGGAACACACCCTCGCGCCAGAGCCGCCAGAGCAGCGGCCAGACGTGCAAGAGG
>JAZBPO010000493.1:0-15230 GCA_036351675.1 Pseudomonadales bacterium
CGACCATCGAGGGACGCGAGCAGCGCCACCGTGAAGTCCCGATAGACCCCGTCGTTGATCGCGCGCGTGCGCGCATAGTCTTCCGTGTACCAGCGCTCCCGATCGAGCATGAGGCTGCGCAGCGTCGCCTCGAGGGCGGCGGCGTCCCCGCGGCGCGCCAGGGCCGCCATGAGCTCCGCCTGCCAGCGCTCGCGATAGCCGATCCAGCTGCCGTTGTCGGCGACGACCCGCTCGCTCGCGGCATCGAGGAGCAGCTCCTGACCCGCGTTCAGGTCGCCGACCCAGCGATCCAGGCCTTCCCGCATCTCCCGCCGCCAGACCGCCTTCTGTTCCGCCTCGGGCAGGCCAGCATAGTCTTCGTTCAGCTCGGCGTTCCGCTTCGCGAAGGCCTCCGGCAGGGCCGCGACCTGCGCGTCCGAGAGCGAAGCGAGCAGCTCCGCAGTCGTCG
Organism: Pseudomonadales bacterium; assembly: GCA_036351675.1. GTDB lineage: Bacteria > Pseudomonadota > Gammaproteobacteria > Pseudomonadales > Azotimanducaceae > JAZBPO01. The sequence goes on from JAZBPO010000493.1 coordinate 449, forward strand.
GCAGGATCTCCATGACGATCTCGTCGGCCCACTGCTCGCCGGCGAAGACGAGGGCCTCGAAATCCTCGCGCCGGACGTCGTCCTGCACGGCGAGTTCGAAATCGCGCAGCGCCGCGGACCAGCGCGGCAACTGGTTCGTGCGGTGCCAGTGCAGGAACAGCCGCATGCGGGCGCGGAACCAGTCGCGCTGGGCACGATCGAGGTCGAGGTACTCCCCGGCCTGCCAGACCGCGAGGCGATCGGCGTTGTTGTAGACGAAGCGGACGCTGCAGCCGGACAGGACGGGCAGCAGCAGGAACAGGACGAGGAGCCTAGAGCACGCGCCCGGCATCGCAGTCGCCCTCCAGGTCGCTGATCCAGGCACGCACCGCCGCCACGCCCTCGCGATGGACGAGGCTGCGACCGAGCTCCGGCATCATGACGCCGGGATCCCGGTGATCCATGCGATAGAGAAGGATGGATGCGTCCGGCGCGCCGGGGCGGATGTCGTAGGCGCGGCCGCCGGAGCCACGACCGGCCGCGACCGGCGACTTGCACAGGCCGAGCGCGTCGCGCGGGGCCTCGTAGCCGAGATGAAGGCCCGCGGTGTCGGCAGCGCCGACGTCGCTGTGGCAGTGGGCACAGTTGACGTCGAGATAGGCGCGTACCGCACCGGGCCCCAGCTCGGGCCAGGCCTGCGCGGCCGGTCCCTGCACGAGCCCCCGGGCCCGCCAGTGCGCGTACTGATCCTCGCTGCCGAGGCGCACGCCGGCCAGGTTGCCGGGCTTCGGCCCGATCGGCGCGAGCGCGCCGCTGCCGTGGTCCGTCGCGTGGCAGCCGGCGCACTGGTTGGCGTCGGGGACGAGGTAGTCGAAGGGGTCGCCCGCCTCCGGTGCGAGCGTGAAGAGCGCGCCGGCCCGGGCCTTGAAGGCCTCGCGCCCGTCCTCGTCCCAGACGTAGCTCACCGCCTCCCAGCCCGTCTCCCTGTGGCGCAGCACGCGCGTCTCCAGCAGGCGCATGCCCCCTGTCGCCAGCGGCGCCTCCGGCCCGGCGAAGGCGGGCGCGGCAGCGAGCACCACACGACCGGCGCGCAGCGGATAGTAGAAGGTCTTGGTGATCCAGGTGCCGACGGGAAACGCCAGCGTGGTGGCGTCGCTCGCGGCCGCGCGCGCGACGCCGCCGGGCGGGAGGTGCAGCGTTCGGTACTTGCGTGCGTAGTCGCTGAAGAGCGGGTGCGCGAGGCCGTAGGCGATGCCCGCTGCGGGCGCGAGCGTGTCGGCGTCGCGCCGCAGCACGCCGAGATCCGAGAGCCGATCGGGCAGCGGCGCATCGAGGGCGGCGGCCAGCGCCGGGGGGTCGACCTGCTGCCCGAGCGGCCCGCAGGCCGTCACGGCGAGCGCGAGCAGCAGCAGCGCCGCGCCGCGTCGCATCACAGCTCGAGCGCGGGCAGCGTGCAGTCGAACTCCGCCGCATCGAAGCGCGGCGCCGCGAAGCCGCCCGGGGCGTCGAGGGCCGCGACCGTGGCCCCTTCGTTGCCGTGCACGCAGAGGACGGGCCCCATCGCGTCGGGCGCGACGAAACCGTCCCAGAGGACGCTCGGCAGATCGGCCCCGTCGAGCGCCTCGCGGAGCGCGAGGAGCGGTTCCGAATCGGGGTCGTAGCCGCTGCGGCCGATGCGATTGCCGTGCACGTGCACGGCTTCCGGATAGGGATCGTAGTCCGCGTCCTCCACCGGGCGCCCGGTGATCAGGTAGCTGACCACGAGCACGGCCGCCGTCGCGTGGTCCTCGATGTCGTTGTCGACGATCTCGATCGCGTCGTTGGCGTTGACCATGATCCCGGTGCCGGCAGGAACGGTGCCGACGATGTTGCCCTCCGGCGCGAAGTTCTCCGTGTTGTTCTCGTGCACGCGGTTGCCCCGAATGCGCGTCTCGCGACCGCCCTGGACGGGCAGGTCCGGGAGATCGAAGACCAGGATGCCACCCGTGTTGTGGGACACGTCGTTCTCGTACACGTCGGCGCGGAAGGAGTTCTCGATCTCGATGCCGGCGACGTTGTACTCGACGCGATTGCGCCGGACGACGATGTCGCGGGACTGACCGACGTAGATGCCCGCATCGGAGGCGCCGATGGCCGTGGAGTCCTCGATCAGCACGCCCTCGCACTGCACGGGATAGAGCCCGTAGGCGCCGTTGTCCGGGCTGGGCCCACCGGTCCACTCCGTGCGCACGTCCCGGATGACGAGATCGGCGCACTCGTTGATCTTCACGGCGTCGCCCTTCGCGTCCTCGACCGCGAAGCCCTCCAGCGTGACCCCGTCGGCGCTCACGAGCAGGCCCTCGGCGCCGGCGCGCTGCCCCGCGAAGGACAGCACCGAGACGTCGGACCCGGCACCGCGCAGCGTCACACCGTCGACGGTGAGCGAGAGGCCACGGTCGAAGTCCAGGCGCCCGGCGGGGATCTCCACGACTCCGCCCGCTTCGACGTCCAGCAGAGCCAGACGCAGGGCCTGGGCGGGATCCGCGAGCGGCGGCGCGGCGTCCTGCTCCGCCGGTGAACAACCGGCGAGCAGGGCGAGGCCGACGAGCAGGGCCGGGCCCCGGTGCAGGCTCGAGGTCATCGTTCTTCCTCCCTCAGGGGTGAGCGGCCGATGAAGGTCTGCATGGCGTCCTGGCGCTGTTCCCAGGCACGGAAGTCGGCGAGATCGCGCCTGAGTTCGCGTGCCACCCAGCCGATCACCGCGATGTCGTCGATGAAGCCGAGACCGACGATGAAATCCGGGATCAGGTCCGTCGGCACGACGAAGTACAGGATCCCGGCGACGACGACGACGATGGTGGTGCGCGGCACCTGCCGGTACTCCGCGCGGACCCAGGAATTCATGAGGCGGACGAGCGTGTTCAGATCGTCGACCACGTCACCGAGCCGGGCGGCGCGCAGGTCGATACGGTCGAGGGCGCGTTCGCCGAGCTCCCGGAGCCCTGCCCGATCCTCGACGAGCGCTGCAGCCCTGCGCCGGAAACGCTCGAAGCCGAGCGGAGGCCGTTCCTCCCCGCTCATGCGGCGACCCGTGCAGCGGCGCTGGCGAAGGCGAGGATCCAGCGGGCGACGGCGACGGAGTCCACGCCTCGAGCGAGAGACGCGACGCCCGCGCCGTACACGTCCTCGCCGAGCAGCTCACGGCGGAACTCGAGGAGCTCGCGGGCATAGGGCACGGTGAACTCCGGATGACCCTGGAAGCAGAGCAGATGGTCGCCGATCGTGAAGGCCGCGACGGGGCAGAAGTCGCTCGTCGCGAGCAGCTCGGCGCCCTCGGGGAGCCGCGTCACCTGGTCCTTGTGGCTGCACAGGAGCGCGAAGGTCTCGGCACTCGGCGGCAACCACGGCCGGGTGCCGACGAGACGACTCTCGTGCACCCCCACGCCCCAGCCGCGGTCGGCGGCGCGCGTCTCGCCGCCGAGCGCCTGGGCGACGAGCTGGTGGCCGAAGCAGATCCCCACGAGGGGGCGCCGCGCCGCATGGACGGCCCGCACGAAGTCCTCGAGCGGCGGTATCCAGGGCAGATCGTCGTAGACGGAGTCGCGCGAGCCGGTGATCAGCCAGAGGTCGACCTCGTCGACGTCCCCCGGGAGATGACCGGCCCGGACGTCGTAGTCGCGAAAGGACACGGCGCCCGGTGCGGCAGCCATGAAGAGGGCCCGGAACATGGCCGGATAGTCACCGTGGCGGCCCCGGAACGCGTCGCGCACCGAGTCCACCTGGAGGATACCGAGCGTGACGGCCGGACCCGCTTCCATTCCCTGCCTCGCCGCAGCGACCGAGATCTCACCGGGCGCCATGATCAACCACTCCGCGGGCTCGGACCAGTACTCCACCCGGGACCGGGCTCGAAGCGACCGCGATCGGCCGGACTTTTCCACGGAATCTGTGGATAAGTCTCTGGATAAGTCGCCGATGCCGACCTCCAGACCCCGAAGGCGCTGAGCTCCGACTCCCTGTTCATTTTTTGTTCACACGCGCTTTATTCATTTATTTCATGGACTTGGAGGAGACTTCTAACGCGTGGAGACAGAAAGAGCGGCCAATCACACAGCACGGAGGGTCCTGCACGACACTGTGCATAACTGCCGGTTTCCGGATGTGAGGAGGTACTCACTGTGGCGCGCTTCGCGACCGCGGCATGGGAGAAACGATCCTACTTGGACGCGCCCCTCGATCGCCCTGTTGTACGAATGTCAGGCAGGCGTACGCACGACCATGTTGCGGATCTCGGTCATGTCCTCGATGGCGAAGCGCACGCCCTCGCGACCCAGCCCCGACTCCTTCACGCCACCATAGGGCATGTTGTCGACGCGGTAGGAGGGCACGTCACCGATGACGACGCCGCCGACGTCGAGCCTGTCCCAGGCCCGCTGAGCCTTGTAGAGATCGCGCGTGAAGACGCCCGCCTGGAGCCCGAACTGACTGTCGTTGACCATGTCCAGCGCCTTCTCGAAGTCCGAGAAGCGGAACAGATTGGCGACCGGCCCGAAGGCCTCCTCCCAGTTCACGGACGCCGTGCGCGGGACGTTCTCGAGCAGCGTGGCATCGAGCATGGCACCGTCGCGCTCGCCGCCGCAGAGTACCGTCGCGCCGGCCTCGACGGCCGCCTCGATCCAGCCATGGAGCCGCGTCGCCTCCTTCTCCGAGATCATCGGCCCGATGAAGGTCTCGCGATCCTTCGGGTCGCCCTTCTTCAGGGCCCTCGTCGCCGCCACGAGCCGGTCGCGGAAAGCGTCGTAGACGGCCTCGTGGATGATGATGCGCTGCACGCCGATGCAGCTCTGCCCGGACTGATAGAAGGCGCCGAAGATCACGCGCTCGGTCGCGTCGTCGAGATCCGCGTCCGCATCGACGATCACGGCGGCGTTGCCGCCGAGTTCGAGCACGACGGGCTTCTTGCCCGCCTTCGCCTTCAGCTCCCAGCCGACGCCGGGCGACCCCGTGAAGGAGAGCAGCTTCAGACGTTCGTCCGTGGTGAAGAGCTCCGCCCCGTCCCGCCGGCAGGGCAGCACGGAGAAGGCTCCTACGGGCAGGTCGGTCTCGGCGAGGACCTCGGCGATGATCAGCGCGCCGATCGGGGTCAGGCTCGCTGGCTTGAGCACGAAGGGGCAGCCCGCCGCCAGCGCCGGTGCCACCTTGTGCGCAGCGAGATTGAGCGGGAAGTTGAAGGGACTGATGAAGGAGCAGGGGCCGATCGGTACGCGCTTGAAGTAGCCACGATAGCCGCGGGCCCGCGGGCTGATGTCGAGAGTCTGGATCTCGCCACCGACCCGTACGCTCTCCTCCGCCGCGATGACGAAGGTGTCGATCAGGCGCGTGACCTCGCCCTCGGCGTCCCTGATGGGCTTGCCCGCCTCGATGCACAGGCTCATGGCGAGTTCGTCGAAACGCTCCCGGAAGCGCGCCACGCAGTGCTCGATCACCGCCTTCCGTTCGTAGGCCGCCATCTCCGCCATGGGTGCGGCGGCGGCCACGGCGGCGTCGATGGCGCGGTCGATGTCCGCGGCGGACGCCATGGCCACGCGCGTCGCCACCTCGCCGGTGTACTTGTCGAGCACCTCGAGGTCGGCGTTCGGCGCCTCGGCGCGATTCGCGAGCCAGAACGGATAGCGCTCGGCGAGGACCATCAGATCGACACCGCGATGTTGCCGAGGCGCTGCGTGAGCAGCCGGTTCTCGTTGTAGTCGATGGGGATCACGACGAGGCTCGGCCCCTTCTCCGCGAGGGCCGCATCGAGGCCCTCGGCGAGCTGCGCGCTGTCCGTGATGTGGTGGCCGTTCCAGCCGAAGGCCTCGGCGAGCTTCATCCAGTCCGGGTTGCCGAAGTCCAGCTCCGTGTGCTTCCCGAAGCTGTTCTCCTGCTTCCACTTGATCAGGCCGTAGCCCTTGTCCTCCCAGATCATGACCGTGAGGTTCAGGTCGAAGCGCCTGGCGGTCTCCATCTCCTGCACGTTCATGAGGAAGCCGGCGTCGCCGCAGATCGCGAGAATGCGGCGATCCGGATGCACGAAGGACGCGGCGATGGCACCCGGCAGCGCGAAGCCCATGGAACAGAAGCCGTTCGGGATCAGACAGGTGTTCGGCTCGTGGCAGTGGTAGTGGCGCGCGATCCACATCTTGTGCGCACCGACGTCCGAGAGGAGCACGTCGTTCGGCCCCATCACCTTGCGCGCGTCCCAGAGCGCCTTCTGTGGACGGATCTTCCCTGCCGTGGTGTCGTCCTTGTACTGCTCGAGTTCGAGCTGCATGTCGCGACGCGCGGCCGCCTGGTTCTCGAGATCGAAGGAGAGGCCCCCGTCACGATCGACGCGCTCGTTGAACATCCAGAGCGTATGCGCGAGGTCGCCCACGACCTCGACCTCGGGGTGGTAGTGGTCGTCGACCTCGGCCGGCAGGAAGTCGGCGTGGATGATCGTCTTGTCGCGCCGGTCGTTCCAGAGCCGCGGATGGTACTCGACCATGTCGTAGCCGAGCGTGAGCACGACGTCCGCCTCGTCGATGGCCCGGGAGATGACGTCCTTCGCCTGCAGCCCGACCGTGAACAGGCAGTAGGGTGCGTCCATGTCGACACAACCCTTCGCCATGAACGTGCTCGCCACGCCGATGCCGGTCTTCTCGCAGAACAGGCGGAGCTGCTTGGAGGCCCGCTTCCTTATCGCACCGTTGCCGGCGAGGATGACCGGCCGCTTCGCGTTCCTGAGGGTCTCGTAGGCACGGTCGGCGATCTTGTCATCGGCCACCGGGCGCCGGAAGCGGCGCGGCGTGAGCGGCACCGCATCCGTGTCGTGCTCCGCGATGTCCTCCGGAAGCTCGATGTGCGTCGCGCCCGGCTTCTCCGTCCGCGCGACGCGCACGGCCTTGCGCACGACCTCCGGGATGTTCTCCGCCTTGATGACCTGGTGCGCCCACTTCGTCACCGGCTCGAACATGTGCACCACGTCCATGACCTGGTGCGACTCCTTGTGGAGCCGGTCCGAGGATCCCTGGCCCGTGAGCACGAGCATCGGCGCCCGGTCCATGTTCGAGTCCGCGACGCCGGTGATCAGGTTGGTGGCGCCGGGCCCGAGCGTGCCGAGGCAGCCGGCAGGCTCTCCGGTCAGGCGGCCGTAGATCTCGGCCATGAAGGCAGCGCCCTGCTCGTGGCGGCAGAGCACGAAGCGGATCTTGCCGGACTGTTCGAGCGACATCATGAAGTCGGCGTTCTCCTCACCGGGCACGCCGAAGATGTACTCGATCCCTTCCTCTTCCAGGCACTTCACGAACAGGTCGGACGCTTTCATGGCAGCTCTCCAGGCGGTGTTCTTCCCTGACTTGCGCGGATTCGCCGGCGTCCTGCGTTGCCAGCGAGCAGACCTCAGTCGGCGAGAAAGAGCGCCAGGGCACTCCCGACGACGACGATCGCTGCCGCCGCGATGACGATGATCATCCTGCCCTCACCCGCGGAGCGCGCGGACGGCGCGCGGTGTTCGACGTCCTCCGCGGCGTCGGCGGCGAGGAGCCCCGCCCCGATGTCCTCCTCGTCAGGATCCACGCCGAGCATGGAAGCGAGCGTCGCGCGACGGATCATGCGGTAGTCCTCGAGCGGCACGCTGCCCGCGGACCAGCCCTTCGCCGCTTCGCGGAGCATGCGACTCTCGTCGCTCGGTTCGAGCACGCTCATGAACCCTCGTCCTCCACGGTCTCGAGGCAGCGCGCGACGATGACGCTGACGTTGTCTCGCGCACCCCGCTCCAGGGCCAGGTTCATCAGCGCCTGCGCCGTCCGCTCCACCGGCTCCTCGTTGCCGAGGATCTGATGGATCTCGTCGCGCAGGACCTCGCGATAGAGGCCGTCGCTGCAGAGCAGGAACACGTCACGGGGCTGGACGTCGAAGGCGATGATGTCGAGATAGAGATCGGGCTGGCCGCCGACGGCACGCGTGATGACGCTCGAATCGGGATGCTCGTCCGCCTGCTCCGGTGTCAGGGCGCCGGACTCCACGAGTTCCTCGAGAGGATCGTGATCGCGGGAGATCTGCTTCATCTCTCCGTCGCGGACGAGGTACAGGCGCGAGTCCCCGGCCCACATGCACACACCGACACCGCCGGAAGCGAGCATGGCCACGAGCGTGCAGCCCATGGTCCTGCCGCCGAAGTGCTCGTCGGCGTGACGCCTGATGCGCCGATTGATGTCGATCATGCAGTCGTCGAAGCGGTCGATCAGGGTCGGGAAGCTCCCGACCGTCTCCATCTCCGCGATCGCGTCCGTCACCATGCGGCTCGCGACGTCCCCGGCAGCGTGACCGCCCATGCCGTCGGCCACGATGAAGATGCCGTCGTCGGGCAGCGACAGGATGGAGTCCTCGTTGTGACTCCTGCGACAGCCCTGATCCGTCAGGGCCCCCGCCTCCCAGACGAAGTCAGTCACGATGCGGCTCCTCTTCGGTGCACATCAGGGGCAGGAGAACCGTATGAGGTGCTCGCTGCGCTCGGCGATCTCCTCGCCGAGCGACAGGAATCCCGTACCCCAGATGAGCAGCTCCTCGCGGCGCAGGTAGACGTTCTCGCCATCGGCCGTACGAACGAAGGTGCCGTTCGTGCTCTGATCGACGAGCACGAACTTGCCGCGCCGGTACTCGAAACGACAGTGCACGCGCGAGGCCAGCGGCGCAGGAATGACCATGTCGGCCGACGAACCGCGCCCGAGCGTGAAGACGGGCTGCGCGGTGGAGGAAATGCGGTACTCGCGGCCGGCATAGGCGAGCATCAGCACCGCATCCACGGTGTCGCGCTCGGTGGCGTTCGGGACGTTCATGGTGGTGACGTCCTCGGCCTCCCAGAGCATCTCGCAGATCGTGAGCACCTCCGACTTGCCCCTCACGGTGGTGCGGTCGACCTCACGGGCCATCTCGCGGAGTTCCGGCTCGAGGTGCAGGACCGTCTCGCCGGTGGTGATGATCTGACTCGCCTTGGCGATGCCGGCCATGCGCGCCGCGACGTTGACGGCGTCTCCGAAGACGTCGCCCGCGTCGAGGATCGCGGGGCCGTGATGGATGCCGGAGCGCAGGGAGATCCGCTGGCCCGCGTAGTGACGGCCGGACTCGTTGTCTTCCTGGATCTCCATGGCGGCGCGGATGCCGTCGTTGGGGTCGTCGAAGCGCACCATGACCTCGTCACCGATCGTCTTGATCAGCGTGCCGTGGTGTCGTTCCACCACGCCGAGCATGAACATGATGCACTCGCCGATGACGGCCTGGGCACGTTGATCGCCGAGCGTCTCGTACAGACGCGTGCTGCCGCACACGTCCGCGAAGAGAATGGAAACCTCGACGTTCTGCCCCGCCATCAGCTCGCGTACGCCCCTTATCGACGCGCGATCGAGGGTACCCCAGGGACCCGGTTCACGCGAACTCGCAGGGGCGGCCTGGGGAGCGATCAGAGCGCCTTGCGAAGGGCGTCCGCGGCAGCGACGAAGCGTCCCGGGCGGTAGGCCTCGTCGTCCTGGACCGTGTCGAAGACCGCGTCGATGCGGGGCTTGTTGGCTTCCCAGCGATCGAGGCTGATGAGCAGCAGGTCCATGGCCATGGCCGCCTGCTCGGCGGCGATGTAGTCGCGGTAGTCGCCGCGCACGGCCCGCGTGAGCAGACCGTCGAGGATGGCGCGCCGGGCGCCGGCGTCGACGCCGCGCCGGACGAGCCCCTCGAGGACGTTCACGGACTCGTCGAGGGAGGTCGCAGCGGCCATCAGCGCATCACGCCCGCCCGCGACGGACCGGTTGAGGGCGCGGATCTGGCCGAGCATGCGCGTATGCAGCGCCGGGTCGAGTGCCTCCGCGAGCGGCAGCAGGATCACGAGATTCGCGTCGTTGATGCGGATCGCGCCGGGCTTCAGACCCGCCGTGGCCGTGGTGGACGCCCAGCGGATGTCGCTCATCGGATGGTGGCAGGAGTGACAGTCGAAGAGCGCCACTTCCGGGAACAGGCCGTCGCCATGCACCAGCGGACCGGTGAGGAGCCCGATGTTCTTCCGCGCCGCCGTCAGCAGGCCACCGGCCCAGGTCCTGAAGTCGTCGACCTCGAGCTTGCGTTCCATGTACTCGGCATCGTACGCCCAGTGCGGCGGTTGCAGCGCTTCGAAGGTGGAGAGCTCGAAGGAGAGTCGCGGATGCCCGGCCCCCATGATCTCGTGGGTGGCGAACTTGTCCTCCGTACCGAGGTGGCAGGACAGGCAGAGTTCCGCGCGTTCCTCGACGATCTCCGTCGGGTGAAGTCCGTTCGCCAGGTTGTCGGCGTGCGTGGCGGCATCCGCCTTGTGCGATTCGAGCCAGTTCTCGGCGCCGCCGTGGCAGGCCTCGCAGCCGACGCCGTCCTCGATACGGAATTCGGCGCCACGCAACTCGGTGGGGACGTTGTCCGCATGGCAGTCGAGGCAGATACCGGCCTCGTGTGCGTTCGGCAGGCCGAGGTTCCGCGCGATGCGCTTCGAGTCGTCGTTCAGAAGCACGGCATAGGCGCGCGCGTGCGCGTCGTAGCGTGTCCAGGTCGTGAACTCGTTCTGGAGTACGGCGGTGCTGTTGCGCTCCGTGGCGGCGCCATGGCACACGCCGGATGCGCAGGTCGCGACGCCCTCGTGCACCCTGCCGTCGAGCTGGGGCAGCTCGGCCCGCACCGTCCCGGCCGCGAGCAGCAGCAGCAGCGGCGCAGCGCAGCGCAGGAGCTGCACGGCGCGTTCAGTCACCACCGGCAGATTCATCTCTCGCCTCCTCGGTCCTGAGTACCCCGACACCCGCCCGGGATTCGGCGACGCGACGATTCGCCGCCTCGTCCGGGTCGTCGTCGACGAACCAGAGACTACCGTCCTCGTTCATGTAGAGGCGACGCATGTCGTCCTCGAACAGCGGCCCGGAGCCGAGGCGCCCGAACACGGCGATCTGATTGCCCGTCTCGTCGTTGGCGCGGTCGCGCTCGAGTGCGCGCGTCACGGCCAGCGCCGGGCCGCGGGTCTCGAAGCGCGCGACGAGCTGCGGCTCGGGGTCCGGCGAGAAGCCGTAGAAGCCCGGCACCGTGTCCGGCGCCGTGAGCTGCAGCACCTTGAGGCCGCCCGTGCCGTCCGCGACGTAGGCGAAGAGCGAGGCGTTGGTGTGGGCGATGGAGACGTCCCGGGCATCGACGATGCCGTCGTCGCCGTCGAGGACGCGGTAGACGGACAGGGCCTCGGGCCTGAGCGCGTCGACCACGTAGAGCCCCTCGCGGCCGGCCGCGACGTAGACCCAGGTGCGCGTCACGAACACGCCCCGGGCGTCACGCAGCGGGATCGTGTTGTCCGCGACGACGAAGGCGGTCTCGGGACGCGTCACGTCGACGACCTTCAGACCGTCCGCGTCGGTCACGAACAGGTAGCGGAACTGGAGATGCGCCGCACGCCCGTCCCGGAGCGGAACGACGCGGACGAGCTCCGGCGCGAGCGGATCGTCGAGATCCAGGATCACGAGACCCGCATCGGCGATGACGTAGACGTAGTGGCCGCCTGTGGTGACGTGGCGTGCGCCGTCGAGGATGCCGCCCTCGTTCCAGGTCATGGCCCGCTTCAGGAAATTGTTGCGCGGCTCGCCGTCCGTGAGCGTCTCGATGTCGACGAGGAACAGGCCCTCCTCCGCATCGGTGACGATCGCGTAGCGGTAGATCGGATGGTGCGGACGTTCCTGGTTCTCTACGCGCATGAGGTCACCCTCGTTGCGCGAGGGCGCGACCGGCTGTGTGGTGGAGAGCGATACGCAGGTGGCGTTCTCGGACTCGACCTGGGTGTCGTGGCCGAACTCGGAGAACGGCGCCTCCAGGATGCGATAGCTGAAGCCCTTGTTGGCGATGTTGGCGATGTCGTAGACGCGGAAGCCGTCCCTGCCGCCGGCGGCATAGAGATACTCGCCGCGATGCTGCAGGCAGCGGATCGGATCCGGCGCGCTGTTCCAGTGGTGCTGCGTGAGCGCCTGATCACGCTCCTGATGAGCGTCGTACCAGTCCGGATAGGCATAGCGGTGCAGGAAGCTGCCGATGACCGCCTGCGGCTCGTCCCACTCCGTGACCTGCACCGCTTCCACGCCCTCACCGGTCCCGAGCCAGGCGAAGTAGCCCATGAAATCGATGTAGTCGGTGCCGAGACCGAGGGTCTGCGCCATGATCGCGTTGTTGTCACCGTCCGCATCGAGGTGACAGTCGGAGCAGGTCTTGGTCTCGGTCTTGCGCACGGTGTGCGCGAAGTGCGGGTTGATGGCCTGGGACGAGTAGCCGGAGGCGGCGATCGGCGGCTGCTGGATGTAGATCTTCTCGCGGTTCGCGTTGGTCGACGACAGCACGAGCGCGGACGTCGAGCGCAGCGGCGCGATGCGCCCGCCGTTGATGGAACCGCGACGACCGATCATGAACACCTGATCGCGCACGACCTGCGGGTTGTAGGTCGCGTAGTTGCGCGTCTCGCCGCCCTCGTAGTGATGACGCTCGGTCTTCCAGTTCGCCTCGATGGGCAGGTGGCAGCCACCACAGCTCGTCGTCCAGGCGAGGTGGCAGGTGTAGCACTCGATCTTGTCGTAGCTGTGGGCGCGCTCGGTCGCGGGAACGTCCGTGCCCCAGTACTGGGTGTCCGTGTCCGTGCTCATGAGGTGGGCGCGCGCGGACTTGACGTTGTACTCCTCGTGGTCGGGCGTGACCGAGTCCTTGGTGAGGGACATCTCCCACTCGACGCCGGGATTGAGCAGCGAACGCTGGATCAGCTTGCCGCCCACCCACTCGAAGCGCGGCTTGCCGTCCGGATTGCGCAGCAGGCGCAGATCCTCGCCGCCCGGCTGTGCGGCGGGCCCGGAGGTGAACAGGGTCGGGTAGGCGTCCGCCGTACCGTGGCAGTCGATGCAGTCGATCTGCACCGCGTTCGCCACCTCCGTGTAGATGTGGCCGTTGCCGTGGCTGTCCTGGGCGAAGTGGCAGTCCACGCAGTGCATGCCGACGTCGAGATGGATCGACGACATGTGCACGGCCTTCTCGAACTTGTCCGGATCCTCGTGCGGGACGATCTCGCCCTCTGCGTCGAGGAGATTGCCCTTGCGGTCCTTCTTGAAGATGGCCCGGAACATCCAGCCGTGGCCGTGATAGTCGGCGAACTGGGTGTTGTCGTACTCGTCGTTGCGGTCCCAGACGCCACGCAGATACTCGGGGTCCGACCATTTTCCGCGCGGAGCGGCCCCGTTCGGATTACGGTCGTTGACCTCGCGAATCTCAGCGTGCGTCGGGTAGCGCTGGTTCTCGGGCCAGTGCTTGTCCGCGTCCGACTCGTAGTCCCACATCGTGTACCCGAGATAGGTGTTCACGAACATGTTCGGCTGGTGCATGTGACAGGACATGCACTGGGAGGTGGGGATGGCGCGCGAGAACACGTGCTCGATCGGATGCCCCTGCTCGCCCTTCGGGATCGTCGGATCGACGGTCGCCGTCTCGCCGCCGTGGCCGTGAGGCGCCCACTGCCCCGAGTGCCGCGGGTCGCGGTCGTTGGCGTAGACGACGTGGCAGGCACCGCAGCCGGACGTTCGATAGTCACCGGGCTGCTCGTTGGTGCCGAGGAACCACATGAGCGGATCGTTGAGGCGCGTCTTGGTGATGTTGATGAGCGGAACGGAGATGCGCTGCCCCGTACCGGGACCGCGATTGGACTGGCGGATGTCCGGCCTGCCCGGCTCCTCGAGGCGCTGGATGAGACCGAGGGAGTTCGGGATGCCCGTTTCCGGGAACACGTTGAGGATGTTGCGGCCGCCCCGCTCGAAGACGCGGAAGATGTCCCCGGGCTTCACCGTCTCCCAGGCCGGAAGCGGCGCGAGCTGCGGGATCACGCCGTACTCGAGCTGTGCGCGCTCGGCTTCGGCGAGCGGCGGGCCGACCACGGCCGCTCCCGTACCGTCGCGCGTGTAGCCCTCGCCGAGGATGTAGTTCTTGAACGGCAGGATGCCGTTGTTGTACGCGGCGCCACCCCAGAGCATGGCGCCCGTGGCCATGATGCTGCGCTTCGCCGCCTGGATGATGGGCATGTGGCAGGCGCCGCAGGCCTCCTCGACCACGCGGTAGTCGGAGGGGTTCACGAAGCGGACGAACTCCGGGCTCTCCCTGTTGAGCAGCGTGTAGCTGATCTTCGGATTCTGCGAATGCGGGTAGTGCCAGTCCTCCGGATAGGTCGGCAGCACGTGCGCGCGCTCGAAGACCGCGTAGTAGCGCTCGGACCACTTGGGCTCGTCGCCGCTGGCGAACACGGAGGCGTCGCCGCCGTGGCAGTCCGTGCAACCGAGGACCACGGCCGGATTGGCGTGCATGGTCTTCTCGTCCGTCTGCTCGTGGCAGCTCATGCACCCGGCGCTCTTCTCCGCCGCGTCCCGCGGCAGCTGATTCGCCGGCGACGGCGGATAGTCCGGGTAGTCACGCGGGACGTAGAGGCTCTTCTCCGAGGCCACGGCAGCAGACGCGCCCCCGAGACAGAGCGCCACGAGCAGCGCGGGCAGGAACGTCGTTCGATCTATGCGCCAGTCCATGTTCGAGCCTTCAGTACGTGAGCGTGAGATTCGCGAGAACGGAATAGGGCACCCGCTCGTCCCGCCCGAACAGATCCTCGAAGCCATCGCCCGGCAGGAGCGCAGCACCGGAAAGCCGGAAGACGACGTTCTGGATCATGGTCGGCCGCCAGATCAGCGAGACCGACATGTCGATACCGATGTCCTCGTCGATGTTCCCCTGGTTGCGGACGGCTTCGACG
>JAZBPO010000494.1:0-14658 GCA_036351675.1 Pseudomonadales bacterium
ACAGCCCGGCCTTCGGCGTGACCCGCAATCCGCACGACCCCACCCGCACCACGGGCGGCTCGTCCGGCGGCAGCGCGGCGTCCGTCGCGGCCTTCGGCGTCCCCCTCGCGACCGGGACCGATTCCGGCGGATCAATCCGCATGCCGGCGGCCTTCTGCGGCATCGTCGGCCACAAGCCGACCTACGGCACCGTGCCCTGGTACACGCCGACGCCGCTCGGGCGCGTCACCCACGCGGGCCCCATGACGCGCAACGTCCGCGACGCCTTCGAGATGCTGCGCATCATGGCGCGCCGCGACGTACGCGACACGGTGCTGCCGCCGGTCGATCTCGGCCTGCTGGAGCCGACGCGCGATCTGCGCGGCATGCGCATCGCCTTCGACGCCCGCTGCGACGGCCTCGAGGACGACGTGCGCGCGAACTTCGAGCGCACGCTCGAACTCCTCGCCCAGGCCGGCGCCATCCTCACGGAGGCCTGGCCCTTCGAGGTCGACACGGCGCCGGTCTTCGACACCATCTACTACGCGGGCCTCGCCCACGTCCTCGCGGGCTACGACGCGCGCCAGCGGGCAGGCATGGATCCTGATCTCGTCGACATGGCGCTGCAGGGCTCGCGCATCCGCATCGAGGACTATCTCGACGCGCAGGTCCGCCTGAGCGAGTTCCGGGCCCAGGCAGAGGCCTTCCACGACCAGTACGACTTCCTGCTCACCCCTGCCCTGCCCATCACGGCCTTCGAGGCCGGCCGGGAGGTGCCGGAGGGCTGGCACGATCCGCGCTGGACGAGCTGGACCCCCTTCACCTGGCCCTTCAACCTCACGGGCCAGCCCGCCCTGACGATTCCCAACGGCCGCAGCAGCGCGGGCCTGCCGACGGGCGTGCAGATCGTCGGGCCGCGCCACGCGGACGCCACGGTCCTCGCCCACGGCGCCGCCCTCGAGGCGCTCATCGAGGACGCGGGCGCGCCGGAGTCGAGCGAGGCCGGCCTCGAGATCGTCTGAGCACCCTTGCGGAGAAAGGAACGCACCATGACCGACCTGCAGACCCTGAAGGACCTCGACCGTCGCACCTTCATGCATCCGTCGACGGACCTCGCGGCCCATGCGCACGGCAGCGGACCGCGCATCATCGAGACCGGCGAGGGCATCCGCATCCGCGACGCCGAGGGCAACGAGTTCATCGACGCCTTCGCCGGCCTCTATTGCGTCAATGTCGGCTACGGTCGCAGCGAGATCGCCGACGCGATCGACGCGCAGGCGCGCAAGCTCGCGTACTACCACGCCTACGCGGGCCATTCGCACGAGCCGGGCATCCTGCTCTCGGAGCGCATCCTGCGCCTCGCGCCGGACGGCTTCTCGAAGGTCTACTACGGCCAGTCGGGTTCCGACGCCAACGAGACCAACGTCAAGCTCGTCTGGTACTACTGGAACGTGAAGGGCCAGCCGCAGCGCCGGAAGATCATCTCGCGGCACCGCGGCTATCACGGCTCCGGCATCATGTCCGGGAGCCTCACGGGCCTGCCCCTGTTCCACACGGCCTTCAACCTGCCGCTGCCGGACGTGCTCCACACCCGCACGCCGCACCACTACCACGGCGCGGCCCCGGATCAGACCGAGCGCGACTTCTCCGCCCAGTGCGCCGCCGAGCTCGAGCAGCTGATCCTCGAGGAGGGGCCCGAGACCATCGCCGCATTCATCGCCGAACCCGTCATGGGCACCGGTGGCCTGATCCCGCCACCGGAGGGCTACTGGGAGGCGATCCAGGAAGTGCTCGAGCGCCACGAGATCCTGCTGATCGCCGACGAGGTGGTCACGGGCTTCGGCCGCATCGGCCGCAACTTCGGCATCGAGCGCTACGGCATCCGGCCCGATCTGGTCACCGTCGCCAAGGGCCTCACGAGTGGCTACCTGCCCCTGTCCGGGAGCCTCGTCGGCGACCGCCTCTGGTCCGTGCTCGAGGAAGGCTCGGCGAAGTACGGCCCCATCGGCCACGGCTGGACCTACTCGGCCCACCCCCTCGGCGCCGCGGCGGCCCTCGCGAACCTCGACATCGTCGAGCGCGAGGATCTCGTCGGCAACGCGGAGCGCACCGGGGCCTGGCTGCAGTAGCGCATGCTCGAGAGCTTCGAGGGCCATCCGATCGTGGGCGAGGTCCGCGGCGTCGGCATGCTCGCGGCCATCGAGTTCATGGCCGACGGTCGGGGGCGCGAGCGCTTCGAGGCGCAGCACGGCGTCGGCAAGCGCATCGCCGCCGCCTGCCTCGAGGAGGGACTCATCGCCCGGGCCATGCCGCACGGCGACATCCTCGGCTTCGCGCCACCACTCGTGACCACGGAAGCGGAGGTCGACGAGATCGTCGCGCGCACGGCGCGCGCCATCGACCGCGTGACCGACGAACTCGTCCGGGAGGGGCTGCTCACGCTCCGCGCGGCCTGAGGGTCGGCGGGGGCGTCACCTCGACGCCCCCGTCAGCCCGCGTCCTCCGGCGTCGCCGCATCGTTCGGATCGGCGGCGAAACCGGGCCGCAGGCGCTCCGCCGCCCAGCTCTCGGCCGCCATGGTCATGGCCTGGCCGACCTCGTCGTCGGGTGCCGGGTGGCGCGTCGGCGTGAGCGTCGAGTCGTAGTGGAAGATGTACAGGCGCGAAGCGAGCTGCACGAAGGGCAGCGAGCATTCCCCGTGCCGCTCACCGTGCCCCTGCGTCGACACGACGACGCCGCCCCCCCAGTCCTGCCCCGAATCGTTGTTCGGATTGTAGAGATAGGCCCGCATCACGTTCTCCTGATCGAGGGCGATGCGCAGGATCGTGATCGCGTGCCAGCCCACGAAGCTCCCCGCCGCGTCCGTGACCGCGAGGCCCGCGGGCTGTGGATGAATGATGGGGGTGAGGCCGTTGCAGTAGGGGTGATAGTGGCCGTAGAAGCGGCGCACGAAGGCTTCGTGGTCCACGAGGTCGCCGCTCGCCACGTCGACGGCGATGGCGAACTCCCGACCGACCCACCAGCCGTGGAACTCCGGATTGATCCAGCGATGCGGATCCTCTCCGCGGCCGATGCACAGCCGCCCCATCTCCGCGTAGATGCGATCGAGATGGGGGACGAGGAGTGTCGAGACGACGTCCGTGTCGAGGGGCGTACCGGTGGCGAGGCCCGGCGGCAGCGTACCCGAATCGAGCTCGCGCCCCTCGAAGCGCATGCGCAGCGTATCCGCACGGACGACCTGCACGAGAAGATTCAGCAGGTGATCCGGGTCGGCCAGCGCCCACATGGAGAGCGCACGCGCCGACTGACAGGTCGGGTTGTTGCCCTGGCCGATGCCGAGGGGCTGACCGAGGAGCGCCACGATGCCTGCGAGGAGCCGGCGCCGGGGCGCCGGTGAGGCACCGAACACGGCCAGCAGCGTCCGTTCGGTCTGCGCGGACGGCTCCAGGTGGATCTGGCGCCAGAGCGCCGGGGCGATCGTAGGCTGGTAGAGCAGGCCCCGTTCGAGCAGGAGCGCGAGGCCCAGCACGCACTGCGCCGTCTCCACGCTCACGGCGTCGAGCACCAGGCGCTCGACGAGCGCCGGGAAGCAGCGCAGCGAGTCGAGTCCCGTCGCCGACAGACCGAGCGCGTCGCCGAGCAGGCCGGCGCGCTCGTGCTCGCAGAGCCAGCGCACGAAGACGGCGTGATAGTCCGAGACGAGTCCCGTGTCGTGCATGGCGCGCGCGAGGCCCTGCGCCTCGCGTGCGAGATCCGCGCCATCCATCGTCGCCAGGCGCTCGACGTAGGCGTCGATGCCCGGATCGTCGATGCAGTGCTGCGTGGGCCCGAAGAGCGCACTGACGAGGCGATCCGCACCGAGACGCGCCTCCGGCGCCTCCGCGCCACCCTGCGCCAGGGCCACGGCGATCTGACCGATCATGGCCTTGACGTGATCGAGCTGCAGCGGGCGCTGCGCGAGGATGCGCCAGATCTCGTCGATCAGCCGGCCGAGCATGTCGTCCACGCCGATCTCGTCCATGATCCGCTGCAGCACCACCCCCACGCCCGCACCGAGCGCGCCGAGACGCTCCCGATCCGCTTCCGAACCGCTGTTCAGCAGCCGCGGCAGATCGAGCGCCAGCACCTGCGTGAGGAAATGGCGCGCCTGCTCGGGATGCACGTCGTCGTGCCGCGCCTCGCCACGGACCAGGGCGAGGAGCCGGAGCAGCGAGAGACACTCGAGCGCCACGGTCGGCGTCTCGCCGAGATCGAAGGTCCGCCGGACCAGCTGCGGCTGCAGCGTCTCGGGACGGTCCCAGTCGGTCCCCGAGAACACGCCCGCCGCGTCGAAGCGAGGGGCCCGCGCCGCGAGCAGATCGACGCCGCCGGGGCGGCCGAGGAGCCGCCGCGCGACGTCGATCAGCCGCTGCTGATGCGAGAGCTTCGCGAAGGGGCTCGCCGACGCCAGGCGTTCGAGGGCGGCGTCGAACTTCTCGACGAGGGGATCGCTGTGCGTGTCCCGGTCGGTCATGGATGCCTCAGACGTAGAAGTCGAGCTCTTCCTGAGCCGTGAGCAGCTCCTTCATGCGATGCGGATCATCGCCGAAGAAGTACACCAGACCCCAGTGCGTGCCGAAGGCCGTACGCTTGGTGACGATCTCCTCGAGGGGCGGAGTCAGCTCGTGGTACTCGAAGTAGTCGTCGTTCTCCGTCTCCGCCGGGATCTCGAGCGTCGAGACCACGCGCCGGCGCGGATAGACGCCGAAGCAGCCGGCGTGCCCCTTCGCGTCCACGACCTCCTTCGGGAAGAAGGCCGTGATCTCCTCCTCCGTCGTCTTCGGGTCGAAGCACAGCACCATGGCCTGATAGGCGTTGAAGCCGTAGGCGCGCTCGAGGAGCTCGAAGACCTTGAAGCCCGGCGGACGATAGGCCACCTCGCCGAAGTACATCTTGCCGTCGGAGGTGACGAAGTACTCCGGATGGATGAAGCCGAACTCGATGTCGAAGGTCTCGATGAGCTTCTCGATCTCCGCACGCACCTGATCACGATACGCCTCGAGCTCCGGCGATGCCGGCACGAACACGGAGTAGCCGAGGCGCACGTACTCGGAGATGTTCAGGAAGCGGATCCTGCCGTCGTGGATCCAGGCCTCCACCGCGAACTCCCAGCCGTCGAGATGGCTCTCGAGCAATGCCGGAAACTCGGCTTCGGCGATGGCCTCGACGTCGTCCGTGGTGCGAATCACGCGGTGGCCCATGCAGCCGGCCTTGTCGAAGGCCTTGAAGTGGATCGGGTCGTTCGGGTCGCCGTCGAGCTTGAGCAGCGCCTGGTTGACGCGCTTGAGGAAGCGGACGACGTCCTCCTTGTCGTGGGCCTCCTCGAAGATGCCCACGCGGATGCCGCCGAGCTGCGCGCGACGCTTCATGAGCGACTTGTCGCGCATGAGCATGGACTGCCCGAGCAGCCGCGGGTTGCCGAGCAGCACGGAGTTGACGGCGCCGGCCCATTCCACGGTCTCCTCGAAGAGCGGGATGGCGACGTCGACGCCCTCGTTCTTGAGGATCTCGGCGATCTCGTGGGAGCGGTCGTTGAGGCGCTCGAAGTTCCACTTGATGTAGGGGATGTCGTGCTCGGTGGCGTAGTCCTCGGCCCAGTCCGGCGCGACGACCACGTAGCGCCGATCGAAGCGCTCCAGCGCGTCGATGGCGTTGATGGACCAGCCGAGCAGGGCGATGTAGCCCTTGTCCGGATTCTTCTCGATGGCGTGAGTGCTCATGGAGATGCTCCTGCGTCGGACCGTCGGGGACGGCGAGTGGGGGACGCATCGCGACCGCGGAGGCCGGAGCCTGCGGAGCGGGATGCGACGGGAGACGTCCGTCCCGCCCCGGAGGGCGAACGCGGACGGCGCCGGGCACGGGCGGCCCGGACGTGGACGGCGTCACGGCGCGACGCCGTTGCTGCGTGAGCGTGTTCCTGCATCCGAGACACGTGGTCGTTTCGGCGTGGCGGCGTCAGGCGGTCGCGACCGGCGCATCGAGAACGGCTTCGCGGCGCCAGGCCGCGCCGAGGCGGCGACCGACGGCGAACACGAGGAAGCCGACCGTGATGCCGGCCATGCCCTCGTAGAAGTCGGCGAGCACGGGCACGGCCTTCCAGGCCACGACGGCCAGGACCCCGGCGCCCATCATCGCGAGGGCGAGGCCCTCGCGTACGCGCTGACCGAGCGCCTGCACCACCAGCAGCGGGCCGAAGGCCGCCGCGAGGGCGGACCATGCGTAGATGACGAGGACGAACACGCTCTCGGGCCCGGTCAGGGCGATGGCGAGGGCGAGCGCCGTGACCGCCACGGTTGCGCCCTTGACGAGCCAGAGGCGAGGTCCCGGGGCGAGCGTCCGGCCCCGCTCCACGAGATCCTCGGAGATCGACGCGGAGCAGGCGAGCACGAGCGAATCCGCCGTCGACATGGTCGCCGCGAACACGCCCGCGAGGATCAGGCCCACGAGCAGCTCCGGCAGCAGCTCGAGGGCGAGCGTCGGCAGGGCGAGCTCGGCGTCGAAGCCCTCCGGGGCGAGAAAGGCCCGGGACAGGAGGCCGACGCCGCTGGCCATGAGATAGAAGGTGACGAAGAAGCCGTAGTACCAGCCCCGGGCGCGATTCATGTTCCCGGCGTCGTCGAGGGCCATGAAGCGCACCATGACGTGCGGCTGGCCGACCACGGAGGCGCCGGCGAAGACCCAGCCGATGATGAACAGCGCCGGGCCGGCGATCTCGCCGAAGGCGAGGCCCGAGGGCATGACGTCGAGGTAGTGCGGGTCGACGGCGTCGAGGCGCGCCCAGGCCGCGGCGGGCCCGCCGAGGGCGCTCACGGCCACGGCCAGGAGCACGGCCATGGCCACGATCATGACGAAGGACTGGGCCGCATCGGTCCAGATGGACGCGCGGATACCGCCGGCCACGCAGTAGGCGAGGACGATGACGGCGCCGATGGTCGCGCCGACCCAGTTCTCCCAACCGAAGAGCACGGACAGGGCCTTCGAGCCGGCATTGAGCTGTGCCGCCGCGTAGGCGCCGAGGAAGGCGATGGACAGCAGCCCTCCGACGACGCGGAGGACGCGCCGATCCTCACCGTCCCATTCCGCGAGCAGCCCGGCGAAGGTGCGCGTCTCCGCGGTGGTGGCGCCGCGCAGGCGCGCATGCACGAAATGCGAGGCGATGGCGTCACCCGCGAGCCAGCCGACCATCATCCACAGGGCGGGCAGCCCCGTGGCGTAGGTGTAACCGATGACGCCGATGAACATGTAGCCGGAATTGTTCGTGGCCACGGCCGACAGGCCCGCGAGCCAGGCCGGGGTGGTCTGGCTCGCGAGCAGATAGTCCCGCGAATCGCTCCGGGCGAAGCGATAGGCGGAAACGCCCACGCCGATGAACACGGCGAGGAAGAACAGGAAGGACGCGGCGATCACGGGTGGGCTGCCCCTCCGCCATCACCGCCCGGGGCGCGTCGCATCACGCCACCCGCACGAGATCGGCGATGGACTGGTCGTCGTCGACGCTCTCGATCACGCACTCGTGGAGCGCACGAATCGCGTCCTCGTAGGCGTCACGCTCGACCACGAACTGGATGTCCACGGCGCGCATGTTCTGGTGCAGCGCGAGGATGTTGATGCCTGCGCGCGCCAGCTCGCCGACGCAGTGACCGAGCAGACCGGGCACGTCGAGGTCCGAACCGATGGCCGAGACGATGGCCACCCGTCGCACCTTCACCAGCGCCGACGGATAGCGCTCCTCCACGAAGCGCGAGAGGCGCTTGACCTTCTTCAGCGACGAGTCGACGTAGTGCGTGATCGTGTTCGCGTTCACGTCCTTGCCGACGACGTCGATGCGGAAACGCGCGAGCAGCGCGAGGATCTCCTGGTCGTAGCCGCTGGCACCGACCATGTCCTGGTCGAAGACCTCCACCGCCAGCACCTCGCGGCAGCCGGCGACGATCTCGACGCAGGGCTCGTCACTGCGGTATTCGCTGTCGATGAGCGTGCCCGCATGCTCCGGCTCGAAGGTGTTGCGCACGCGCAGGGGGATGCCCTGCTGGCGCAGGCCCTTGGCGGCACGCGGATGGATCGCCTCCATGCCGATGTTCGAGAGCTGGTCGGCCACGTCGTAGTTGGTGCGGCCGATCGGCGCGACACGATCGGCGCCGACCACCTTCGGGTCGGCGCTGGAGAGGTGGTACTCCTTGTGGATCACTGCTTCGCGCGCGCCGGTGATCACCGCGATCCGCGACATGGTGATCTCGCTGTAGCCACGATCGTAGAGGCGCACGAGCCCCTCCTCGCACTTCGCGTAGCCCGGCACGATCAGCAGCTCGTGCTGTGGTTCGAGGCCGTCGAAGGCGGCGCGGATGCGTTCGTCGAGCGGTGCGAGCTCGTCCTCGCGCCAGCCCGTGAGATCGACGAAACGCGCATTCACGCCCCGCGACTTCAGCAGCAGGACCGTGTTGAAGGCGGAGTGCGCCTCGCCGATCGCGGCGAGCATCTCGCGCACGGTCAACAGGTGCTGCTCGAGCTGGAAATGGCCGTAGCTGCACAGGCGCTGCAGATCCTCGAGACAGGAACGCGTGCCCTCGACGCGCTCACGGATGAATTGATCCGCCGCCTGGCGCCAGACGTCGTCCTCGAAGATCTCTGCGTTCTTCTCGCACATCCGCTCGCCGACGCGCGTGAGCGCACCGTTCCAGGCGTCGGACTCCTCGCCTTCGCTGAACAGCGCGTAGACGCCGGCGTCCCCGGACTTCTTGTGCTCGAGAAGCAGGTCCGTCATGCCGCCGTAGGCCGACACCACGAAGATGCGGTTGTAGAGCTCCTCGCCCTCGCGGCTGCCGACGAGCACGCTGTCGAGCACCGTGTCGACGCGTGCCATGGAAGTGCCCCCGATCTTCTCGACCGTATGACCCGGCAGCGAGGAGGCCGCGAGGCGTACCTGAGTCTCGTCCTTGACGTTCATGCCGACAGCACCTCGCCCTCGAGCGTGTAGGCACCGTCTTCGTCGTGCACCTCGTTGCCCTTGAGGGCCGGATTGAAGACGCAGGCGACGACCATGTCGGTCTTCGGCCGCAGATAGTGGCGATCGTTCTTGTCGAGGCAGTAGACCGTGCCCGGCTCGATCTTCCAGATCCTGCCGTCGTCGGTGGTCTCGACCTCGCCCTCACCGGAGATGCAGTAGACCGCCTCGAGGTGGTGCTTGTACCAGATCAGCGTCTCGCGACCGGCGTAGAGGGTCGTTATGTGAAAGGAATAGCCCATGCCGTCCTCCTCGAGGACGAGGCGGACGCTGTGCCAGTTCTCGCCCTGGACCTTGCGCGGGCTGTTCTCTGCGTCGGAAAGCTTGCGGGTGAACACGTGATTCGTCTCCGTCGATGCGTGGGGGAGCGCGCGCGGTCCCTGGGGCCGCGCGGTCGGCTCTTATGCCGGGGCACGCTCAGGAAGCGGCGCGGAGATTCCGGCCGAGGACGACGCCGAAGGCGGCGTCCATGATGTCGAGGCCGCGGCGCAGCTCCTGCTCCGTGATCACGAGCGGCATGAGGCACTTGACGACCTCGTCGTCGGGGCCGCTCGTCTCGATGATCAGGCCGCGTCGGAACGACTCGGCGCAGATCGCGCCGGCGATCTCGCCGTTGTCGCAGACGATGCCCTGCATGAGGCCGCGGCCGCGGCGACGGAGTCCGCCCCGATACTTGCGCACGATGCGCTCGAGACCGTCCTCGAGCAGTGCCGCCTTCTCCCGCACGCTCCGTGCGAAGTCATCGGAAGCCCAGAAATGCTGCAGCGTGGCGGTCGCGGTGACGAATGCGTGGTTGTTGCCGCGGAAGGTGCCGTTGTGCTCCCCGGGCGACCAGACGTCGAGCTCGGGCTTCATGAGCGTCAGCGCGAAGGGCAGCCCGTAGCCGGAGATCGACTTCGAGAGCGTGACGATGTCGGGCTTGATGCCCGCCGGCTCGAAGCTGAAGAAGGTGCCCGTCCGACCACAGCCGGCCTGGATGTCGTCGACGATGAGCAGCATGTCGTGGCGGCGGCAGCACGCCTCGAGGCGCTGCAGCCAGTCGAGGGAGGCCGCGTTGATGCCGCCCTCGCCCTGGATGCACTCGACGATGACCGCGGCCGGGTGATCCATGCCGCTGGACGGGTTCGAGAGCATGCCCTCGAGGATCGCGACCGTGTCGACGTCCGGCCCGCAGCAGCCGTCGTAGGGAACGAAGGTCACGTTCTGGAGCGGCTGGCCGGCGCCGGCGCGCTTGCCGCCATTGCCCGTGGCCGCGAGCGCACCGAGCGTGCAGCCGTGAAAGCCGTTCGAGAAGCTGACCACGTTCGGGCGGCCCTTGATCTTGCGGGCGAGCTTGAGCGCCGCCTCGACGGCGTTCGCGCCGGTCGGCCCCGGGAACTGGACCTTGTAGTCGAGCTGGCGCGGCTTCAGGACCAGGTCACGGAAGGTCTCGAGGAAGCGCGCCTTGGCTTCGGTCTGCATGTCGAGACCGTGCGTGATGCCGTCGGCCACGATGTAGTCGACCAGCGCCTGCTTGGGTACGTCGTGGTTGTGGCCGTAGTTCAGCGTCCCGGCGCCGGCGAGGAAGTCCAGGTACTCGCGCCCCTCGTCGTCCTCGAGGTGGCAGCCCTTGGCCTGCGTGAAGGTCACGGGGAAGGCCCGGCAATAGCTGCGCACTTCCGATTCGAGTTCGTTGAAGACCGTCATGGCATCTCCGTCCTTGTCGTGTCTGTGGAAGGGGTCCGCTGCGGCAGCAGAATTCAGCGCCGCGCCGCGCCCGCGACGCGCCGCGCGGGCAGGCGGTCGTCGTCGGCAGGCATGGGGCCGATGCGCAGCAACATCTCGTCGTCGTGCGCGCCGCCGAAGTGCGTGTCGCGGGCGAACAGCACGTCGTGCCGCGTCTCGGCGCCGAGATCGCGCGCCAGGCCGCGGAACAGGGCCCAGCTCGCTTCGTTGTCGGGCGTGATCGTCGTGTGCAGATGGCGCACGTCGCCGTCGAAGCGCTCGATCAGCGCCTTCAGCATCCGCTTGGCGAGTCCGCGGCCGCGCCCCGCTTCCGACACGGCCACCTGCCAGACGAAGAGCACCGACGGATCATCGGGCAGCCGGTAGCCGGTCACGCAGCCGACGAGCTGGCCGTCGAGCTCGGCCACGATCGCCGTGTCGGCGAAGTGCGAGGCCTGGAGCAGGTTGCAGTACATGGAGTTGCGGTCGAGGGGCGGGCAGGCCGCCACGAGATCGTGGATGCGCCGCCCGTCACGATCGGAAGGCATACGCAACACCACCTCCCCTTCCTGTGCTGCTGCGCGAGAACGACGTCGATGCTGGTCGATCGAAATAGTAGGCATGGCTGGCTCCGTACTGGACGGTGCAAAATTTTACATATCTAAACATTTAAGGCAACCTGATTTCGTGCATGGCTCAGGGCATTGCTCGGTTTCGGGGCGATTTTCGGCCTGATCGAGCAGTCCGTGGGCTTCCGCTGCCGCGCGCCCGCAGGGAGAGCCGGCTGCCGAGCAAGCGGTCCGAGCCATTTTCTTTACACCCGATATCTTTTGTGAACGTCATATGAACGAACTGGACGAACGCGAGACGCGCCCGGGGAGAGCGGAGCCATGAGTTGGCAAGTGACCCGCGTTAGGCTAGACAGTGGTGAGAGAGGATCCGCGCACGCGGATTCGATGCAGGTCTGGGATGCGGCGATGGCGGAACGCTACGAGGACATGTTGATCGCGCTGCGGCGGATCATGCGCGCGACGGATCTGTACTCGAAGCAGCTTTCCCGCACCGCCGGTCTGACGACCCCCCAGCTCCTGATCCTCCAGGCGATCCGCGACTGCGGCGACGTCACCATCGGCACCATCGCCAAGCAGGTGAACCTCAGCCAGGCCACCGTCACGACGATCCTGGATCGCCTCGAGAAGCGCGGCCTGACCTATCGCGAGCGCAGCACCATCGACAAGCGCAAGGTCCACGCCCACCTCACGGACGCGGGCGCGACGGCGCTCGACCAGGCACCCACGCCCCTCCAGGAGTCCTTCGTGGAGCGCTTCACGCACCTCGCGGCCTGGGAGCAGAGCATGATCACCTCCTCGCTGCAGCGAGTCGCCGACATGATGGATGCCGGTGACATCGATGCCTCGCCCGTGCTTCACGTCGGCATGATCGAGCATCGTGCGGAGACGGCCGCGGAGGGCGCCGACGGCGATGCGACGGCGAAGGACCCTGCGGCGAGCGTGCCCCGACGCGCGTCGAACTGATCCCCTCCGGTCTGTGAGCTGCCGGGCGGCGGTGGCATCCTGAGCGGACAGCTCGGAGCCCTCACCGCCCATGCACATCTTCTTCGCCACGCTCGGTACGGAAACCAACACCTTCTCTCCGATTCCGGCCGGCTGGAGCGTCTGGCGCGAGACCCTCCTGCGCCGACGCGGCGACGGCGACGCGACCGTGCATGCCGGCCAGCGCAGCTTCCGGCCACTCTTCGAAGTGGCCGCACGCAGGCGCGTCGAGCTGCTGCCGGGCCTGCAGGCCTTCGCGGCGCCGTCGGGACCGACCCCCGCGGCGGTCCGCGCGACGCTCGAGGCGGAACTGCTGGCCGATCTCGACGCCGCCGCCGTCGACGGCGTCCTGCTCCATCTTCACGGCGCCATGGTCGCCGACGACGAGGACGACTGCGAAGGCGCCCTGCTCGAACGCGTGCGCGGCGCGGTCGGCCCCCGCGTACCCGTGGCCGCCCTCCTCGACCTGCACTGCCATCTGACGCCGCGCATGCTCGACGCCGCCGACCTCCTGTTCGGCTATCGCGAGTACCCGCACGTCGACACCTTCACGCGTCTCGGGGAGCTCCTCGACGCCCTCTGTGACCTGGCCGAGGGCCGCACTCGACCGGTCATGGCCCTCGCCGACTGCGCCATGATCGGCACCTATCCGACGACCACGGACGCCATGGGCGCGCTGGTCGAGGAATTCAGGACCGCCAGCGCCGCGCCCGGCATGATCGACGCGTGGCTCGGCCACGGGTTCCCCTGGGGCGACGTCGCCGCACTCGGAACACGCGTGCTCGCGATCGCGGACGGCGACGAAGCGCTCGCGCGCGCCGAGGCCCTGCGACTCGCCGAAGCCACCTCCGCCGCGCGCGAGACCATCGCGAATCGTCCCTTCGATCTCGACGGCGCCCTCGTCGAGGCGCTGGCGACGGACACGACCGCGGGGCCCGTGGTCATCGCCGACGCCGCCGACAACACGGGCGGCGGCGCGCCCGGCGACTCGACCTTCTTCCTCGCCGCACTGCTCGAGCGCCGCATCGCCCATGCCGCCATCGGCCCGCTCTACGATCCCGGCGCCGTGACCCTGTGCCACGACGCCGGCGTCGGAGCAGAGCTCGACCTGCGCATCGGTGGCAAGCTCTGTCCGGAATCGGGCGCGCCCGTCGATGCGCGCGTCGAGGTCCTCGCGGTGACCGACGACCTCGTCCAGACACTCAACGCGGCGCCGGCGCACCTCGGACCCAGCGCCGCCGTGCGCCTCGCCCCGGATGCCGAGCACGGCCGCCACGAGGGCCCGCTCCTCGTACTGGTCTCGCGCCGCATCCAGGCCGGCAGCCCGGAGCTGTTCACGCGGCTCGGCATCGAGCCCGCGGAGCAGCGCATCCTGGTGGTGAAGTCCTCGCAGCACTTCCACGCAGGCTTCGCGCCGCTCGCCTCCCGCGTGCTCTACTCCGGCGCCCCCGGCGCCCTCGCCGGGGACGTCACGCGCATCCGCTATCGCCGCGCGCCGGTCGACCGCCTCTGGCCCTTCGACGATGAGCCCAGACCCGGAATCCTGTACCCATGAACGACGAACTCTGGCCCTTCCTGCCCGGTCGCAGCGTGCCGCGTATCGTCGGCGCCGCGGGCGCCCTGCTTCACGACGACGGCGGGCGCGCGATCCTGGACGCCGCGGGCGGCGCCATCGTCGGCAATGTCGGCTACGGTCGCGCCGAAGTGGCCGCCGCGGTGGCCCGGGAGCTGGAACAGGTCACCTACGTGGTGCCGCCCTGGAGCACGCCTTCACGCGAGCGCCTCGTCGAGCGACTGCGCGCGGACTGGCTCCCCGCTTCCCTCGACCGCGCCTACTTCGCCAGCGGCGGCTCGGAAGCGAACGAGGCCGCGCTGAAGGTCGCCGTGCAGCACTTCGCCACCCGGGGCCGGCCCGAGAAGTGCCGCATCCTCGGCCGCGCCCTCTCCTACCACGGCACCACCATCGCGACGACCGCCGTCGGCGGCCACGCGGCCCGCCGCGTCGGCCTCGAGCCGCTCCTGGCCGAGAACCCGAAGGCGCCGACGCCCTATCCACTGCGCTGTCCGCTCGGCGCGCACCACGCGGACGCCGGGCGCTTCTACGTCGACGCACTCGCCGAGGTGATCGAGCGCGAGGGAGCGGAGACCATCGCCGCCCTCATCGCCGAGCCCATCGTCGGCTCCTCCGGTGGCGCCATCGTGCCGCCCGAGGACTACTGGCCGGCCGTCCGCGCGCTCTGCGACGAGCACGAGATCCTGCTCGTCTTCGACGAGGTCATGACCGGCTTCGGGCGCACCGGCCCCCGCTTCGCCGGCGAGCACTGGGGCGTGACGCCGGACATCCTCGTCGCCGGCAAGGGGCTCGCGGGGGGCTATGCCCCG